>JBAXGE010000018.1:0-23321 GCA_037139555.1 Phycisphaerae bacterium
GCGATTCGGCTGCGTAACGCCAAGCATCTGGGCAATCAGAGTCCCATTGAGGACGGTTGTGACTGTTATGCCTGTCAGAACTTCAGCCGGGGGTACGTCCGGCACCTGTTTGCAGTGGACGAAATGCTGGGGCCAATCTTGGTAAGTATCCATAATTTGCGGTTTTACCAGCGCTGGATGCTGGACATAAGGCGTGCAATTCGCGACAATTCCCTATCTTGCCTTGTCCCGCCTCCAGACCGTCTGGAAGATGCAGCGCAATAAGTCTGTGGGATTAAGGTTGCAGTGATCGTGTTTCGAAAGGATATTCATGAACATGATGACGATTTTGGCTCAGATAGTGCCCAATGTTAACGCCCAGACCGCGCCCACACCGGTGGCTAATGCGGTCCAGAGTGCTGTTGCCACCACTCAGGACGCGGTGGCTGCCACCCAGCCCGCACCCAGCGTATTGAGCCAGCTGGCGATGCCCATAATTATGGGGGCGTTGCTCTTAGGGATGATGTGGATGATGTTCCGGGGCCGTATGAAAGAAGAGAAACAGAAAGCCAAGCTGATGGAAGCGCTGAAAAAAGGCGATGAAGTCATGACCATCGGCGGTTTGGTCGGCAAAGTTGCCGAAATATCCGGCGACCGGGTGGTCTTGAAAGTGGATGAAGCGAACAATGTGAAGGTAACCTACCTTAAGTCTGCCATCCAAAAAATTGTCAGTGATGCCGATAAGAAATAATCCGGTTCCGGGCCTATTCCGTACCGGGGTGTAGACCCGGCAGGCAAGCGTTTTATCCGCAGTATACTGCGCAGGCCCACGTCAGCCGGATGATGTGGGTAGCGTGGCTGGTTCATTTGTGTTGGTGTAAATCATGGCGCAACGTCTTTGGTCTCGTTTTCTGCTAATCGGTTTGATTGTGGGCATCGCCAGTCTGGCGCTGTGGCATTATTACCCGCCCAAAGGTGGGATTGACTTGGCCGGTGGTACGGATCTGTTGTATGAATTGCAGCTGACCCCTGAGCAGAAGCTTGATCTCACGCTGCCAACGCGTGTTATTGACACCCTACGACGGCGGGTTGACCCGCAAGGGATTAAAAATATCAATTGGCGCGTGGTGGGGGGCAACCGGATTCAAATTCAGATGCCCTTGGCTGATGAGGCCACCCGCAAAGCCCGTAAAGCTTACCGTGAAGCGGTGGAAGCCCTGCGTCAGAACGTGATCCGGGCCAGCGATTTGGTTCCGGCCATGAATGCTTCCGGCCCGCAACGGTACGCAGAATTGGACAAGGTATTACCCGCGACCTCGCCACGTCGGGCATTGGCGGAACGACTGTGTCGCGCCTGGGACGCACGTAGGGATGCGGAAATGGCGGCGGATTCCTATAAAAATGATCCGACCAAATTGCCGACTGCGGTTCTGGAGGCCATCGAAAAAACGCCGCGTGAATATGATGCCGCCCTGAAGGCGCTCCTGGCGACCAATCTGAAGGTGGATGAATACATTGACAAGCTGACTCTGGCCGCCGATCCGCGAAACAAACAAGCGGCCGAAAAACTGGCGGAGTTTACGGCACCCTTTACGCGTGATTATCCCGAAATTAAGCCTTTATTGGACGCGGTGGCAGTCAGTTACGCTGCAATCAATAAGCTGTCGGATCGTGGATTTGATGATCCGCAGGAACTCATGCGGTTGTTACGTGGTTCCGGCGTGCTGGAATTCCGGATTGCCGTAAAGGCCTCGGACAACGAAATATCCCAACAGGGGATTATGTCTGCGTTGGAGCATCTGCAAAAAAATGGCCCCAAACAGTCCGCCACTTTTGGCAGTGCCAGGGTTCGCTGGTTTGAGGCGGATGCCAAGAACGCACCCGATCTGCATCTGCAACCGGAACTGATTTCCAGTCAGTGGGGGGGCAAGTGGTATGTACTACTCTACGATGATGCGACGCGTTCGCTGGTACATGATCCCGCCCGTAGGCAGGATTGGAAGCTGGCCAGTGCCCGTCCGTATTATGATCCCCAAAGCGGGATGATGGTGATGTTCCGCTTCGACCAGTCCGGTACCATTGAGTTTGGCAATATTACCCGGATGAATGTCAAACGTCCGATGGCCATCGTGCTCGATGACGCCATTATGTCGGCGCCCAATATTCAGGATGCGATTATGACCGGCAGCGGTCAGATTACCTTCGGCTCTGCCTCTCGCAGTCCCGAACAGGTCCGCCTCGAAGCCGAAAATCTGGTAAAGATTCTGGAAGCGGGTTCTTTACCCGCCGCCTTGGCGCCCGATCCCATTTCGGTACAGACCATTAGCCCACAATTGGGCCGGGATAATATCGCGGCGGGTTTGCGCAGTTCCTTGATTGCCGTTGTGGCGGTCATGATCTTCATGGCGGTGTATTATTCCCTCACGGGCATGTTTGCCAATGTGGCACTATTTGTGAATTTGTTACTAGTGCTCGCCATTATGGCGATTTTTCAAGGTACTTGGACGATGCCCGGCATTGCGGGTTTGGTACTCACTTTGGGTATGGCCGTGGATGCCAATGTGTTGATCAACGAGCGCATTCGCGAAGAATTGCATCGTGGCGCATCGTTGAATTTGGCGGTACGTCAAGGTTATGACCGGGTGTTCTGGACCATTTTTGACGGTCATGTCACCACCGCACTAACCGCCATCGTATTGATATTCGTCGGGAGTGAAGACGTTAAGGGCTTTGGTGTTACTCTGGTGTATGGTTTGTCATGCTCGATGTTCACCTCCTTGTATATTACCCGCACGCTGATTTTGGCCGCCATCAAGTGGGGTATCCTCAAGCACATCGAAACGATTATGCCCATGCAGATGGCACGCTTTATATTCGGTTTTGGCTGGCTGCGGGGACGTTGGGGTTTTCTGCATGCCATCGAACTGACCCGTTTTGACTGGATCGGCAAACGCAAGGTATTTTGGACCATATCTGCCGTCTTAAGCGTGCTGGGGATTGTCGCGTTTTTGGCCCGGGGTCGGGATAAATTCGATACCGAGTTCAACGGTGGTACTCAGGTCACGATGCGGTTACGGGAAGATCTGCCCCCGAATAAGCAACTCAAGATTGCCGATGTGCGTCAGCGGGTTACCGAGATGGCTACCGGCAAGTTCGCCGACCTGAGTCAGGCCACCGTATATGAAGTTGGTGAAGATGGCAAAACTTTCACGATTGTCAGCACGTTGGCCGATTCGGCAGAGCTAAAAATCAAAGATAGTTATCTCGAGGCTTTGGCACAAAAGTTCCAGGATGTGCTTGAAATTATGCCCGCATTGCGTTTCGAAGGGTACGAATTGAGCGGGGCACGTTACTTGCCGCAGGTGTTGGAACGCAAGATCGTAGTTCCCATCAAAGCAGATTCACTGGATCGGGTGGTGCCGGGCATGGTACCACTGAATCCACGTGACAACCTTTTGACCGATTATTTGGGCGGCGTGGCCACCGTGCTGCGCGATATCCAACCGCCCGAGTCGGCCCGCAAGCTCGAACAACGGATTCGCGATGTCCGACAGAACGCGGACCGTAAAACGGGGTATCGTGATTTCAAAGTGATACCAACGCGTTGGGCTCCCGGACAGGATAATCTGGTGGTGGATGCCGTGGTCGTCGCGGCGGAACATACCATCCCCTACAGTCTGGATGCCAACCGCTGGGAAGCCGAAGTGGCCAGCAGTGAGTGGCAGGTTATCTACAATGCCATGACCACCCAGACGCAATTCACGGGTGTCACCAGTTTTGACCCACAGGTGGCCGCCAATGCCAAGGAACAGGCCTTGGTGGCGATCATCATCTCACTGCTACTGATCCTGATTTATGTTTGGATCCGTTTTGGCGGTCTGCGCCACGGCATTGGTGCCTTGTTGTCATTGGCTCACGATGCGTTGATGGCCGTGGGTATGACTGCGGTCGCGGGCTGGATTGTCATGGAAGGTTCGCCGTTGAAGGCCGTGGGCGAATTCCTGTTAATTCAGGACTTCAAGATCAATCTCACGATGATTGCGGCGTATCTGACCATCGTGGGTTATTCCGTCAACGATACAATTGTTATCTTTGACCGTATTCGTGAAAACAGAGGGCGTCTACACCTGCCTATGACCCGCGAGATGATCAACGATTCGATCAATCAATGCTTTGGCCGTACCATCTGGACCACCTTCACCGTAATTATGGTGGTATTGATCCTCTACATCTGGGGCGGTGATGCCTTGCGTGGCTTCTCCTATGCCATGTTGATTGGCTGTATCACCGGCGTCTACTCGACCTTGGCGATTGCCAGTCCGGCCCTGCTGAGTGTGCGTGAGTTGACCAAGAAATCCAACCAGAAAGTTACAGACCTGGTGAAGGTTGATTGATTGGGTTGGTAAGATTGAATCAGCGCAGGGCTTCATGGGTTGAACCATGGAGCCCTTTGCTTTTATGGGGGCATTGGCAGTACCGCGCGGACCAGTATGGGCGGGGAGGTGCGTATGACCCCCGCGTTCACACTTTCGTCTTCGCCCAGTTGCTGCGGCTAAACGCCAACCAAAGCCCCACGCCGCGCAGATTCAAATCGGCAAAGATCGCAATCCAGACACACAACATCTTGCCTTTTTGATCGAGCGGATGGCCAGTCCACATAGCCAGTAACCACAAGCAAAGAAAAAGCACGGGAATGCGAAATAAAAATATCCCGCCGGTACTGAACCACAGCGGCCATTTGGTGGCCCCGGCCCCACGCAGGCTACCGCCCATTACAATGGCAATAGCAAAACTCGGTTGGGCCAGTCCCGCCAGAATCATGGGCCAATAACCCACGTCGGCGACAACATCCGAGGTCACCATCAGACGCAGTAGTAGCGTTGGGAACACAATCATCGGCAGTGCGGCCAGCGTCATGGTGATCAAGGCCAGACGTAACGACAGGAATGCCGCTTGACGGGCTGCATCTGGTCGTTTCTTGCCCAGATATTGTCCCACCAGGGCAGATGCGGCCATGCCGAATCCAAAGCCCGGAAGAAAGGCCAACGCTTCAATACGGATCACCGAATTATGGGCGGCCATCATAATGCCATTGAGATCGCCTTTATTGATGACAAATATCAATATCAGCGATTGCCCCAACCACAACAAGGCACCTTCCAACCAACTGGGTATCCCGATGCTCAAAATCCGACGTAGTGGCGTCAGGGAAAAGCGGATATGCCGGCGTTGTAGGGCCAGGCTATACGACGGCCGGGTTAGCATGACGATCGTTGCCACACCAGCACACAGATAGACCAGCAGGTCGCCCAGGGCGTTGCCCCGTAAGCCCAACGCCGGGAATGGGCCCCAGCCGAAGGTAAGACTGGCCGAGGCCAGAAAGTTCACCACCGTGATAATACCCGCCACGATCATCGGACTGACCGTATTGCCCGCACCGCGCATGGTGGCCATACCAATATTGGCTACCGCCTGAAAACAGAGGGTAAAGACAATGATTTTCAAATATTGCACGCCAAAGACCAACGGCAGGTCTTTAAGTCCCATAAAGCGGCAGATCGGTTCGGCAAATATATACATGACACACGACATCGCTAAACCCAGCAAGAATGCCCACGCTATGGCGATCCCTGCCGTGCGTTTGGCAGAACGAATTCGTCCCGCACCCACCCGGCGGGCCACGATGGCCGTGGCCCCCACCCCCAGCGCATTGGTCATCAGGCCGGTCAGCCATTGCAAATAGGCAATAGTCCCCACTGCGGCGGCTGCGGCGGTGACCGTGGCCTCATCCCCGGGGATGTGTCCGGCAATCCATGTATTGGCCAAGCCGATGCTGGCCTGTAAAAATTGCTCCACAATCACCGGCCACGCTAGCCGCAGCACGGAGCGGGCCGTAGGGGGGGCACTGGTAAGTTCCTGGGGCCGCGGGGTGACCTCGGTGGTCATATCCGCACCTGCAGCCTCAGTGTCAACTTGCATGGCCACGGCTGGGTGGGGAGATAAATCTGGTGGGATTAATTTTGCCATAATGGTCGCAGATAGTAAGTCCACAGGGCGACGATCTCGCGCAAAATCAGTTGTGGGGTTTGTACCAAAGGTTGGTTTTCTGCACAGGGAACCGTATACACTTCCTTGACCCCGGCGCGCTGCAGACTCATCCGGACCCGGGGCAGATGCCAGAAGTGACTTACAACTAATACCCGGGTTTGGTTATGCTGTTGCAACCATGCCGCCACATGTTCCGCGGTAGCTTCGGTATTCATGCCGCCGGGGTCCAGTTGCAGAGCGGAATCGGGAATGTCGGCCTGACGGGCCATTTTCTGCATCACCTGGGGTTCGCTCAACGGGCCATCGCCGGGTCCGCCACTAAAGAATAAGATCGGGGCATAATGTTGCTTCTGCAACATAATTCCCGTGTTGGTGCGATCCGCTAGCGCCTGCGAAGGGGTGCCATCCACGTAGGCCCGGGCGCCCAAAACCACGATGACATCGGCAGGCCGACGATAATCGGTGGTACCCAGGGCCACAATCTGGGCCAATGGAAACAGGATGATGCTAAGTCCTAAACCGAGAATACGCCACACCCACAGGCCGGAGGTGTGCATGGATTTCTCGTCTTTGGTGCCGAAAATAGCCACCAGAAGAATCACGAACAAGGCGAGTGCCCAGACTAGGGACAGTCCTCCGGGCAGCGCATAATACAACGTCTTTGATTCACGTAAAGCATTATATAACAATGCGTTACGTACGCACAGGAGAATCAGAACGCCCAACGTGGAGGCCACAAACGCCCGTGCCCGCAGGTCGGCAGGAAGCCAGAACCCTAACCAGACCAGAACTGCACCGCCCACAGCGAGAATACCCTGCCCGACTAACGCAGGCAGTGGTCGCACGTCTATCCACCAGAGGTTTAGGTCAAAATTTGGGCTGCGCCATTCGCCTACAATGTTGAGTATGGTGAATAGGCCCATAAATATGGCCATACCGCGTAACCATGCGGAGATTAAGGTGCGATTACTGGTTCCAGTGGTCTTTGCCATAGGTTCAATTGTGGCACCTAATGCCCGACTCGGCAAGTGGTCATGATATTTTGGCGAATTGTCGCCAGACCGCTTACAATGTCGCACAACTTTAGCGAGGTAACGCAACGTATGAAGACACGCATGCAATTCTGGACCACGCTGTCCATGTTTCTCCTCCTCATGGGTAGTATGCTGGTGTCCGATCAGACCCGGGCTGCGGACGGCGAAAAGCCGGTCGTGGCTGCGACTCAGAAGTCCACCAAACTGCCTCAGGTCCGCGGATTTTCGATGCAGTTAAACAATCCCAATGGGGCCGAGGAATATAGGGCAGCGCTGGATGATCTCAGCGCTTTGGGGTGTAACTGGATTAATTTCGCCGTAGCCGCCCGGATGAAAGACGTCAAGAGCAATGACGTTTACATCAACTGGCAGAATCTGCCCACCCTCAAGACCATGGAAAGTATCATCAAGCATGCCAAGAAAAAAGGTATGCGGGTCATGATTATGCCCATGGTGTTGCTGGACAAAGCCGGGACCAAAGAATGGCGCGGCGTGATCCAACCCACGGACTGGGAACAATGGTTCTTCAGCTACCGTCAGTATATGAGCGTGGTGGCCAATCTGGCGGCCAAATCCGAGGCCGATATTTTGTGTGTGGGCAGCGAACTCCTGAGCACCGAAGCCGATGAACAACGCTGGACCCAAACCATCAGAGAAATCAAATCCGTTTATTCCGGTAAGCTGACCTATTCGGCGAATTGGGACCACTATAAAGTGCCCACGTTCTGGGGCCAGTTGGATTATATCGGCATGAACAATTACAACGAGCTGGCCAGTGGCCGGGGCGCCACCGTGGCGCAGTTGGTTAAGACCTGGCAGCCCATCAAGCGTGATATTCTGCGCTTCGCAGAAGAACAGAAAAAGCCCTTTATGTTCACCGAAGTAGGCTGGCATAATTTGGACAATACGGTCAAGGAACCATGGAATTACGTGGCATTGACCAAAATAGACCCGCGCGAGCAGGCGAATGCGTTTCAGTCGTTTGTGGAAGTCTGGGGTGAAGAGAAGGCGGAAAAATTCATGGGCGCCTTCATTTGGGAGTGGGTGTCCAATGCCAAGCCGACCGACCCCGGCAGTTACTGCCCCAAAGGCCAGCCCGCCATGGAAATCATCAGCAAGTGGCTCAAGCTCATGCCTGCGGCTGGCCAGTGAGGTCAAGTCCAGCTAAACTATTGCCTGCCCATGGGATCGGTTGCGCTTGGCAACCGTCCCCGAGATGAATTTGAATGCCCGTTTTTGGAGTTTGCTCATGCGCATGAAGCGTACGTGTCGTTGTGCCGAAGTCACGGAAAAAATGCTTGGTCAGGAAGTGGTCGTGGCCGGCTGGGTCAACTCTTACCGCGATCATGGCGGGGTGGCGTTTATTGATGTTCGCGATCTGACCGGTCTGGTACAGATTGTCTTCAAGCCCGAGCATCAGGCCGTCCACGAAATTGGCCGGCATCTGCGCAATGAAGATGTGGTCATGGTTCGGGGCAAGGTTATTCCCCGTGCAGCCGGGGCCGAAAATCCCAAGCTGGCCACCGGTAAAATCGAAATTGAAGTCACCGATGCGGATCTGGTTAACAAGTCCGATCAGGCGCCATTCACCCCCAGCCAGCGTGAAACCGTCAACGAAGATACCCGCTTAAAGTACCGTTATCTGGATTTACGCCGGCCGGAAATGAGCGAAGCCCTCGTCACGCGCCATCGCGTGACCAAGATCATGCGTGATTACTTCGACCAGCATAATTTTCTGGAAATTGAAACCCCGATCCTCTATAAGTCCACCCCCGAAGGGGCCCGCGAATTTCTCGTCCCCTCGCGGCTCCAGCCGGGCAGTTTCTATGCCCTGCCGCAGAGTCCCCAATTGTTCAAGCAGGTGCTGATGGTGGGCGGTATGGATCGGTATATTCAGATTGCCCGGTGTTTTCGTGATGAGGATTTGCGGGCCGACCGTCAGCCCGAATTCACTCAGTTGGATTTGGAAATGAGCTTCGTGGATCGCGAAGACATTATTGAATTGATCACGGGCCTGATTACCCGGCTGTGGCGCGAAGTTCTGGGCCAGGAACTGCCCAGCCAATTCCTGCGGATGACCTATCAGGAAGCCATGGATCGCTTCGGTATTGACCGTCCGGACATGCGTTATGGTCTGGAACTCACGGATGTGACCGCTTGGGCTGGCGCAACCGAGTTTGGGGTGTTTACTTCGGTGGTGACGACTGGGGGTCGCGTTAAGACGGTGGTCGTGCCCGCCAAGTGCGAATTAACCCGCAAGCTCATTGATACCTTCACGGCGGAAGCCAAAAAGTTCGGCGCCAAGGGGTTGGCCTATCTCAAGATTGGCCCGGATGCCGCCGGTCCGTTGGCGAAAGTGGTAAGTCCCGAGCAGGCCGCAGCGTTAGCGGCATTGAACGGTGCTCAGGTCGGCGATACCGTGCTCTTTGTCGCGGACAAGGAAGCCACCTGCTGGCGGGTTCTGGGAGAATTGCGTCAGCAAATCGCCCGGACATTCAAACTGATCCCCGAAGGTGTATTCAAGTTCCTCTGGGTGGTTGATTTTCCCAGTTTTGAATACGACGATGCCAGCAAACGGTATATTGCCAAGCACCACCCCTTTACCGCACCGCTGGACGAAGATGTGGCCTTCTTGAACACCGATCCCACCAAGGTACGGGCCAAGGCATATGACATCGTGCTCAACGGTATTGAGCTGGGTGGTGGTTCGATTCGTATTCATCAACGTGATGTGCAAAGCCAGATTTTTGGCCTGCTGGGCATCAGCCCCGAAGATGCCCAACGCAAATTCGCGTTCCTGCTGGATGCGCTGCGTTTCGGTGCCCCGCCGCACGGGGGGATCGCCCTGGGGTTGGATCGTCTGGTCATGATGATGCTCAATCGCAGCAGCATTCGCGATGTAATTGCCTTCCCCAAGACCCAAAGCGGTACCGATAACATGACCGAAGCCCCCAGTGCGGTAGAAGTTAAGCAATTGCAGGAATTGCATATTGCCACCGTCCTGCCGCCTCCGGTTACGATCGTTCCCAAGTAACTTAACATGAGCAAAAATGCTGTCCAAACTGTACCGCACCCCCAAAATGGGTGCGGTACTTTGTTAAGTCCACAGCGTGGGCAGGTAAAATCTTCATACTTTCGTGCATGTCATGCGGCCTGTGGTAAGATAAAATGCCATAGAGTCACACAAGGAGCCAACTGATGCAAGCCAATGTTATTGCCCGTACGATTGACCATACCATTCTGAAGGCAGAAGCCACAGCCGGAGACGTGCGCACGGTGGTTGCGGAGGCGATTCGGTATGAATTTGCCAGTGTCTGTGTAAACCCCTATTTCGTCCGTCTGGTCAGTGATCTGCTGGAACATTCGCCGGCGGCTGAGAAGGTTAAGACCTGTGCGGTGGTGGGGTTCCCGCTAGGGGTGAATAAAACCACGACCAAAGCCATCGAGGCCAGCAGTTGCGTTAAGGATGGCGCTCAGGAAGTGGATATGGTGGTGAATTTACCCGCGTTATTAAGTGGTGACTTTAACGAAGTGCGGCAGGATATTATGGAAGTGGTCCGGGCCAGCCGGGCGGTCTGGCCGCAGGTCAAAGTGAAGGTGATATTGGAAACTGCAGTACTGAATGAGACGCAGATTGCGCTGGGGTGTCGGGCGGCGCAGGAAGGGGGGGCGGATTTTGTTAAAACCAGTACGGGCTTCCACCCCAAAGGCGGCGCCACGGTACAAGCAGTGACCTGGTTGCGCAAGTATGCAGGACCGATGCAGGTTAAGGCCAGCGGTGGGATTCGTGATCTTGCCGGGGCGTTGGCCATGTTGCAGGCCGGAGCCGATCGGCTAGGCTGTTCCGCCGGGGTGGCGATTGTCGAAGCCGCGCAGGGACAAACCCCACAAGCCCCGGGTGCGGGCTATTAATCAGGTGGATGGCCATGGGTGTCAAGTGGATCATTGGTCGTGCGGGTACGGGCAAAACGTACCATTGCGCCCATGAGATCACCACGCATCTGCGCGATACTACCGAAGGTCCGTTTGGCGCCCCGTTATGGTGGATCGTTCCCAATCAGGCCACGTTTAATACCGAACGCACGCTGTTGAGCCATGCCGGGGTTAAAGGGTTTTTTCGGGTTTCCATCTTCAGCCTCCGGCGGCTGATGGAACTGCTGGCCAAGGATACCGGCGTCAGTTTGCATCGCGAAATGGATGACATGACCCGCTGGGTCCTGCTCTCACGGCTGGTACATGAGCAAACAGAAAATCTGACCATCCTGAAGGATACTGCCCAACAGCCAGGCTTCATTAAACTGCTCGATACCACGCTGGGCGAATTGCTGGATAATGGCTATACCCCCAACACCCTGCGGGAGCTGGCAGATAGCTGGCAAGGGGAACAGCGTGAATCTGAACAAAAGTTCCGGGATCTGGCATTGTTGCTACAGGCCTGGATCAACGTTACCGGCACCACGCATCTCAGCCCCGATCAGGCCACCCGGCAGGTCATCAAGAATATCGCCGACTCGGAAAAAATACGTACAACACATATCTGGGTGGATGCCGTCTATGCGCTGAATCGGCTGGAGATTGAACTTTTGGGACAATTGGCCCGGCACGCCCAATCCCTCACCATCACCTTGCTGGCTGATCCGGAAATCTGGAATCAGCCTGAAGCGACGCAAAATGTCGGCCCATTCCGGAAAACCGTCCGGTTATTTGGACAACTCAACGAGCATTTTGACCGCTTGGGGGTAAACACAAAAACGCCCATGCTGCTGCGGTCGCAACCCCCGCATAGGTATCGTCAGACCCCGCAATTAGCCCTGCTCGAAGAGCAATTTATCCCCGTCACAGCGCGTGGGAATGTAACGCTGGCCGGTCCCGCATCGGTTCAGATCTGGCAGACCGCCACGCCGTTGGATGAAGTCCGGGCTGTGGCGCATGATATTTTGCGCCGTATCCGTGCGGACCAGACCTTACGTTTCCGGGATATCGGTTTGGTCTTGCCCGATATTGACGCCTATGAAAGTCATATTTCCCGGGTCTTCAAAGAATTGCAGATTCCCAGTTTCATGGACAAACGCCGGCCCATTCACCAGCATCCGTTGGTTGAGTTTGTGCGTTATGCCTTGGATTATCAGCGGAGTGGGCAGCAGGCCGAACACCTGCTGAACTGGATGAAAACGGGTTTGCTGGGGTTTGATGATGCCCAGATCTCGGCCTTTACCAAGGCTTGCCGAGCCTTTGCAGTGCGTAAGTTGGAATTCGTATTGGCACCCGATGGGGCAACCCTGACGGTGCCTGTACTGGATGCCTTAGAACAGCTTACTCTGGAAGATAAACGTACCCATCAGCAACGCGACAATTTCCGTTCGTTGTGCCAATTGCTGTGTGCCCGTTTGGCCGGTTGGTTCAAGACGTTACAGACGGTGGACCATCAGACAGGTTCCTTGACGTTGGCGTTATTAGAACTTATGCAGCAGTGTGCGAGTCAGGCGGTGATCGCCCGCTGGTGCAATGACGCCGTGGCCGCCCAGCGGTACGAAGAGGCCCAGTTGCATCAGGCCGCGTGGACGCAGATTATGGAACTGCTGCAACGCATCCAACGGCTGGAACAGGCCGACAGTCTGAGCTTGAACGCCACGGAATTTGCCGATGTTCTGATGCACACATTGGAGTCCATGACGCTGGGCATCATTCCCCCGAATCGGGATCAGGTGGTGATCAGTTCGATGACGCGTTCGCGCCATCCCAATCTGCGGGTGGTCTATCTGCCGGGCGCCACGGCCACGGATTATCCCCAGAGGGCGGGCAACCAGCATTTATTGACCGATGATGAACGGGCATTGTGCAATCAGGATGAGACGCGGATGCCCCTGACCCTCACGGGTAAAGAACATATTCTTGAGGGGCAACTGTACGATTACATCGCGGTAACCCGCAGCAGCGAGTCCTTGGTCGTCAGCTACCCCAAGAGTGACGGCGGGGGCAAGGCCCTGCAACGGTCACGCTATGTGGACCGGATCGGTCGGTTGCTACAGATCGAACCAAGTATTAAAGAGCCGATGCAGACGCCGTGGGCTGATATTATGGATCGTCGCGGTCTGATATCAGCAGCCTTGCCGTTGGCAGGACTAACGGCCCCGGCGGCCCAGTCCGCTTGTCGTTTAATCACCGAGTATTTCCAACCGCACGATACCTGGGCACAGGCCTGGGCCTATCTGCAGCAGGCTGGGGAACAGACCCCCAATTCCGTCACGCAGGCCCACCTGCGGCAAACGCTGGGTAATAATCCCACCCTAAGTATTACCGGAATCGAAACCTTTGCCCAGTGCCACATGCGTTTCTGGCTCAAGTATGGTATGAAATTGCAGGAAAATCAGGAACTGGAATATAACGCTTTCGAGCAGGGGACTTTTTATCATTTGGTGTTGGAAACTCTCCTGACCTTGGCTCCCTCCAAGGGCTGGTATGAACGTGGTATTACCCTGGAAGAGATTAACGATCTGATTACCCTGACGCGCAACTCCGAGCGGATGGCGCTGCTGGAAAGTCGGCTGCCCACGCAACCTGCCCAGCTCATGGCCGCGGCTAAGAATCTCCAAATTGCCGCGGGCCGGGTGATGGCGGCGCTGCGCCATGGGCAGATGACCCCCAAAGCCTTTGAACTAAAGTTTGGTGGCCATAGTGCCAGTGAACATACCGATTTGGTGGTAACTACCAAACCATTGGATACCGCATCCGGACAACGGGTTTATCTCGAAGGCAAGATTGACCGTATTGATGTCAGCCCGCAGGGGGATGTACTGGTATACGATTATAAAACTGGCACCACCGAAATTGATTCCGTTAAACATCGGGCCGGAATCCAACTACAGTTGCCGTTTTATATGGATGTGGTGGCCAAGGGGCTGCAACTCCGCGAACAAGACCAGATTACCGTAGCTGGCGGATTCTACGGCAAACTTAAGTATCAACGTTCCAAAGACGCCGACCCCACCGTGTATACCGGTATTATTGACCCGGCGCGAAAAAACTTGGTTATGGATGATCAGGCTGGAGCAGAGAAGGTATATAAATGCAATAGTAGGCTCAACCTGACGGAGTATGTAGATTCCACCCGTACCATCCTGTTGGACTTGCTTAATACCCTTTTTAAGACCGAGGTCACCCCTAACCCCTATCAGCATGACAAACATCGCGCCTGCGATTATTGCCCTTATAGTCATGCGTGTACGTTTGATGCCCGGGTGGAGAGTTTCCGCGACATTAAAACCTCCGCGCCGGCCACGTTGCCGATATGATACGCACTGGAATCCCCTTGCTCGTTACCGGAGCGTGCTGATGCTGCGATACCTCCTGAGCCGACTGCTGCAAGCCCTGCTGGTGATCGTGGTGGTGTATACCATCACCTTCCTGCTGCTGATGCTGGTGGGTGACCCTTTCATCGGGGAAAAGACCCCGCCGGAATCTGTCCTCAAGGCGCTACGGGCTCGCTATATGATTGACCGACCGGCCATGGCTTATCTGCTCTATCCCTGGCGGGTAATTACCACTGGCGACTTGGGCCCGACGATCAGTTATGAAAATTGGACCGTTAATGATGTGGTCCGATCCGCCTTGCCGGTCTCGGCCAGTCTGGGGTGCTTTGCGATGATCTGGGCGCTGTGGCTGGGGATCGTGGCGGGTTTGGTGGGGGGGATGAAACCACAGAGTAAACGCGACTTGCTGCTGACGATTCTGTCGCTGCTGGGTGCCAGTCTGCCCACCTTTGTCATCGCTTCTGCTTTGGTGATGTTATTGGGGGTTTTCGTGCCCATATTCCCCACCGGGGGGTGGGGAACCATTGCCCAACTCATTCTCCCCTCGTTCTGTCTGGCTTTACCCTTTGCCGCTTACATTGCCCGGCTGACCCGGGTGTCGGTACTTGAGGTTCGCCATCAGGATTACATTCGCGCGGCCCGGGCCAAAGGGGTGACGCATTTCCCGCTGGTGACCCGTCATGTCTTACGCAATGCTTTACTGCCGGTATTTTCGTATCTGGGACCAGCCCTGGCGTACCTGATTACCGGCAGTTTCGTAGTGGAAAAAGTCTTTGCCATTCCCGGTCTGGGCACCCATTTTGTCAATGCCTGTTTGGCCACGGATATCCCCTTGGTGTTGGGCCTGGTTTTGATCTTTACCTCGGTCGTGGTAATCTTTAATCTGCTGGTGGATGTCGCCTATACCTTCGTTGATCCGCGTGTCAGTGTGGAAGGAAACAAGTCATGAATCGCTTCCTGATGAGCTTACTGAGTGTGTTCGTGTTGTTATTAACCCTGACGGCGCACGCCCAGGCGCCCGCCGCGCCGGAACTATTATTGCCCCCGCAGGACAAGGCCGTGATCATCCGGCTGGATGGGCCAGTGGATGATATCATGCTGGCCAGCCTGAAACGCCGCACGCAGCAAGCCCTGCAGGGAGGGGCGCAACTGATCATTCTCGAGGTGGAAACGTATGGCGGGCAAATCACCTCGGCGCTGGCGATCAGTAAGTACATCAAGAGCGTGCCCGTGCCGGTGGCGGCGTGGGTGAATGACAAAGCCTATTCTGCGGGGGTCTTGATCACACTGGCCTGTAATCCCGTGCTGATGGCGCCGCAGGCCAGTATGGGCGACTGTGAACCCATCGAAGTTGTGATGGGGCGGGCGCAGGCTTTGGACCCGGAGCTCCGGGCCAAGTTCTCTTCACCCATTTTGCAGGAATTGGCCAACTCTGCCCAGCGTAATAAGGTGCCTGAGGTGTTAACTCGGGCCATGGTACTGCGTGAAGTCGAGGTGTGGGAACTATGGAACCCGCAAGCCGCCAAACCCGAAACCCGCTATGTGGATGGTCCCACGCGGCAGAAAATGCTCAAAGAAACGCTACCCCTACCCGATGGCACACTCGTTCCGGCCTGGCAGGATCGGCACGCACAACCCATTGATAGCAAAGATACACTGTTAACCATCGGTACCGAACAGGCGCTGGCCATGGGATTGGCCCAACGCAGTGCCCGGGACCAGCAGGAACTATTGACCTGGCTCAATGTCCGGGGCGAGGTGCAGACGCTGACTTATAACTGGACCGAACATCTGGCCCGCTGGTTGGTGCTGTGGGAAATTAGGGCGTTATTTTTTGTGGCGATGTTGATTCTGGCGTATTTGGAAATCTCCCACCCCGGCGCTTCCATCTTTGGTCTGGGGGCGGTGGTATGTCTGGGCATCTTGGTGGCCGCGCCCTACTTCACGGGTACTGCGAGTACCTGGGAGATTATTACCATCATCGTGGGTGTTTTACTAGTTGCCGCAGACATTATGCTCCATGGTGGAATGGGCTTTTTAACCCCACCCGGGGTGATTCTGGTCGCCGTGGGGCTGATCGGCACATTTATCCCGCCTGATCCCGATGGCGGGTCTTGGCCCAGTAGCCCGGCCATGTGGGGCGGGATGCAAATCGGCGCCTGTGTGGTAGTCTTTGGTTCGGTATTTTCGGTGGGGGTGATGTTGGGATTGGCACGTTACCTACATATGGTTCCCGGTTTCCGGCGTCTGCAACTCCAACCGGCCGCAGCGGCCATGATCGGGCCAGTGCGTGATGATTTAAGCAATACGGCATCGGATGCGGTATTCCCCGGTGCCATGGGGTTGGCCGAAACAGATTTACGTCCGGCGGGAAAGGTCCGCTTTGGCACGCATTTGGTGGATGTGACCACCCGTGGCGATTATATCGCCCGCGGTACCGCAGTGGATGTGGTGGAAGTAAGCGGCCTGGCCGTAGTGGTCAAACCGCATTCCCAGAAGGCAAACTGAGGAAAATATAGCCGTTGCGTTTAACGGATGCCACTGGGCGCGCGTTGCTGTTCCAGCTTGCGCAGCGAGGACGGCAATTCGAAATGCACATCCTCGTCCGTGACGTGGCGTTCCTCGACCGTGGCGCCGTAGTGCTGTTGCAAGGTATCAATGATGGCCTGTACCAAGTCTTCCGGGGCCGAAGCACCCGCCGTCAACATGAGCGTGTCCACCTCATAGAACCAGTCGTGGTTGATGTGGCTGACATCGTCCACCAGAAACGCTTTAACCCCGCGGTTCTCGGCAATTTCGACCAGACGTTTGCTGTTCGAGCTGTTCTGACTGCCCACCACCAGCACCAGATCACACTCCGGGGCCAACTGTTTGACCGCGCTCTGCCGGTTGGTGGTGGCATAGCAAATGTCTTCTTTCGGGGGTGATTGAACCCGGGGATATTTCTTCCGCAGGGCTGCGATAATCACTTCGGCATCGTCCAGACTCAGGGTGGTCTGGGTCAGGTATACAATCCGGTGGTCTTCGGGAATATTGAGCTGGGCCACGTCCTCGGTATTTTCCACGATAATAATCGCATCCGGGGCCTCACCGACCGTGCCTACGACTTCGTCATGGTCGGCGTGACCAATCAGGATAATGGTAAATTTCTGCTTGGCATAGCGGATGGCTTCCATATGGACCTTGGTCACCAGCGGACAGGTCGCATCCACCTGAATGAGTTTGCGGTCGTCAGCACGCTTGCGCACCTCAGGTGACACGCCATGGGCACTGAATACCAACGTTGCGCCAGCGGGGACTTCATCCACGGTATTGACAAAGATGGCACCCTGCCGGGTGAAACGCTCCACTACATGGCGGTTATGCACGATTTCATGGTAAACGTATACCGGGGGCCCCATGAGTTGGAGTACCCGTTCGACCACTTCCACCGCCATATTGACACCCGCGCAGAAACCGCGCGGATTAGCCAGCAAAATCTTCATATATCGTACCTTTCCGTAGCCTATTAATGCGTCAGTGCACCACCAATGTTAGGCTAAACGGGCACATCTGTCACCTTTAGTGTTGCGCGGCGTCATAATCACCAGCATCCATGTCCTCATCGCGCGGGGCCACATAGTCTGGACTCTGACTGCGGGTCAGTTCTTCCTGATAGGCCTGGAGGATACTATCCTGAACCAGCGCCCGGCAGGCCGCATTGATGGGATGGGCGATGTCACAATGCAGTTTACGCCGGCTGGCCTCGGACAAGACCGGGCGTTGTTCTTCCAGACGCCCGCCGCAGTGGTTGCAGAATTTGGCACTGATGGGGTTCTTGCCCCGACAGGTGGGGCAATGGCCCATGACCTTGCGGCTGGGCATGGCAACAAAGAGCCCATGGGGACCATCAATAATTTTGATGTCCCGAACGACAAACGAGCTATCCAGTGTGATACTGCAGAATCCCCGCAGGCGGTCCTGGGGGGCGTTATTGAGCTTAACCCGAATTTCTGTAACTTTCATGGCAAACCTCCCGCTCAGGTACGGCGCAAGACCTTCACACACATGGTTTGGGCTTCGTGCGCCAGTACAGTTGTCAATGTCTCGGCGAGCGACTCTGCGGCACCCGCAGTCGCGGCCAATGTAAACAAGGTTGATCCGCTGCCGGTCATGTGGACCTTTTGTCCGATGGCCACAGCCGCGGTGTCACGCAATGATTCTAGCCATGGTGCGAAGGCAAAGGCGGGTTTTTCCAAATCGTTGGCCAAAACCTGATTTAGCTCATCCGCCGGCAGTGCGGCCCACTTGCACCAATTGCCCGTCCAGATACGTGGTTGGGTATCGGCATCAAAGCGCTGGAATATTTCTTTGGTGGATATGCCCTGCGTGGGCAAGATCAAGACCGCATAAAGCGGGTAATAACTGCGTGCGGGACGCATGATCTCACCCCGACCAGTGCACAGCGCGGCGGAACAGCGAACAAAAAAGGCCACGTCACTGCCCAGTTGGGCGGCCAATTCGATGAGTTGTTCGTTATGCAGACCTGTGTCCCAGACTTGGTTCAACAAAACCAGAGTATGAGCGGCATCCGATGACCCGCCGCCCATTCCGCCACCAGTAGGGATGGCTTTATGCAGTTGCAGGCATCCCGTGGCGGTACGTTGGGTGGTTTTGCCCAGTAATAATGCGGCTTTCCCAATCAAATTGCGTTCAGGTTCAGGCGGTACCCCCTCACTGCGGCCGGTAACTTCCATACGCAGAGGGCCCTCGGGGCGGTAGGTGATGGTATCATGCCAGGAGACCGGCACCATCCATGTTTCCACATCGTGATAACCGTCGGCGCGGATAGGGAAAACTCGTAATCCCAGATTGATTTTGGCAGGAGCGTGAATGACGTAACAGCCCGGACTGGCTTCCTGAATGCGCGACGATGAGGGTAACAAGGTTGACAAGTTTGCTAACTCCGGTAATGTGCTGATACGGCAAATTATAGGCGTGCCGTGGACGGGGCGTCGTAATGATTCGCCACCGCCTATAGTGTGTAATATGATAGGGCCTTTTTCAAGAGGAAAAAATGCCATATACGTCTTTGCGTGACTTTCTCCAAGCGTTGGAATCAGCGGGTGAACTGCGCCGGATCAAAGCCGAAGTGGATCCCATACTTGAAGTAACCGAAATTGCTGATCGGGTTTCCAAGGCGCCGGATCCCGCCGGATATTATGCCGGTAGTCAACGTGCTCCTTTCTACGCGCAGCAACCACTCCATGGTACCGCCGCGGTGAATCAGGCATTACTATTTGAACGGATCAAAGGGTCCGCACTTCCTTTGGCGATAAATTCCTATGGCTCCTATAAACGCATGCATATGGCTCTGGGGTGTGAATCCTTCGACGAACTAGCGAGCCGCATCAGCGAATTGACCAAACCAGAACTGCCTATCGGTCTGATGAACAAAATCAAGAAGGGGTATGACCTGCTTAAGCTGGGTTCGTATGTGCCCAAGGTGCGTTTCGGCCCGGCCCCGTGTCAGGAAGTTGTGCATACCGATAAACCCGACCTCAACATGTTACCCATTATTCAATGCTGGCCGGAGGATGGGGGGCGGTACATCACCTTCGGGCAGATTGTCACACGCCATCCCGAAACGGGGGCACGTAATCTGGGAATGTATCGGGTACAGGTGTTTGATCACCAGACCACCGCCATGCATTGGCACCCGCACCACGACGGAGCGCGACATTTCCGTGCCTACGCCCGGCAGGGCAAGCCCTGTCCGTTGGCAATATCGCTGGGAGGTGAATCGGTTCTGCCCTATGCCGCCACGGCGCCACTCCCGCCGGGGATAGACGAACACATGTTTGCCGGGTTCCTGCAGGGACGCGGGATTGATTTGGTGGCCTGTAAAACTGTTCCACTGGAAGTTCCGGCCAATGCGGAAATTATCATCGAAGGTTATGTGGACCCCCGGCAGACGATTTTGGAAGGTCCCTTTGGTGACCATACCGGCTTTTATTCTCTGGCCGACCAGTTCCCGGTGTTCCGGGTGACGGCTATTACCCATCGCCGTGATCCCATTTATCCCACGACGATTGTCGGCAAGCCTCCGCAGGAAGATTATTATCTGGGCAAAGCCACGGAACGTTTGTTTCTGCCGTTGTTAAAAATTCTGGTGCCCGATATTCTGGATTATGACCTACCCATGTTCGGCGTGTTTCACTCCTGCGTTTTTGTCAAGATTCGCAAAGAGTACGCCTATCATGCCCGTAAGGTGATGCACGCGATCTGGGGGGCTGGGCAGATGGCCTGGACCAAGATGATCGTGGTGGTGGACGAACATGTGGACGTCCACAATATTGACGATGTGATGTTCCATGTGGCCGCCAACGTGGACCCGCGGCGGGATGTGGTAATTACCGAAGGCCCGCTGGATATTCTCGACCATGCCGCGCCAGCCATGGGCGCGGGCTCCAAAATGGGTATTGATGCCACCAAGAAATGGCCCGGCGAAGGCACTGTACGTGATTGGCCCAATGAAATCACAATGGACCAGAAAACTGTGGACCTGGTCACCCGGCGCTGGCACGAATATGGCTTCTAAGCAGGTTGGCTATGAGTTATAAAGCAGTAAGTATTCTGTTGCTGGGTATGCTGGCGTGGTTGCTAGCAGCCCCCGCGCAGGTCCTGGCGTTCCCGTTTGGGAATCAACCCGCATTTCAAGCGGAAACTTACTTGGACCGCACGTCCTATTTGGCTGGTGATAAGGTCGAAATCGTGGTCGTGGTCAACGTTGCCCCCAAATATAAGGTGCAATCGGCCCGTCCTTACGATCCCAATTCCATACCGACCAAGTTGACGGTGAAACCGCTGTCGGACATTTCGCTCGGGACCATAAGGTATCCAGAGCACAAAGATGTCCCGGAGTTGCCCGGTGGTAAGGGTGGGGGCAAGATGGCGGTTTATGCCGGGGAGTTTTATCTGCTCGTAGATTTGACCCTGGAACCCACTCTTGCGCCTGGTCAGCATGTCCTGGCACTGGAACTTGAAGCTCAGGCATGTGATGCCAAAAGCTGTTTACCTCCGGAAGTGATCAAACTATCCGTTCCGATCATGGTGGGGAACCAAGCTGGCACACCCGCGCATGAGTCCCAATTCGCGCAAGCCAAAGCCCAAAAATGGCTTGAGGCTGGTACTCCCGTCACGGCCCCGGCAACCACGACGGCTGCCGAACTGACCGCCACCGTAGACCCGGCCGAAGAATTGGCACTCCTGCAAAATCGCCACTATCGCACCCCCGCACCCGAGGGAGTCGGCACGCTGCTGTTATTTGCACTGCTGGGGGGGATGATCCTCAATGTAATGCCATGTGTACTCCCGGTGATCCCGTTGAAAGTGTTGGCCTTTGTCCAACATGCCGGTGGCCAGCGCCGCGTCGCGTTCTATCACGCGTTGGTTTTTAGTCTGGGCATTGTGACGTTATTTGTCGGTCTGGGGACGGTACTCGCATTATTACGCGGACTCGGTGGGGTTGATATTGCCTATGGCAATCAATTTCAAAGCCCCGTATTTCTAATCGCGATGGCCCTGATTGTGGTAGTGCTGGGGCTCTCCATGCTGGGGGTGTGGACACTGGATGCCCCGAATATCGTGTATGACATACGCACGCCACGCGCTGGTTATGGGGCATCATTCGTATCTGGCCTGCTGGCCACCTTGCTGGCCACCCCGTGTAGCGCGCCGTTTTTAGGGCCGGTGGTGGGCTGGGCCTTTGCACAGTCGGCGGGGGTCATGATACTCATGCTATTGGTCGTGGGGGTGGGTATGGCCTTGCCCTATCTCATCCTCGCGGCCTTTCCCGCAGCACTGCGGTTCTTACCCAAAACCGGCGCCTGGTCCGAAATATTCAAACAATTTCTGGGCCTGATTATGTTGGGCGTGGGCGTTTGGCTCATCACCCGCAGCCCCAACCCGGTCTATTGGAAATGGGGGGTATGGATACTGCTGCTGGCGGCTGCTTGTTGTTGGGCTTGGGCACTGTGGTCACGGTATGCCACCACGACACTCCGGCTGTATGTGGGTCGAATTGCCCTCATCTTGGGCTGTCTGGCCGGGGGATATGGGCTGTGGTCGGCGGGGGACAGCGAAGCTGAAGCCGCATTGGCCACCAGTACCCATCTTTGGCAGCCATTCAGCGTAAAAGCTTTGGATCAAGCTTTGGTCTCCGGTCGCACCGTCGTGGTTGATTGGACGGCGGATTGGTGCATTAACTGCAAATTCGTCGAAGCCACAGTGCTGGAATCCCCCGAAGTGATTGCCGCATTTAAGGCTAAGAACGTATTGCTGCTCAAGGCTGATATTACCCGTAAAAACCCACCCGCAGAAGCCTTGCGTAACCTACTGGGGTATCGTTCAATCCCCCTGTTGGCGGTATTTCAGCCGGATCGACCCGATGCCCCCCACATTTTGGCCGACTATTACTCCCGGCAACAGGTGATAGCTGCCCTGGAATGAAGAAAATCTTGTTATGTGGGTATAGAGGCAAAAAATCGCTTCCTATCCTATAATGCAATGTTTTGTTATGCGCTGCCGTACCAACTAGCGAGGATTGAATGCCAGAGGAACGCCCGAAAAAGCCCAACCAAGGCCCGGATCAGGACCCATCAAAAAATGGTAAGCCCAGTCCCGACAATAACTTGCGATTTGGCCGTTCGATGATGATGTGGCTCTTGATCATATCAGTGCTCATCATTGCTTGGTTCATTTTCCAAGACCGCACCCAGAATGCTCAGGAAGTCACCTACACGGAATTTATCACGATGGTGGCGAATCGCGAGATTCGCAGTATTGACGCCCGAGACGATGGCACCCTGATTGGTGAAAAGCAGACCAATAGTGCCGGTACGGCCGTGGGGGTTAGTCGCGTCCAAACCCGTTACCCGGCTACGGCGTTTGATGGCCAAGGGGTCGAAAT
>JBAXGE010000019.1:0-22394 GCA_037139555.1 Phycisphaerae bacterium
GTTCAAACTAAGGACAATCACTTGCTCGTTAATCCCGGAGAACCTCTTGAATAACCTTACTCACTTGCGCATCATCTTGATCGGGGGTACATCACATGTTGGAAAATCGTCCGTGGCCAAACACATTGCTTCGGTTCTGGCCTGGGAATATCTTTCAACAGATCGACTCGCCAAGCACCCCGGTCGGCCATGGCGGCATGATGGCGTTGCCGTGGCGTCGCATGTGACCGAGCACTATGCGAAATTGTCGGTTGAGGAATTACTCAGCGATGTTCTTGGCCATTATGAACGGAACGTCTTGCCGCAGGTGGAGACGCTTGTGCGTACTCGGCTATCGGATCCAGCCGCAACGGGTTTGGTACTGGAGGGATCGGCGCTCTGGCCCGGGTCAATCGCGCCACTACTCACAGCCCACTTGGGTGGGCTCTGGTTGACCGCCGACGATAAACTGCTGACCAGTCGCATCCACATCAATAGCCGATACACAGAGCGCACTGTGCCTGAGCAGTTGCTGATTGATAAGTTTCTGCAACGGACCCTCGCATACGCCCATCGCATGGACTGCGCCATTACGGATCATGGCCTGCGACGTGTTAGCGTGAGCGCGGAAGAAACGGTCGAAGCCGTCGCTTCGAGGTGCCTTTGGGCCGTCGGCATTTAGAAAATTGATCCGGCATGCTACAATAGTTCGGTTTCTCAAATCACATTCGGAGGTAAATCATGGGACACAACGCCGCTCGCTTCGAACCGCGGGTGAGCATCATCACGCTGGGCGTTGCCGACATGCGGCGTTCCATCGGGTTCTACCGTGATGGACTCGGATTTCCAACGATCGCAACCGATGCGCCCGGGTGGGCCATTTTCAAGACCGGCGGCGTGCGGCTGGCGTTGTACCCGCGCGATAAACTGGCTGCGGATATTGCGCCCGGGATGGGTGCTGGTGGTCCGGGATTCGGTGGCATCACGCTGGCGCACAACACGCGCACCCGCGCGGCGGTGGACGAGATACTGCGGCTGGCCGAGCGCGCCGGGGGTCGCATCCTCAAACCCGCCGCACTGGCCGACTGGGGCGGTTACAGCGGCTACTTTGCCGATCCCGATGGCTATCCGTGGGAGATCGCGTGGAGCGCCGATTGGAAGTTCACCGATGATGGCACGCTTTGGGGAGGTTCGCTCGGTGAACCGCCCGCGCCATCGGCGCTGCCGTAAGAAATGTTACGATCACGGCTGCTAACTCAAACGAAGCCCAATCGTCGATCGTGTATAAACCGCAATTGTCCAAGCAGTCATAAGGACCGCGAGCCATGACATTCTTCAACCATCAAACCGCCGCGGCGCGCTATGCCGCCGCCCGACCTTTCTTCCATCACCAGGTGATCGAGATCATCAGGCAGCTTTGCTCCATCGATCGGTGCGATGCCGCTTTGGATGTGGGATGCGGGACAGGCCAGTCCACGGTGGCATTGACGGATCTCACCGAGCAAGTCACCGGCATTGATCTTTCTCAAGCCATGCTGGATCACGCCATGGCGCATCCGCGTGTGCGCTACCTGCATGGACCTGCCGAATCCCTTCCATTTGATGCCCAGTCGTTCGACATGTTGACGGTGAGTTTGGCCTTCCACTGGTTGGATCGCGAGCGCTTTCTGTCCGAAGCCCACCGGGTCTTGCGGCCCGCATCCTGGCTCGTTGTTTACAACGATGGGTTCTGTGGCCGCATGCACGAGAATACTGAATATGAGCCGTGGCATCGCAGTCGCTACCTGCAACGTTATCCTGCGCCATCCCGCAACAGCCGCCCATTGACGGAAGCAGCACTCGGTTTGCACGGCTTTGGCGGCTTGCTGGAGGAACGTTTCGCGCATACCGTCGCGCTGACGCCGGACAATCTGGTGGATTATCTGCTCACGCAAAGCAACACCATCGCCGCGGTTGAGCAGGGCCAGGAGTCTATCGAAAATGTTCGACACTGGCTGCTGCGCGAAGTTACGCCCATGTTTCCGAACGGTTGCGGAACATTCGACTTTGCCGGCGTGGTCCATGCATCCCGGCGGGAAAGTTGAGAATGTGCTACCGTCAACCCGTAAATCCAATTTGAGGGGCAAGAAATGTCCGCTTACATCTTCGCCTTCGTGGATGTGATAGACCGCGTCCGCTATAATGACATGTTCTCACGGCAGCCCGTAGAGGTTACAGAAGTATGCAGAATATGGCTCAATCTTTGATCGCGCTGGCCCGTCCCTTGGTCGGTGAAATGCCCCTCGGGCGGGCCGTAGGGGGCGCTGCCAGCGTCGCGGCGGCGATTCGCAGCACGAGTGGGCGTACCTACACCGGCGTGTGTGTTGATGTAAGTTGCGGTATCGGCTTCTGCGCTGAACACGCGGCCGTGGCGGAGATGCTCAAGGCACGCGAAACGGAAGTGGAGATGATTGTGGCCGTGTGCTCCGATGGCGTACTGCCCCCCTGTGGCCGCTGCCGGGAATTGCTGGTGCAGGTGAACCCCAAAAACTTCGACGCGTTGGTGGTGCTGCCGGGGCAAAGGATTGTTCGGCTGCGGGAGCTTCTGCCCGATCATTGGATAGCCGTATAAATCGGGTGCCCCTACGCCACACGCCGTAAACAAGGAATATAATATGCCTGCTTACATCATCGCCTTCGTGGATGTGACGGACTCTGTTCGGTATGCGGAATATATGAAAATCACGCCTGCGCTCGTTGCGCAATTCGGCGGGAAGTTTATTGCTCGGGGCGGCAAGACCGAGACACTCGAGGGGCCATGCGAGAATCGCCGGGTGGTGTTGCTTGAGTTTCCCAGCTTCGAACATGCTAATGATTTCTACCACTCGGCGCAGTATGTACAAGCCAAGCAGATGCGGGCCGGGGCCGCAACGGCGACCTTTATCCTGGTTGATGGCTGGACGCCACCGAAACCCGTGTGACGGTTGCTAGCCCGCATTGATTTCTGGTTGCTTTGGTCGCGACTCCCGGCCGGCGCTTTACACTTCCCACTTGGCCGCGCCGAAGCCGCGGCGTTTGCACTCCGCACTGATCTGGGCGACATGATGTTGCAGGTGCCGCAGGGCATAGATCATATTCGCCACGCGTGTGCGGGTGGGATTGGTGGCCGCGGTCTGGTGTAGCAGTCCTTCATCGCCATTGTGCACGAGATAGGCATCCGTTTCCGCCGCGACGGCGGTGATCTGTTCAAGCATTTGCACCCGGGTGGGCAGTTCGGAAATGGGCGACTTCCAGAATACCACGCCACTGGGGTTCCACGAGAAATTCTCCCCCGTTGGCGCGATGTAGTAACGGGCACATAAGAGCGTGTGTAATGCGGCCCGCGCTGGAACTTCCGTCCAAATCCCGCCCCGACCCCACTCCTCGTCGCTGATCCGCTGTACGGCATCGGTAAACATCCGAAATCCCTCCGCATGTTCCTGCCGCAGGGCCTCGGTCACAGGTTGGGAATTGCCGTTGCTCATGTTCGGTTACTCCATGGGTTAGGATGAAATTGCCCCGCTGCGCCGCACCTTTACCCCGCATCCACCGCGCAGCGGAACCCCAGTGTGCCCGCGCGGTCGCGGGCGGGGGCCACCAGCAGGTATTTGCCGTGCTGATCGAGGCGATGGGCCTGGGGGAAGTACCAGAGCGAACTGTCGGGCCGGTAATAACAACCGCCACGCAGCAGCACCGCGCGGGTGTGGTCATCACAGAATTCATCGGTGAATTGCCAGACGTGCCCGACCATGTCCAGTACCCCAAACGGGCTGGCCCCGGCGGGGCAGGTGCCCACTGGCGCAGGTGGGGGCAGATCGCGGCCGGTATGCTGGGGCGGGACGCGCGTGGCGTCCCACGTATTGCCCCAGGGATAAATCCGGCCATCACTGCCCGCAGCGGCGTAGTGCCATTCCCAATCATGCGGCAGGCGCTTTTTCGCCCAAACGGCATAGGCCCGGGCATCTTCCAATGAGACCCACGTCACAGGCCGGTCATCCCAGCCTTGCGGATATTGGCCCTGCGCCCAGTCGCGCAGGAAGTTATGGGCATCGGCGGGAGCATAGCCGGTGGCGGACAGGAAGGCCTTGAATTGCGCATTGGTCACCGGGCTGCGGTCCAGATAAAACGCCGGAATGTCCAGCGTGCGGGCATGATGCCGGCGGGGGGCATCTTCCCAGAGGAACTGCACCCCCACGCCGGCGCGATTATCGCCCTCGACCATAATGCCCGACACGCGGAAATCAAACTGCCCGGCGGGGATATGTACCATGCCTGCGGGCGCTGTGGCCGCGCGGGGGGTTGGCGCGTTGGGGGTCATAACTTGCGGCAGGGGTTTCCAGTCACGGGAATAATCGGCCAAGGGACGCCGGGCCAATTCCCGCACCCGGGTCAGCAGGGCGCTTAGCTCCGGGGTTTCCGCCGGTGTGGCCAGCACGGCCCCGAAGCCCTGTGCTTCGAGCGCAAAGGTCAGCGTGGCGGTGTTATCGGTGATTGCCGAGGTCAGTTCCACACCTTGCCACAAATCAAAATAACGCATACCCGCCGTGTGCGTAATCCGCAGTTGTGGGCCGGCAACGGCGTATTCGCTGCGATTAACCATGGTCCAGAGCGTGCGCTCGCCCACGGGCCAGCGGCTGGCATAAATCCCTTCCTGCACGGTGGGGGCGTGGGGTTGCCACGCGGGGCTGGTCAGCAGGTCCGCACAGGCCCGGGCAATGGTCATGGTGCGGCGGGTGGCAGCGCTGTCGCGCGCGGTCATACCGTTCCAGATGCCCCAGACATTTTCCCACGTTTCCAAACCGGTGCCGTTAAAGAAGGCAAATTGCAGCAGATTGGTTTTGTCCCGCGCCCAGCGGTCGCACAGGTGCAGCATGTGCCGGGGCTCGGTCCACTTATACCGGCTGACGGTGGGCACCACGGGAAAATTCCAATAGCCCCAGCTCATCAGGTTCCAACTCAGGGCCGATTCTTCCCACGTAAAGGCATTTTCGGGTTCCAGTACGAGATTGATTTTTAACGCGTCGGCCGCGGCTTGATAGGCATAAGGCACGCCAAAGTAGGTGTCGCCATTCAGCCCGTCAGCGCCCAGTTCGCCGATCAGTTTGGCCCACGCGGTCCACATCGGTTCGCCTTCGTCGCGGGTGCCGTTATCCCAGGGCTTGATGGGAAAAATCACCTTTACGTTGCGGCGGTGAAAGTCGGCGATCATCTGCCGCGCGGCGGGGATGCCGCCGGGCAGGTCGCGGACGTGGTCGAACTGGTTGCGGTGGTCAATGCCGATATTGGGGTACATCATCCACAGAATCACCGAGTCAATCCCGCCGTAGCGCGTCTCCAGATCATCGAGATAACGATCCACGGTATATCGGCGGGTTGCGGGATCAAAGAGATAGCGGTCCTCAATCATGGCCAGCGTCTGGACAAAATTACGCTGGGTCCAGGCGGTTTCCGGTTTGGTATAGCGCACAGGATCAAACGCGCGATAGGTAATTTCCGCCGCGCGACTGCGTTGCAACTTGCCCAGCCAGGTGGCGGTATCGGCTTTGGACGCGGGGCCCAGAATTTGCTGGCGCGACGCATCGTTGGACTGATGGGGATATTCGTACATGAACATAGCCAAGCCTTCCTCGGGAACGTAACCCAACAACACGCCAAACTGACCTTGGGCACCCGGCAAATTGTCGTCGGAATTTCGGTCTTGGTCAAATGGGGAATCTGGCGTAGGTGATGGTGGGCGCTTTGTTACCCCGTAGGTGGGGAGCCCGTAGGCCGTCATATTCCCAAGGCCAGCATTACGGCTTCTTTGGGTGACCCACCACCGTACCGACGGCTACGAAAGACGTAAACCCGAGCGCGTGGGCAGGGCTGTCGGGGGACAGCGCAAAATCACCCTTGGCCAGGTCCGCGAAGCCCGGGTCGGCGGTGCGGTTGGGGAGGACTGTAAACGCAGGGGCGCCTACTTGTTCACTCTTTCGAGCAGGATTCCTCCGATTACCGGGGGCATTGAGCCCTGTGCCGCTTTAAGCGAAAGCGCGATTGTCGGTCCGACGGCCGTGATCTCGGCCGTCACCACGGCGCCGACTCGCGGTTTGCCTGCCAGCGCAACAGGATCAATGCCCGCGGCGATCAACTTGCCGTCGGCCAGCAAATCGAAAACGCGTTTGCCCACGGTCACACCGAGTTCCGGCTCTGTCACGATCACATGCAGTCGGAATTGCGGCTTGTCGCCCGTGGGCATCGGGCCAGCCGGCACCACCGTCGGCAGGTTGAGTGTCGGCGGCGCAACCAAGCCCCACGCCCCGACCCACCCCGGCATACCGGCGGCGCCGATGTACCGATGTTCGGCGATCTCGTAGTCCCCTTGCGCCGGCTCGGGCCGCTTGGTGCTGCGGATCAGGGGCGTGGTTCCATCGGCGGCCATTCGCACCCACCAGGTACCGTCCACACTGCGATTGCCCGGCGCGCCAGGCAGTAAGCCCACACGGTTCACCCACGCCGGAGCCGCCTTCATCGCGTCGATACCGAAATCATTGGCCCAGGCCGTGAGTCGGCTGCGGTGCACCAGCGCCCGTGACATGCTCTTGGACCGGTTGCCGAAACGGGCAATTGATACGTTGTTAATATTCACCAATCCCCCCGCCGGCAGGTGGATAGGCGTGCATCCACCGTCAATGCCGCCGAAGTTCCCGGCAAGTCCCGATTCGAGATCAGCCCATCCGCTGCGGTTGGCCGAGAAGTTCAGCGAGTGAATCAGCCACGTGCAACCGGCCGCCGGCACAGACCACGTTGCCGGTGTTCCGGTGACAGGGTGCGTCCGCGCAAAGAGTTCGCCCGTCTCCACCGATAGCTCCGCCCCGTACCGTTGTACAATGGTCTTGCCCGTCACCGAGTAGGGCTCGAAGTACGTGTTGGTGTCGCGTGTGTAGACCACGTTGCCGTCCTTGCCACGGACCGCCAGCAACACGCCGTGTTCCGCCGTTCTTTCCTTACTCGTCGTGACCTGTCCCGCCGCCACCGCAGCCGGGACCCAAGCGTCGCCTTTAAGTTGCCAGCCGTTTCGTGACGGCAGCAACACGAGGTCGCGTTCCGGCGCATAGACGATGTCGGTCAGGAGCGCCGGGAGCGGTTTCCGCCAGATTTCTTTTCCGTCTGCCAGCGCGATCGCCACCAGTTCGCCCTTGGCCGCGTCCTGCGGAAGCGGGATTTTCTGCGTAGCCATGCCCTTGATCACGCTGCCATCGATCAGATCGAGCGCAAAGACTCTGTCCGCGCCCAGCGCCACGCCGTGATTGAGAAAGCCCCGTTGCGGTGTGGTCATCCACCGTACCGCGCCGGTAACCGGATCGAGACACACGAGGCCGCGCATGCGCTGCCGATCCTTCACGTACCCGCCGCCATTACCGTCCCAGCCGATAAGGGCATCACTCAAATCCTTGGGATCAAAGAGGGTCGCGATCACCGCACCGTTCGTCGCACGCACCGTGCCCCACCGTAAGTCGCCAAATTTTTCCGGCAGCTTCCACATCCCCTGCACCTTGCCGGTCGCCAGATCGTAAACGCGCAGTTCCTTCGCCACCGCCATATAAAGCGTTGTCTCGTTGCAGGCCATGTTGAAGCCACCAGCCCGGGGAATCTCCGTCGGCTTGACCGGAAACTGGTTGGCGATCGGATTCGTACTGACGTTGGCGCTGATTCCCTCGAACGCGTACCACGTCGGCAGGCGCTGCTGCCACACCATCCGCCCCGTGTACTGGTCGTACGCCGTTATCTGCCCGATTCCCTGCAACAGCCACAACCCCCGCACTACCAGCAGCGACTGAGGCTGCATCACGGTGCCTTCCTGCGAGTTGGCCCCACCCGCCGGCACGAGGAAGTTCTCGACCGCGTCTGCCGGACCTCCGAACCAGCCTACCGCCAGCGGAAAGCGAACCCGCGGCTCGATGAGACCGCTGGCATTTCCCGGCGTGGCCAGTTCGTGCGTCCAGTCGGACGTATCCGCCAGGGCCCCGGCCCGGCGCACCGCCGGCAGACCCGCGACCGTCGTCGCGCTCAGGTCCTTGCTCGTTGCGGCGATTGCCTTCGCGTCTGTCCCGGCCGGCAGCACCAGCGTACCGCCATAAGGCCGCAGCAACCGCGTCAATTTCGTCCAGTCCTGCGGACGCTCGCTCACGACGTACGAGAATTCCCAGGGCGGCAGATCGTCGCTTGTCGCGTCGAGCTGAATCACCTGCACGCGCCCGCGTTCCATCATCCCGGTCCCCGTGAGGCGCTTCCGCACTGCCGCCACCCGCGCGGCATCGGGTTCGGCCACGACGATGTGCGTTGCGTTGGCACCCAGAGCCAGATCCACTGCGGTCTGTCCAGTTTCCGCTCCTGCCACCAGGCTCCAACCATTGCCGATGGCGGTCAGGATCTCCTCCTGCAGCGCTGGCGCGGGCAGTGTTGCCGACTGTGGCTCAACCCACTCTTGCGGTTTGCCCACCGCGACCTTGCCGAAGCCGTGCATCTGGTGATCGGAGGTGAGCAGCAGCAGCTTATCGTCGCTCTGGAGCGCCTGCACCACGGTACCCGTACGTTTGATCGGGTCTCCCACAGTCCCCGCGCGGCCCTTGCCTGCAAATGCGGCCAAGGCGGCTTCGTCCTTTGCCAGGCCGGCGCGCAGGCGCACCACCCAGCTGTCACTTCCCGGGCGCACGCGCAGCACGATGGTGTGCTCGCCCGCGTCCACCACCACCGAACCTGTGTGCGCGGTTAGCTCGGTGGGCTTGCTCCCATTTCCGGTCTGCAGCGTGTCAATGATTGCTTTGCCGTCCACGCATACCTGCAGGTACCAGTCGGCCGAGGCATTGAATACCAGTGTTCCGGCCTGGGCCGTTTTGACCGTGCCGGCCAGCACGGCTTCCGCTTGCAGCGGAGCCTTGAAACCCGTTTCCCGAGCCACCTCGCCATAGGCCGCCAGCATATTGATCGTGCCGTCCGGGGTGATGCCGAGTTGCTCTTCCTTGAGTGTAAGGTCGCTGGACTTCCACTCGCCCTTGGCCGGCATCGTTGCCAGATCAAGGGTATTGCTCACGTCGAATGGTCCGTAGCGCCGCCACGTGGCGGGCAGTGCGACCGCTGTGGCCGCGCCTCCGGAGATCGCCGCCTCCACGTTCAGGCTCAAGGCCACAGCGCCTGCGACATAACTCCCATCGGTCTGCCTCCCCAACCGCGGGATGGGCGTATCGCTTCGCGCCCGCACGGTGATCAGTGCCTTGGCGTCTTTGCCACCGGCGCCATCCGCGCTTACGCGTTTACCGGTCCGCAGGTCAAAGACCTGATTGCTCGTACCGTCGTCATTCCCGAGCGCATGGAATCCCACCTTACCGTTATCAATGAGCACACGTCCACTCACCCTTGATCCGATGCGGTGAATCCACCTTTCGCTGCCATCGGCGAGGTTGACGGCGAAGCCCCAGATGCCATCGTCCACAAAAAGCCCGCAGGCGCCGTACACCGCACCGTCTTCCACGGCCAGGTGCGTCATGATCGGCCAGGAGGATTGCATTCGCAGGTGTCCGATCATCTGGCGGGTGTCTGGGCCGGGGCGATACCGCCAACGCAGCTTCCCATCGGCCAGCGCCAGACACGCCACGGTGCCGTCGTCGGATCCGGCCACCACCGCATCGCCGCTTACGGCGGGCGCCCAACGCAGGGCGCCATCGAAGTAGAATCGCCAACGTTCGCTGCCATCCGTGCGGCTGATCGCCCGCAGCGTCTGATCGCCCGTTGTCGTTACCAGTACCATGTCGCCGGCCTCGACCATGCGGTAATTGCGATCCTGCGGCAGGGCCTTGCTCCACTGCCAGGCGGGCTGCCTCTCGGGAAGTTGCTTGGTCCAGACATGGCGCCACGCGTCTTGGGCCCATGCCTGAGCCGCACACGCCAGCACCACTGCCACTGCGATCTGTATTTTGGTCATGAATTACTCCTTTACATACGTGAAATACGATAAACGACCGCGACCAAGGTATATTGCATGGCTATCTTAGCCATGCGGTGGTAACTGAAACGGGTAGGCGTTGGGGATAGACCGCACGTAGGCTCGGGATACTCCAGGCGGCCAAAGAGAACACGGAATGATGGCACGCTGGATGGAGCGTGGCATCATTGGCGCGCGGCGTCCCGCTGCGCTGGGTCCTGAGGTGCCAGATCTCCTGCATGGTAAGTCGCTATGACCCAATACGTTAAGTCAGCGGTGCCCGCACTGCGGGTCTACCAAACGGACCAATCACACCGGGCAAAGTGTCGTTGTGATTTTGGTCTTGGTCCCTCTTGCAGAGGTTTCTACGGCACTCCTCACCGTATTTTTCGGGATGGGTTTGCGGCATATTGTTTATTACCCACCACCGTACCAGCGGCTACAAACGGCGTAAACCCGAGGGCATGGGCGGGGCTGTCGGTGGACAGTGTAAAATCACCCTTGGCCAGGTCCGCGAAGCATGGGTCGGCGGTGCGGCTATGGAGGTCGTAACCCAGCGCCTGGAGTTGCACCAGGTCGTAGCGTTTCCAGACGACGTGTGAGAACTCGTCGCGGGACTCATCGCCACCGAAAACCGGGCCATGGAGGTCCCAAAGGAGGTTGAGATCACTACGGAAGCCGCGCTGGGTGAGGCTGTCGCCATCGCGGGCGACCAGAACCGGCTTGCCATCGCCGATCAGGATATTGCGTTCCAGATTGAGCGAATTGTAGTCGGCCCCCGCGGCACTGATGGAGACAACCCCGAGGCCCGAGTAGAGCATGACGTTGTTGCGGAGGATGTTTTCGCGGCCGTAGTGCAGGTTGACACACTCGCTGGAGGTGTGATGCAGGAGATTGTTTTCGATGGTGAGGTAACTCGAGCCTTCGTCGGCGTAGATGGCCCAGCCGCCATAGTTGCAGGCGATGATGTGGTGGATGTGGTTATGGCGGATCACGGTGCCGGGTTGTTCCCCGAGCGTGTAGATGCCGCCCATATCGTTGAGCAGGCCACTGCCGAGGTGGTGGAGGTGGTTGTTTTCCAGCACGTTGTGGTGCGTGGGTGAATCGCCAAAGCCCCAGGTCCAACCGCAACTGATACCGCTGTATTCGATGTGGTGGATGTGATTAGCACGGACGATGTTATGGTCGGAGTGGACAATCAGAATCCCTACGGCACTGAGGAAGATCGTGCCGCAGTCGGTGATTTCGTTTTTCTCGATCAGGGTATGGCTGCATCGGCCCGCGGGATCGTATGACCCGCAGCCCGTGACCTTGATCCCGCCAGCGCCGAGGTGAATGAGCCGGTTGCCAGTGATGCGGTTACCCCGGCAGCCGGGGCCAACCTCGATGCCATAGGGGCCAGCCGGGCCGATCTGGCAATCTTCGATGGCGCACTGCCGGGCGTGGCTGAGTTGCACCAGCGCCGGCACACTACTGGCGGCCTGGGCATCGGTGCCGCGGCCGGGGATATGCGACCAATCCGCATGGGCCAGAGTCAGACCCTTGAGCACGATGCCCTGCACGGGGCGCTCGGGCCGGCCCTCGATACGAACCAGATGGTCGAGCACGGGGGCAATGATTTCCGTGGTGGCGATTTGTTCGTCAGCACGCGGCAGATACGTTAGTTCGCCGGTGGGGCGGTCGAGGTACCACTGGCCGGGTTCTTCCAATGCTTCAGCCACGTTCTCAAACCAGAAGCGGGCGCATTGTGATGAGGCATCATCCTTGAGCGGGAACCAGGGCTTCACGCAGGCGACCACTTCGCCGGTGGCGGGATTCACACGGGCCAGCGGGAGCCGTTCTTCCATCCAGTAATGGACGGCTACGGCATCAATGTCGGCTAGGTTTCGCCAGTTCTGCACCTCGCCCGGCGCGCAGAAAAAGATTTCATGATGCGACTCCGGCGGGCCGATGAAGCCGTCGAAGGTCATACCCGGAACGCTGGCGATACGGTAAGTACCGGTCTTGGGCAGGCGCGGGCGCTGCCGCGGGGTGCCGTTGACGTACAAGGAGCGGAAATACCACGCGCCATTGGCCACTTCGCGCAGCGTCGTCCGCCAGACCCGGCGGCCCGATTCCATCTGCTCGGTCCAGCCGGTGATGCGCCGACCACCGGAAAGCACCACCGTCTTGCCGGGCAGTGCCGCAAACGTCACGGCGGGCAGTTCCGGCCCGAGTACCAGCGGTTCGTCGAGATAGTGTGTGCCTTCATCCAGCCAGATCGTCGCGGGCCCGGTTGGTGGTGACGCGGCCAGACGGTCCAGCGCCCAGCCGATGCTGGGCACAGGGCCATCGCTGCCATGGGCATTGGGCGTGGCGCATGTGCCGGTGTATTTTTCGCTGCCGCGCGGCGACACAAAAAGCTCGCACGCGGGCCAACTGGGACGATACGGGTGGTCGGACTTCTGCATGGCTTACCTTACGCTGGGAAGGTGCAGACCCACCGCACCATTTCTTCAAAATCAGCCGTGGCCACCCCGACAAAACGGTCGGCAGCGCCGTAGTACACGAACAGTTTACCATCAATGACGACGTTACCGCACGGGAAGATTACGCCCTTGTAGTAACCGTCGAGCTCATAGGCGGTCTCGGGTTCGAGAATGCACTTGGGCGTACGGTGCAGGACTTTCCATGGCTCATTGAGGTCGAGCATCATCACCCCGAGGCGATATTTCAAATCCGGGCCCACGGCATGGTAGATCGTGAACCAGCCCTGCGGGGTCTTGATCGGAGGCGTCGAGCCGCCGATTTTCTTTTCCCACGGGAACTTGGCCTTGGCGACGAACTTCGACTGGGTGTAATCCCAATCGTGGGCGTCGTTGGACTGCATCAGCCACATGGCCGGGAAATCGGTGCCATACTTGGGGCCGGTCCAGCTCATCGGGCGATGGAGCATGGCGAACTGACCGTTGATCCGTTCCGGGAACAGGATGGCGTCGCGGTCATCGAGCATGGGATGGGTGATGCGGCCACCACGGTAATAGGTCTCGAAATCGCGGGTGAGTAGCAAGCCGGAGGAACTCAGGCTTTCGCGCATGCACAGCGGCCAATCGGCGGTGGCAAACGGCGGCCTCCATTGTTCATTGGGCGTTTTGAGCCAATACTGCCCGGCCGGGAAGGGCCGCGAGGCGTAGGTGATGAAGTACCATTCGCCGAATTTCACGATGCGGGGGTCTTCGACGCAGCCACCATCAAAGCCGTCCGAGGGGATCACGGCCGGTTCGGTGCCGACGCGGTCAAAGTTGAAGCCGTCGCCGGAGACCGCGCGGCCGAGATAAACCTTATGGATGGCATCCGCCGCCGAAGCGCGGTAGAGCATCGTGACCGTGCGCGACGCGGGGTCGTACCAGGCGCCGGGATTGGCCGTGACGGCGCACTGCCACCAACTGTCGGGCTTCGGGCTGATGATGGGATTGCCTGCGAAACGTTGTAACTGCATAGTATTTCCTTGCTCGTCTGGTTTTTGGGATTGCTAACTACTCAAGCAAACAGGGGCAAACATACTTGCCGCAGTTTCTGCACCGTGCTTGAAGTGTCGCCTGGTCTTCAGGTTTCGTGAAACGGGGACCGTCCCCGTGCACTCTACGGGCAATATACCCATGACCTGCCCCGGTGTAAAGACGGCGTTTTTGGTGGGGCAGGAACGCGTGGCACGGGCGTGTTGTGCCCAGACGCGCTAACTCTCCCGCACGGTAAAGCGATACGTTCCGCTGCCAGCCAGACACGTTACCCGACAGTTTACCACCTTAATCTGGCTTAGGCCCGGTATTGCCTTCAAAGCCTTGCCGTTTTCCTGTACAGCGCCAATTTTGGCCGTGGGCAGGATGATTTGCGCGGTCGTATTACTGGGGATAATCACCTCAATGGTGACCGTCGCACCGGCCCGGGTCCAGCCACTGGCCACCATGCCATAACCGCTTTCATACGCGGCCCGGGCTTGGGTCAGACGCTTTGCCGGTTCGGAACCTACCGGCGGCAGTTGCGGGTGGATGATCCACCGCTTGCCCCCCGGCGCGGCGGGATCAAAACCAAGGCCCGCCACCACACTATACAGCCATTCGCCGATGGCACCATACGCATAATGGTTGAACGAATTCATGCCGGGGTCCTGGAACCCCTTGTCGGTGGTCCAACCATCCCAACGTTCCCAGATGGTGGTGGCCCCGTTCTTCACCGGGAACAACCACGAGGGATAATCCTCGTTGAACAGCAGCTTATAAGCAATGTCCAGCCGCCCACCGTCGGACAGGGCAAATATTAGAGGTTTAACCCCCAGAAAACCGGTGGACAAGTGGCTGTTGCGGTTCCTCCAGGTGTTGGAATAGCGGCCGTGTTCGATATCAAAGACCAAATGCGCCAGCGCCGCGGCGCGGAGGCCCGGCGGTATGAGATTAAACCGCAGCGCCAGCGCATAGGCCGTCTGGGTATCACCCACCACCCGTCCCGTGCTGGTTAAGAATTGCCGGGCAAAATCCTGCTGCATCTTTTTAAAGCGGGTGATATATTTGGCTTGGTCCTTTTTCTTGCCCAAAATCCCCGCAATCCGCCCCAGTAAGTCGGTAGTATGTGCGTTATAAGCCAACGCGGTCACATCCAATGGCGTATTGGCGTCGTGATGCAGCCAGTCATTAAAGTTGTGCCGGGTTTTCAGATTGGTTTTGGTAATATATTCGCCATATTTCGCCATGCTGGCATAATGCCGTTCCAGAATCCGCACATCACCATAAGTCAGATAGGTCGTCCACGGGCAGATCACGCCCGCATCGGCCCAACCTGGTCCGCCATCATTGGGTTTCCACCCCGCGGGTTTCATCGTCAGCCACTTGCGCAGGACATCGGGCACCACCATCGGGTACGACCCCTGCGGCGGTTGGGCATCGCGCAGGTCCTGTGTCCATTTGGTGAAGAATCCCGACACATCCATGTTATAACAGGCAGTCTGGATGAATACCTGGGCATCGCCGGTCCAGCCCAGCCGCTCGTCGCGTTGGGGACAATCGGTGGGCACTTCCAGAAAATTTCCCTTCTGCCCCCAGATGATATTGCTGAATAGTTGGTTCAGCAGGGGATCAGAACTGGTGAAGTGGCCGGTCCGCGCGGTGGCGGTGTGCACAACCACGCCGGTTACAGCGTCCAATTCCGGCGCACTGGCCAGTCCGGTCAATTCCACATAGCGGAAGCCATGGAACGTAAAACGCGGCTCATAGGTCTCTTGCCCCTGACCGGCCATTACGTAGGTATCCGTGCATTTGGCGCTACGCAGGTTGGCGGTGTAAAGCGTGCCATCGGGATTCAATACCTCCGCGTAGCGGATGGTGACGGTGGTTCCCGCCGGGCCGGCGAGTTTCAGCCGGGCCCAGCCGATCATGTTCTGGCCCAGATCATAAATGAAGACTCCGGGTGTGGGTTCGGTCCGGACTTTGGCGGCAAGTTCTTCAATCTTGCGGACGCGCGGCGAAGCCGAAGCCTGTAATACGGGCTTGGTCGTCAGTGGACACCGCCGGGCCGCACCCCAAGCGCGGTCATCGAAGCCTGCGGTTGTCCACGCCGCATCGGTCAGCCGGGCGTCATAACTTTCCCCGTTATAAATGTCCGCAGCCAGAATTGGTCCAGTACTGCTTTTCCAGGCCTCATCCGTCACCACGCGTTCGCGGGTGCCATCAGCATAGGTGATTTCCAACTGCGCCAGCAGACGCACGGGATGGCCATAACGGTTGCGATTGTGTTCCCCCCAAGCCAGGTAACCGGCAAACCAGCCATCGGCCAGTGTGACCCCCAAAGCATTGTCTCCCGGTTGCAGCAGCGTGGTAACATCATACGTCTGGTATTGCACCCGCGCGGAATAGTCCGTCCAGCCGGGGGTAAAGTAATCTTCGCCGACCCGCTGGCCATTGATATAGGCTTCATAAAGCCCCAACGCGGTCACATAAAGCCGGGCTTGTGCAATCGGACCCCGGGCCGTGAAACCCCGGCGCAGATACGGAGGGCGGGTGGTTTGTGTGGGGTCGGCATCCAGATGCGAAGCGATCCATTGGGCCGACCAGTCGGCGGGTTTGAGCAGTCCAATTTCCAAGCTGGCCGGTTCACTCCACATCGAAGGGGTGGCCCCGGTCCAAATGCGTACCTGCCAATAGGCCCGCTGCCGGGCGGTTAACTTCCGGCCCGCATAGACCACCTGCACACTCGCATTGGAAGCCACGTTGCCTGAATCCCATAGATCCCCCAGTCCGGTGGCGAGTTTTTCCGGGGTGCTGGCCACCAATATCTGATAGGCTTTTTGCGTTAGACCGCGTGCGCCGGTCGGGGCCGGGGGCAACACCCAGGAAAACCGCGGCTGGGTTTCATGAATGCCCAAGGGGTTTTTCATGTATTCGGTTTTGAGCTGTCCCACGGGCGGGGGGGTGGTGGTCACGATTGGTCGGGTTACGCGGGTTGCCATGCTTGGTCCTCAATTTACGAACAGTAGCGGTTAAGGTTCGGAGCCTGATGCCAGTGTATTAGGCTATCGGCACGGCTTCATAATGTATCCGATACGCCGGGTTCAGGTCTAGCTGGGGAGGGTCTGGTTATAATGAGGACCGGAATTCCAATGTGCGTTGTTGCGTAAGGACATATATGACCCAGCCCCATGCTCTGGATTACGCTAAACCCTCTTCGCTCAACCCGTTACGCCAAGGTACGGGCCTGGTGGCGTTGGTTCTGGCAAGTCTGTTGCTGGCCGCGCTGGGGAGCCAATGTTTTTATCGGTGGTATCTGTTTCTCGGTCCTTATGGGGCCAAACTCAATCAAAATCATGTGGCGGATGGTTTCTTTATCTGGGTCTACGGGGCCGCATTGACGGCGGTACTCATGGCGTTACTGGCCACCTGGCTTCTGCCCTGGCGCCCGCTGCGCTGGCTGGCTCTGCTGGTCGCCTTACTGAATGGGCTCATGGGCGGGGCCTTTTTTCTCATGGGCTATACCGGCGTATTGGTGGAATATTCCCGCTGGGCGCCTTGAATTGTTCTTCCTGGGCCGCTGTGCCCCGGAAGTCAGCTATTATCATCAGTGTTTTCATGACTACGGCTGGTCGGCCACGCTCTATGTGGATATGGTGTATGCCAATCATGGCCAATCTGCGCTTGCTAACAGGTAGTTAATGTCCCAGAACCCGCTTGTTTTTCGCCGTGCCACGGCGTTGGATGCCGCGCCCTTGGCCGCACTTCATACGGCGGTGGCCGAACAGCTCAGTCAGCAACACGGCGTTGGCCCTTGGTCGGTATCCACGGCCGCACCGGCGGTGCTCAGTACCATGAAGACCTCCGAAATCTGGATCGGCAGCATCGGCTCGGAACTGGTCGCTACCTTTCGCCTGACAGCTAAGAAGCCATGGTCTATTGCCGCAAGCTATTTTACCCCGTGCCACCATCCGCTTTATCTGCTGGCGCTGGCGGTTACACCGTCCCGACAACGGCAGGGATTGGGTCGCCAATGCGTGGCTCATGCCGGTCAGATTGCCCGCACCCAAGCTGCCGATGTGATCCGCTTTGACGCATATACCGCCGTTGGGGTGGGGGATTTCTATACCCGCTGTGGTGCCACGGAAGTGGGGCGGGCCAGCTATCGTAACGTCCTGTTGCTTTATTATGAACTGTCGGTGCGGTAATGGGTTGTACTCCAAACCGAGTCTTTTTAGCCCAAACACCCCGCCCTTGGTATCCCCGCCCGGACGCCCTATAATGCCCCTTTTGTACGGGAGCTTACGCATGGCGGAAAAAATGCACCTGACCCTCGGCCACTCGCCCGATCCGGACGATGCTTTCATGTTCTATGGCCTGGCCACCGGCCAGTTGGACAGCGGCCCGTATGAATTCACCCATATCCTGCAGGATATCCAAACCCTCAACGAACGTTGCATGCGTCAGGAATTGGATATCACCGCCATCTCGCTGCATGCCTATCCCTATGTCTCGGCCAATTACGCCCTGATGGGCTGCGGCTGCTCAATGGGCGACAACTACGGCCCGATGATCGTGGCCCGTAAACCCATGGACCTGGCCGCACTGAAAAAATGCCATATCGCCATCCCCGGCAAGCTGACCACCGCCTTCCTGGGCCTGCAATTGCTCCTGGGCAAGGACCTGACCGTCAGCGTGCATCCCTTCGATGAAATTCTCAATGTCGTCGCCCGTGGCGAAGCCGATGCCGGCCTGATTATCCATGAAGGCCAGCTCACGTTCCAAAATCAGGGCCTGGTCTGCTGTGTGGACTTGGGCCAATGGTGGATGAAAGAAACCGGCCTGCCTATGCCCTTGGGGGGCAACGTGATCCGCCGCAGTCTGGGTGATGCCCATGTGCGGGCCGTGACCAAAATTGTGCGCACCAGTATCGAATTCAGTCTCGCCCAGCGCGAAAAAGCCGTCCGCCACAGCCTGCAATATGCCCGTGATATGAACGAAGGTCTGGCCGATAAGTTCGTCGGCATGTACGTCAACAAATGGACCATTGATTACGGTCCGCGCGGCCGGGCCGCAGTGAACAAACTCATGGATGCCGGCGCGGCCATTGGGGTGATCCCCCAGTGCACGCCGGTGGCGTTTGTGGACTAATCTGATCGTCTAATCCGACCACAGGTATGAGCGCAGCGTGCCGGGGCTTCTGGGCGCTGTCGGCCTTTACAATGGAGTCCGGCTTTGGCAATCAAAGTGGCGATGATCGGGGCGGGTTCGGTGGGCTTTGCCCATCGTTTATTACGCGATATTCTCTCGGTTCCCGAACTGCAGGACACCACCTTTGCCCTGACGGATATTTCCGCCCGTAACCTTGATATGGTGGCCCAACTCTGTCAGCGCGATATCACCGGGAACAAGTTGCCTGCGAAAGTAATCGCCACCACCGACCGGCGTAAAGCCCTGGCCGGCGCCGATTATGTCCTGTGCATGGTCCGGCAGGGGGGGCTCGAAGCCTTCCAATCCGATATTGATATCCCCTTGCGTTATGGTGTGGACCAGTGCGTGGGTGATACGCTCTGCGCTGGCGGGCTCATGTATGCCCAACGCACCATCCCAGCCCTGCTGGATTTCTGCAAAGACATCCGCGCTGTGGCCAAGCCCGGCGCCATGATGTTGAATTATTCCAACCCCATGGCCATGAATACCTGGGCGTGTAATCAATATGGCCGCGTGCCCACTATCGGCCTGTGCCACGGGGTGCAGGGCGGGCACTGGATGATTACTTCTTGTATCGAACGCTGGGCTAAGCGGGTCGGTATTCTGGCCAAAGAATACACTACCCCGGTCACCCGCGAATTTCCCAACGGTGGCTTCCAGCGCATGCACCGTCAGGAAGTGGATATCGTGGCCGCGGGCATCAATCACCAGACTTGGTACGTACAAATCCGCTGGCGCGGCATTGATTTCATCAAGGATGTCGGCCAGACCATGACCATTGCCGGAAAACGTGTGCGGATTCCCTCTCTGCTCGAAATGTTCGAAGCCCATCCGGAATATCCCACCACCGAAAAAGTCCGCATAGATGTCCTGCGCCGCTTCGGCTATTTCTCCACCGAATCCAACGGCCATCTCTCCGAGTATGTCCCTTGGTACCGCAAACGTACCCACGAAATCAAACGCTGGATTGACCTGTCCAGTTGGATCAACGGTGAAACCGGCGGTTATCTGCGCGTCTGCACCGAGGGCCGCAACTGGTTCCAGACCGACTTCCCCAACTGGCTCAAACAACCCGCTCAGACCTTCACCCACGCCACGCGCTCCGAGGAGCATGGCAGCTATATCATCGAAGCCTTGGAGACCGGCCGGACTTATCGCGGCCACTTCAATGTCATCAATCAGGGTCACATCACCAATCTGCCCAACGGCTGTGTGATCGAAATCCCCGGCTATGTTGATAAACTCGGCATTCACATGCCGGTGATCGGGGACCTGCCCGTGGGCTGTGCGGCCACCTGTTCCGCCTCGGTGCGGGTACAGGAAATGGGCGTCTTGGCCGCTGTGCATGGCGATGTGGCCATGCTGCGTCTGGCTATGTTGCACGACCCGCTGGTGGGGGCCGTGTGCAACCCCGAGGAAGTCTGGCAGATGACCGATGAAATGCTGGTCGCGCAGGCGAAATGGTTGCCCAATTACCGCCCGGCGACCATTGCCGCCGCCCGTAAACGTCTGGCCGATCATGTCCGCAAGGGCACCCGCGTGGTGGCCAAGAAAACCGCCGGCGCCGCCCGGTTGCAGATCAAATCGGTGCGCGAGATGCGCCGCAATGCCGTAGCTGCCCGCAAAAACGCCCAGGCCGCCGACAAAGGCAATATGACCAAGAGCTAACCGCAACCGCATTTGCCAAATGCCTCTGGTCACGTGACAATAATGGTCATGAGTACCATCCCTCCACCTCCGGTGCTGGGCCCACGCCAGCAACGCTGGCCCTATAGCGTGTTGTGTGGCGGTCTGATCGGTTTGAGTGTTGTGCTCTTCCTGATTAGTCTGGCCCTAGACGGCTTTTACCTCGAGGCCAAAGACCCCCGCGCCTGGTCGCCGTGTATTTGGCTGTTGCTATTTGGTTGGATGGGTTTGTTCGCCGGGATGGTGGCCTGGCTGGCCAATCCGGTGTTGTTCTTCGCCTGGGTTTGTATGGCGGTGCGGCCCTTACGGTGGGGGGCATTGGCTGCCGCGCTGCTGGCGTTACTACTCGCTCTGACCTTCCTGCTCCATACCTCCATCATCACCGACGAAGGCGGCGGTCGGGCCAATATTACCGGCTATGGCTTGGGTTATTGGTTTTGGCTGGCCAGTATGATTGTGGCGCTATTGGGCAGCATCGTTATCATCTGTCTGAAACCCCCACCCTTCCGCACCCACTGGCAGAAATAACCCGCCGTGCCTCACTGGGTATCGGCATTTTCCAACACCCGCAGTATGCGATCAAACGCATTGGTCAGTGCCGCGTAATCATTCAGATTGACCGTGAAACGCTGATTGGTATTGGCCAATGTCTGCACCTGCCCATCCGAAAACAGCGTATTGCACCACTGCTCCTGATGATGCGTACGCGGCGCGATGCCAAACTCCGCAAACCCCGGCGGGGCGGGGAATTGGGTATCCATCACCAGCGCCCGGATCGGTTGCCCCAACCGATTATTCCCCAGTTGGGCCAGCAGAATATGTTCCACCGGCTGGGTGGCACTGGCGGGGGTGTCGAACTGCCGGGCCACCGAACCGTGCCGGTAGTAATAACTGCATTGGGCCTGCTGATAGCCGACTTTGGCCAATTCCCCCTCGGCATTCGACGGCTGATCGCTGCTGGGACAAAACAATACTTTGGGCTGTGCGGCCAGATGCCCCCGCAGCAGTAGGCCCAACCCCACGGGACTGCCGTTGCTCAATGAAATCAAACTCGTGGGTGCCCCCGTCGAAGGATAAAACTGCGTGGCCGTCATCATCGGTGGGGCTTTGGGGCCATACGGGATCTGCCCGTCGTATTCCGTCGCATACCCGCGCAGGGCAATCCCGATCTGGCGCAGGTTACCGGCACACGCGGCCGTCCGGGCGGATTCTTTCGCCCGCGCCACGGCCGGGACGATCACGGCCACCAGCACGCCGATAATCACCACTACCACCAGTAATTCAACGAGGGTAAAACCACAGGCCCGCGCGGATGGCTTCGACTTTGATTGCATCATCATCCGCCCCCGAAAATTATAGCCGCCGCCGGCGCAGGAGCAGGCCGACCGCCCCGATGGCCAGCAGTCCCAGCGTGGCCGGTTCCGGCACACTGACCACCTGCACGTTATCCACATCCCAGTAACCCCCGGCCTCTGCGCCGCCGACGGTGGAGATCAGTTGAATCCCGATCTTTTTCCCCGCCCAGGGTTCCAGCCCGGTAATGATGGGCAGGTCGGCGGTATATTCGTTCAGATGGCTGATACCACCACTGCCATTGGCGTTGGTGGCGGTGGCGCTGCTGATCGTGACCCGCTGACTGCTGCCGTCCAGATAATAAAACCGGAATTCGATTGGTACGCCCAACGCCATGCCATACCCACCGCCCTCCGCCAACACACTCAGTTTATAGGATTGGCCCACTTCGTAAATCGCCGGGAGTTCCTGATACAACTCCATCCCCGGCGCGGCGAAAATAAACGCGCCCTGATTGCCGACGATATTGTCTACCGTGTTTCCGACATTCAAAAACACTCCGGTGGATTGGTCCCACTGCAACTCGGTATACCCCGCGCCGGTCCACCATGACGGAACCGGAGCTTTCTGCCAACTGTCAATGACCGAAGTGGCATACGGCGAGGCCAGCGGCACCACCGGGCCTTCAAAGGACCCATTGGGCACCGCAATGGCCCCGGCCCGTAGCGTCGCCGCCCCGGCCAGTCCCAATACGGCGGTCATAACCAAAA
>JBAXGE010000020.1:0-22237 GCA_037139555.1 Phycisphaerae bacterium
CCGGAAACCGTGGATGAAGCCAAAGCGGCGGAATCCATGCAGTTTCTGGCCGGGTTCATCAATTTACTTACCCGTCAGCCTTCGTTGGTCCGCATGGACAACGATATCAAAGGCGGTCCTGTGGAAGTCTCGGGGCGGGTGGTTGAGTTTGACGTGTTGGCCGGGGTATTTCCGAACCAGCCCGTTGCCGGTTCGTTGGTATTGTTTCCGCAGAACTTTTTGAATCTGGGTTCCCGCGAAACCGTCAGCACCAATGCCGGGGTCCGGCGGATGGCGCTGACCACGGTGGACACCAATGGCCGCTATCGCATTCGCGGTATCCCGGATCGGCGTGCAATCACTACCAAACAGGATGTTGAAATATTTGCCTTCCATTTTGGGGTGGATGGTAAAATTGACTATACCGTGGACCGTTCTCCACAGGGGACAGACATGCTGTCCAACCGTCTGACCCGCCGCTTCGTGCGCGAAGATGTATCCATCGTCATCGCCCCGATGCGGGGCTTGGCTATATTTGATTTGCTAGATCCACGGGTACTGACACCGTTGCTGGAAATCAAATTGCTCAACGCGGCCAGTCTCTCGCGTCCCGACCATTCCGCGTTATTCCTGCCCAACTCCCTGATCCCGGGTGACAATGGTCCCTATACGGAAAACTGCGGAGTCATTTATGGTCCGGTAGAGGCCAATATGGTCGCGTTGGTGAATCAGGGATTGTCAGGAACCCGTGCGAGTCTGATTAACACTGCAGCCGGGTCTTCTGAAAAGCATATCGGGTTCAGCACAAACACACCCGGTGGTCGCATCAATGCCACGGCGCTTCGCATTGCTGCCGATCTGGTGGCGGTGAATCATGACCGATTAGCCAAATTAAGCAAGTATGGCATCCAGAATACACTGTTGAACGATTTGGACAAGCAGGCGCAGGCCAGTCTGGACGAAGCCCAGAAGGCGCTGACCAACCGGGAATATTCCCGGGCTTATCGCGCGGGTACGCATGCCTGGGGTGTGGCCTTGCGCGCGTATCCCGATGTCCGTAGTCTCGGTAAAGACGCGGTAATTGCCTCGGTATTTTTCCTGGCGTTGGTGTTGCCGTTCGCGTTCTTCATCGAACGATTGACCATTCGGGCTAAAAATCCCAACCTGCGGGTGATCTGGACCTTGGTAATTTTCCTGGCCCTGTTCGGCCTGATGTGGTGCATCCACCCGGCCTTCGCCATCGCGCTATCGCCCATGATCGTACTGTTGGCTTTTGTAATGATTATTTTGATGCTGGTGGTCACCAGTATTGTCTATCGGAAATTTGTCAATCTCATCAAAGAGTATCGCAGTCAATTGGAAGGGGTTCATGGCGCGGATCTAAAGCGCTTCAGTGCCTCCGGTGTGGCGTTGAATTTGAGCCTGTCCACCATGGCCCGGCGCAAAGCCCGTACGTTGTTGACCGGGGCCACGCTGACCATGTTGGCCTTTGCCATCGTGACCTTCAGTTCCATCAACAGCTCAATTAGTTTCCGACAGACTCTGATTGCCAAGGTAACCCCGACCTATAATGGACTGCTGTTCCATACTCCCCAATGGACGGACATACCGGTTTCCGTCATTGATGGTTTTGTCAATGAATTTGGTTTGGATCACACGGTCTTGACCCGCGTTTGGAAGCTTAAAACTCAGGATGCCTGGCGTTTGGGGAACCCGGCCAATACCCGGATTTCGATCCGTCAGGTTGATCCCATGGGACGTGCCATCGGGAAACAGACCGGCTATGTCCGTGGCCTCATCGGGGTTGTACCCGAAGAAGCCAAAGTATTCCCACCCGAAAAAATGCTGACTGCCGGCCATTGGCTGCGCGAAGGGTATCCTGATGATGCTGTGATTGCGCCCTCCGTGGCGGCAAGTCTGGGGATCACGGCTGCCGACTTGGATACCCCCAAAGCCCGGGTGGGTATGTTTGATCAGACCTTTATGGTGGTTGGGATCCTGAATGTCGCAGGCGCGAATGCGTGGCGTGATTTGGATGGCTCGACTACGGCTCCGTTGGACTTTGCCGCCGCCGGTGGTGATGGTGCCCAGTCGCGTGATATCGCCAATTTGGGTACGTTTGACCCCAACAACCGTTTGCCGCAGTTACCGATGGATGAAATGATTTTCGTACCTGCGGCCCGCGCGCTACGGATGGAAGGAACTGTCAAGTCAGTGGCGGTGCGTTTTGCCGATCAGGCCAACGCCGCCGAACTGATGAACCGGCTGATGACCCGCTTGAAAGTTCCGGTGTTTGCCGGGGTTGATGGCAAAGCCGTGTTGTATGAATCGGTTGACACCAGCAGTGTGGAAGGGATTGGCCGTCTGGTCGTACCAATTCTGCTGGCTATTTTTATGATCGTTAATACCCTCCTGGGTACGGTGGAAGAACGTAAGGACGAAATTGCGATGCTCAACAGCGTCGGTTTGGCCCCCGCGCATGTAGGGATGCTATTCTTGGTTGAAGCGGTGGTATATGGTGTGCTGGGGCTGGTCATTGGCTATCTGATCGGTTTGGGGCTGGCCTATGTGTTGCTGGGAAATCAGGGGCTGCGGGAGGCTGTTGGGGCCGCCAATATGTCACTGAATTATTCTTCCGGGTCCACGGTACTTAGTTGTGTCTTGGTCTTAGTTATTGTGGTTCTGTCGGCCCTTTATCCGGCCTCTCAGGCCCGTAAGCTGGCCACGCCGGGTAATATGGCCTCGTGGTCACTGCCCCCCAGTGAGGACGGCACGCTGGCGGTTGAAGTGCCCTTTACTCTGACCGGGGGCAATGCACTGGGGATGCTTGGATTCCTGGATGAATACTTGGCTTCGCACCACGAATCCACCAGCCCAGATTTCCGGGTCATGTGGCGTAAATTCATGGAAGTTACCGGTCCCAGTGGTCGCGAATTGCGTCTGGAAGGTGAAGCGTATCTGGCGCCCTATGATCTGGGGGTGGCGGAGAAGTTTGGCGTGGCCATTTGGCAGACGAAGGAAGCCACGATTTTCCGGGTCCGTTTTGATATTGCCCGTACCGCCGGGGAAATGAGCTCGTTCCGTCGTGCCACCCAGATTTTCCTGGATCATCTCCGGCAACAGTTCCTGATCTGGCGTACACTCTCGACAGAAGACAAACAAAAGTATGTGCAGCGCACCATCCAGGGATATAAAACCGGGACCGCGTCCGTAGCATAAGTAATCGGAGTTTTGGTGACATGGCAGAAGCGAACGATCAATCTCAGACTCCATCTGGCAGCCTGAAACCGGAATTGCTCCAAGAGCCGTTTCGGGACGGCTTCACGCGCCGCGCTATTATCGGGGCGTTCTTCCTGTCGGCTGTCATGGTGCCTGCAGCGATTTATCTGAGCCTGTTGCTCGGGGGTGGTTTAACGGCCGCTGCCGACTGGGTCACGGTAATTCTGTTTCTGGAACTGGCCCGGCGCTCGTTCCAGAAGCTGACGCGTCAGGAAATCATGGTATTGCTCCATGTGGCGGGCAGTATTGGAACCGGCGTGGGTACAGCGGGTCTGGCCGGGGGTGTGTTCGGGACCTTGGTCTGGCATTCATACCTCAAAACCAGTTCCGCTACCAAGCAGTTTGGTCTGCATGAACAGTTGCCAGCCTGGGTTGCTCCGGATGCGGCCGTGATCGCGCAAAGGACTTTTTGGAATGCCGCATGGTGGCCGGCGGTATGGGTTTTATTGATCAGCTTCGCACTGAACAAAATCCAGGGTTTTGTGGTCGGTTACTTGGCCTACAAAATTACGGTGGATGTTGAAAAACTGCCATTCCCCATGGCGCCGGTATGGGCGCAGGGCTCCATGGCTCTGGCCGAACATTCGGGACGTTCGGAATCGTGGCGGTGGAATACCTTTGCCGTCGGCGCCGCCATGGGGGCCACTTTTGCAATCCTGTCAACCTTGATCCCCTCGATAACCGGCACTTTCCTGTCGGCCCCGATTTTTATCCTGCCCAACCCTTGGATTGACCTGTCGTCATCCCTGCGCAACATCCTCCCGGCCACCGCGATTGTAATTTCAATTGATCTGGGCGCACTGCTGATCGGCATGATCCTGCCTTGGCGGGTTTTGATCGGATCAGCGCTTGGTATGATCGTATTCCAAATTATCGGTAATCCCATCCTGCACGCGTATGGCTATCTACCGCAATGGCAACCCGGCTTCAGCGCGGTGAACACCCAATTATCCAATAGCCTGGATTTTTACCTCTCCCAATCACTGGGGTGTGCGATTGCGGTGGCATTGGCCGGTTTTATTTCGGTAGGTTACAGCTTTTTCAAACGCCGCCAAAAGAAATCTGCCGGTGTGCTCTTGGATACCGATGGTTTGACCCAGGAACAATTACGCCAATATCGCCGTGATCGGGGCGACTTCAATGTTTGGGTCATGCTGGGCATTTTTGTTGCCAGTTCGATTGGCTATATCTGGCTGTGTCATTATTTAGTCCCCGATTTTCCGCTGTGGATATTCACCGCCTTTGCCTTTATTTACACGCCAATCATGTCGTACATCACGGCGCGTATGCAGGGAATTGCCGGCATGGGCGTTGGTTTCCCCATGGCCCGCGAAGGTACGTTCCTCATGTCCGGCTACGAGCGGGCCGATGTCTGGTTTGCCCCCATTCCCCTGCATGATTACGGTGGGGTTGCCCAGTGGTTCCGGCAGATGGAATTAACCCGGACTCGCTTCAGCAGCATGCTTAAAGCTGAGTTGTTGGTGATCCCCATCATGATGGTGGCCAGTTTTGTATTCTGGTCCTACATCTGGAGTCTGGACCCGATTCCTTCGGAAAAATATCCGCTGATATCGACCATGTGGCCGGCACAGGCCAAGATGGCAGCCTTGTGGTCTACGGCGCGGAGCAGCGGTGCAGATTTCTTAATTAACGCACTGAAACCCGAGATTATCGGTACCTTTGCTGTTGGCACGCTGGTGGTGATGGGTGGTTTCTCGCTGGCCGGGATCTCACTGCAATATGTCTATGGATTCATCGCGGGTAGCAATACCGGTATTGTTCACGTGATGTTCCTGGGTTTGATTGGCGCCATTCTCGGACGTTATGTGTTTGCCCCGCGTTTTGGCGAGCAGAATTTCCGGCGTTATGTTCCGGTCTTGCTGGCGGGTTATGCCTGCGGCGCCGGTTTGATCGGTATGCTGAGTATGGCGATTGTTTTCTTGCAGCGGTCGGTGACTTCGTTGCCTTATTAACCGCGTTCAGGAGTATGGCCGTGAGTAACGAAAAAGTTCAACGCATCGCCCCGATTGGTTGGCGCACGGTGCTTTGGATGAGTTTTAATGGCGTACGGCACCGCGCCGGCCGTTCGGTGTTGACGCTGCTTTCGATTACGATGGCTGTGGCCTTTTTGGGCTACGTCTTACTCAGTGATGCGCTCACCAAACACATGCACGATGCCAGTCAGACGGAAAGTGGTCCCCCGTTGATCTGGGTGGTGGCCATATCGCTGGGCGTATGCGTGTGTGGTATTGCCAATGCCATGCTGATGTCCGTGACCGAGCGTTTTCGGGAAATTGCAACCCTGAAATGTCTGGGGGCGTTGGACTCGGTGATTTTGCGGGTGTATCTGCTCGAAGCCCTTGGTCAGGGGCTCTTTGGTGCGATTCTGGGTACGATCTTCGGCTTACTGCTGGCTTGTGTGGGCGGCTGGGTCACATATGGCAGCGCATTGGGGCTGAACTTGCCCTGGTATGCCGTCCTGACCACGACCGGATGGTGCAGCATGACCGGGATTGTGCTGGCGGTTATGGGGGCGATGTACCCCACGATTCTGGCGGCCAAAATGGCACCCGTTCAGGCGATGCGCGCTAAATTTTAAGCTGGAGTTGTGGTTATGGCGTCCTTGCTCTCTGAAATCAATACCGACTTGAGCGTAGAAAATACGGTCATGGTCGTTAATGTCAAAAAGAATTTCAAACTCGGCGACACCGTGGTTCAGGCCCTGCGCGGGATTGATCTCACCGTACGCCGGGGCACTTATCTTTCGATTCTTGGCCCCTCGGGTTCGGGCAAATCCACACTGTTTAACATGATTGGCGGTCTGGACCGCCCCACGGGTGGCGAGGTTTTTATTGATGAGGTGGATATTGCCCAGTTGGACCCGTACGAATTAGCCTGGATGCGGTGTCGTAAGATTGGCTATATCTTCCAAAGCTATAACATCCTGCCCACGTTGACCGCGCTGGAAAACGTCCTGTTACCCATGATCTTTGCGGGCGTGACGCAGGAAGAATCACAGGACAAGGCGGCGGATATCCTGACCAAGGTCGGTCTGGGCGATCGACTGTTCCATACCCCCATGGAAATGTCGGGTGGGCAGCAGCAGCGGGTGGCCATTGCCCGTGCCTTTGCCAATAGCCCCAGCTTGGTTCTGGCTGACGAACCAACGGCGAATCTGGATTTGAAAACGGGCCGGCAGATCATCCATCTGCTCCGCGATATGAATCAGCAATATGGGGTTACCGTGGTCTCGGCCACGCATGACCATAAAATGCTGGACGTATCGGATCGAATTGCCTGGGTGCGCGACGGTCAGATCGAACGCATTGAAGATCGCAGTGCTCTGAATATCAAGGTCGGGACCATGACGGGTGAATAAACCGCCGGGGCCGCAACTGCAACGGAGGGACGCATGAAAGAATATCTGGATCTGGTTCGTCTGGTGCTGCAGGAAGGGGTGCGGAAAACCAGTCGCACCGGGATTGATACCATCAGTTACTTCGGGGCCTTTTACCGGGTGAATCTGGCCAACGGCTTCCCCTTATTGACCACCAAGAAAGTCAACTACAACGCCTGTCTGCATGAATTGCTGTGGTATCTGTCCGGTGATGATCACATCCGCAATCTGCGTAAAGTAACCAAAATATGGGACGCCTGGGCCGACCCCGATGGCAATCTTGAAACGGCTTATGGACGTTATTGGCGCCGTTTCCCCCGACCGGCGCAAAGCAGTCATGCGCCGTTGTGCGTAACCGGTGAAACGTCGGCTCCGGTTCAGGAAATTGATCAGATTCAATATGTGATTGACGAAATCCGTCGGAATCCGTTCTCGCGTCGCCTCGTGGTAGTGGCTTGGGAACCTGGCAATGCCCAACGCAGCAAGCTACCACCCTGTCACTACACATTTGCGTTCAACGTGAGTGCGGACGCGCAGGGTAATCCCGCAAGATTAAATTGCCACCTCACCCAGCGCAGCGGTGATATTGCCTTGGGGATTCCCTTCAATCTGGCCTGTTATGCCACCCTGACGCAGATGATTGCCCAGGAAGTCGGTTTGGCCGTGGGCACTTTTGCCCACACCATCGTGGACGCACATATCTATGTCGCCGATCCCGGGACCCCGCAGGCTGACTATGACCATCGCGCCGGGTTGCTGGAGCAATTGCAGCGCGAACCCCGGGCGTTGCCCCAGTTGAAAATTGCCCGCAAGCCAATTTGGGACTTGCGCTTCGAAGATTTTGAACTCAGTGGCTACGACCCCTGTCCACCGATTAAATTCAAAGTGGCCGTCTAACGAGTGTGCCTGCCATGCGGATAAGTATGATTGCGGCCATGACGGATCAACGCCTGATCGGTGATGCCGGGCAGATGCCGTGGCATGTCCCCGCCGACCTGAAGTTTTTCAAAGCCACTACGTTGGATCACACGCTGCTGATGGGGCGCAAGACCTTTGCATCCATCGGGAATCGTCCGCTACCCCGGCGCCGCCACTTGATCATCTCGCGTACCACACCACCCGAAACCTTTGGCGTTGAATGGTACACGGATATTACGCAAGCCATCATGGCAGCGAAAATTGCGGGGGAGACCGAGCTTTTTATCGCCGGCGGGGGGGAAATATATCAGCTGGCCATGCCGTTGGCAGACCGGCTCTATATCACCCATATTCACCACCCGACCATGAATTCGGGCGACACCTATTTCCCGGCCTGGGACCCCACCCGATGGCAGCTTACTTCACACCAAGAGGCCGAAGGCTGCACATTCGTGATCTATGACCGTATCCCTGTTTGAACTTATTTCGCCAGCCAACTGGGCCGACCGAAATAGCGGTCCAACATGGGGTGCAGGGGTTGCAGCATCAGCAGACTCAGGGTTGCGGCAGGTATGCCGATTCCGGTACGGATGAGCAGGGCCGATATCCCGGCCGCTAGTATCAACGCCCGGCTGCGCCCGCTGGCGGTAAGGGGTTCCGCACCCGGCAACGCTAATACGATAATAGCGGCGAACCAGGCATCCGAACCGACGATTTCATAGAACAACAGAGTGGCCATCTCGCCCGGCTGCAGCGCCGAGAAACCCCCAAGCCGCAGAAACATACTCGGCAAAGGCTGGGAAAAATCAATGGGCAGTAACAACAAGGCTATGACCAAAGCGCTCAGGAATATAACGGTACTTTGGATCCGCAGAATAGCCCGGTAACACAGAAATATTCCCGCGAGTAACAAACCCAATACGGACATCGCGCCCGGCCAACTGGGCCAGGCGCCCAATATGGCCAGATGCGGTGAAGGTAACTGCCAGACCAGCGCGACTTCCAATTGCTGGCGGAGATTCGCCGTGGCAATGGCGCCGCCGATATTATGATACGTATTCCCCACGACTTCCTGAAGTGGGCGCATTTGTACGGTATCATGCCCTTCGATACGGTTGGAACTAACCCAACGGGTGTAGGTGTTCCGCGACAAATCCTGATTATCACCCATGAATAAACGATTGTTGGCCAGCACGCCCTGCGGTTGTGCCTTGATATTTCCAACCGTCCCCAGATTGGTGGCCGCACAACACAGCACCGCCAAGAGCAGGCTGGACGTGATCCGTTCGCGTCCGGTACCACCCCAAAAGAAAATGCACTGCATATGCGCAATACCCAGCAGCAAACCCAGGATAAACGGCAGGCCCACCGGGGTCAGCAGCGCGAGCAGAATGGCCCCGGAAAAGACATGGATAAATGACAACCGACGCCCACGCTGGGTGAAGCGGCGCAGGATCAGGTAACTGCCCACCGAGCCGGTCTGGCAGGCCGTCAACCAGAGGCACCAACGCCAACCCAACAGCAACATCGCCCAGACTACCAGCGGGGTCAGTGCCACACATAAGGAAATATAAAATTCGTACGTGGCCACGGGCCAGCGAATAAATGGGGCGCTGCGTCGCGCACTCAAAGTGGGCTGGGTTTCATGGGCCGGAAAAAGACTCATGTGGATTCCCCTCGCGCCAGGTGGGCTTGTTCACGCCGGATATATTCCGCCAAGGGTAAGCGGCTGGGGCAAACATAGCTGCACAAGCCGCAGGCAATACAATGTTGGGCGGTGGTTAGCACCGCAGGCTTGCGTTGCACCAGAATATTTTCATACAAATGCGCGGGGTTCAGGGCCGTGGGACAATGATCCACGCACCAGCCGCATTGGATGCAGGCAACCGGTCGCTCCGGCTTGGCCTCCTGCCGCAGTGCCACCATTTCCGTATCCGTGTGTACCCGAGCATGTTGGGCATGCTGGAGTGTACCGGCCATCAGACCATTGGTGATCATTTCTTGCCCTTGCCAGGACCAGCCGAGTAAATCACAAATATCGGTAATCTTATGCCCCAGGGTAACTTCCAGGCAGACCGGTTCCTGATGATCGCTGAAAAATTGCACCGGCCGGGCGGTCCCGGGACGGCCATAAAGGCGCAGTTGGCCCAGACATACCAGACTCCACGGGTCTACCATGCACACATTAACGGTTGCGGGATTATGGCCTACCGGCAAACGTTTGCGCAGCATATTCCACAGCAGGGGGGTGGGATGCGCGTGCGGATAAACATTCAGGACTCGCTTGAGGGTCACCCGGCGCGGCAGCAATAAGTCTTGCCAACGGCGTTTTAATTCGTGATCATGCCGGTCCAGTACCATCCAGGTCTGGGCAGGACGCAAGCCCGCCACCAGACAATCAATGCCCACAAGCAACTCCAGACTGCGCTGGGCCGTGATGTAGCGGGCTAAAAACGATTCTGGCTGGGGGGGGAGCAGGTTGATAATGAGTTTGCAATGCTTGCGTTCCCGCAATCCTGCGATTTGCTCGCTCAAAGGGGGCAGCCAGAGGGTGGTACGCTGCTCGAGTCCCGCCTCCTTGGTCAGTTCCAGCAATTCTTCGGATTGCGTCGGAATTTCCCGCTGGGGGGCAAAACTCAATTGGGGCAGAGCTTTAGGTAGACTTTGAACAGCGGCGGTGGGACCAAAATAGATCCCTTGGGCTCGCGAGAATGGCAGTGAAAAACGCAATCATGACTCCGATTCAGGTCGTAACAACCGATTGATATACGGTAGTGTAATCAAGATAGGGCGTATTCGGCTAGCGAATACTTTGCCGGAGGGGGTATCCTTGGGTACAATCCCGATAATTGTGTCTTTTGACGGAGTCTGCTATGACAGTAAATCCTGTACGGGTAACGGTCTGGGGGGAAAATCTCCACGAACGCAATAATCCCGCCGTGGCCGCGGTTTATCCCACCGGAATGCATACCTGCATCGCAGATTTTCTCAATCAGCAGCCCAATATTCAGGCCAAAACCGCCACTCTGGACCAGCCTGAACACAGCTTGACCACTGAAGTTCTGGCCCAGACCGATGTTTTGACCTGGTGGGGACATGGTGCCCATGACAAAGTGGATGATGCCATTGTTGCCCGTGTGCAGCAACGAGTCTGGGAAGGCATGGGCTTATTGGTCCTGCATAGTGGGCATTATTCCAAGATTTTCAAACGTCTGCTGGGGACGCCCTGTTCGCTCTGCTGGCGGGAAGTAGGCGAAAAGGAACGCGTTTGGGTATGCAATCCCGGTCACCCCATTGCCCAAGGTTTGGGCAAATATTTCGAGATACCCCACGAAGAGATGTACGGCGAACCCTTCGCTATTCCCAATCCCGACGAGGTGGTGTTCATCTCCTGGTTTACCGGTGGCGAGGTATTCCGCAGCGGGGTCACCTATACCCGCGGCAGTGGCAAGGTATTCTATTTCCGCCCCGGCCATGAGACCTACCCCACTTATCACCAACCCGAAGTCCAGCGGGTAATTACCAATGCCGTCCGCTGGTTATGCCCTCAGGGGGCACCATGGAGTACAATAACCACCGCCCCCAGGGTGCTGGCGGAAAATGCCCCGGAAAAAATCTTGTTGCAACCTTGAGGTTGTCGTTCCTGTATCTTTTTTTTAAGGTGAGTCATACATGTTACCGCTTTCCCAACGCGTCGGTGTCCAGAGCTGGTGTTTCCGTAACTTCAAAGACAATGCCCAGGTGGTAGACCTGCTGGCCCAGGTCGGCAGTAAAAATCTGGAACTGTGTGGCGTCCACTGTAATTTTCGTGATCCGGTCCAATCTGCCCAGGTTGCGGCCTTCTATCAACAGGCCGGCATTACCATTGATAGCATCGGCGTGGAACGTCTGAGCGCGGATGAAGCCGCGATCCGGCCGATTTTTGAGTTTGCCAAACTAGCCCGCTGCCGGACCATTTCCGTTGATTTTCTGCCTCAGGATTTGCCAGCCAATTTCAAACTCGCCGACCGGCTGGCCGAGGAATACGATATCCGACTGGGGATTCATAATCACGGCGGCTACCATTGGCTGGGCAGTATGCAAATGCTCAAATATGTTTTGAGCATCACCAGTCCCCGCATTGGTGTAACTCTGGATACCGCGTGGATGATGGATGCCAAAGGTGATCCGGTGAAAGCGGTTCAGGAACTGGGGTCGCGTTTGTTTGCACTGCATTTCAAGGACTTCATCTTTCACCGTAATCGGGCTTCTGAAGACGTGATCGTGGGCACGGGTAACCTGAATCTGGCGGAATTGGCCAAAGCCCTCCGGACGAGTAATTTTTCCGGCACGGCGGTCATCGAATATGAATTACACCCGGAAAACCCGGTTTTGCCCCTTCAGGGATGCTTGAAAAACATCGTGACGGCACTGGCCCAAGAAGGCCAGTAGCGTCGGGGGGCTTTGGTGTCTATGATTGCAGGATGGTCGCGTAACATTAAACTGTAACCAAACGAGGTTCCTATGGCTTTGACTGATTCATTTGGACGTGTGATTTCTCCGATTCCGGTGCAAACCCCGATGGCGGCCTACGCTCCGAACCTGTTGCCGGGCAATATTCCTCAGGACCTGATCCAGCCCCGGAATATGGCGGATTATGCCCGTTGGCGGCAGATGACCGTGGATGAAATGCTGCTGGAAAACCGCGTGGTATTTTTAGTTGGTGAAATCAATCATGCATCCAGTACCCATGTCATCATGCGGTTGCTTTATCTGCAAAGCGTCCGCAAAGATCAGGATATCAATCTGTACATCAACTCCCCGGGTGGGTCGGTGGATGATACGCTGGCCATGTACGACACCATGCGCTTTCTGACCTGCGATGTCTCCACGTTCTGCGTGGGTCAGGCCATGAGCGGTGGGGCGGTAATTCTGGCTGCCGGCACCAAGGGTAAGCGTTATGCCCTGCCTCATGCCAAGGTGATGATTCACCAGCCCTTTGGCGGGATTTACGGTCAGGCGGCGGATATTGCCATCCAAGCCGAGGAAATCCTCAAGACCAAAGAATCGCTGATTGACCTGATGGCGAAACTCACCGGCCAGACCCGCGAACGCGTGGCCGAAGATCAGGAACGTGACAAGTATTTCTCGGCTCAGGAAGCGAAGGCTTACGGTCTGGTGGACGATGTTCTTAATGAGGATGATTCCGCCAAGAAGAATGCCATCGCGGCCAGCCAAACCTCCCGCCCGGCATAACCTACCGTAGCGGCCAGAAATTGGCTAGAGGCGGGCTATACCTGATTCTTGGGTCTGCCCATAACGGTTCGGAGGTTGGTTATGCGGATGTTGGTTGCGGTCCCGATCTTCAATGAGGCCAGGCATCTGGATGATGTTCTGCCGCGTATCCTGTCCTATGGACATGACGTATTGGCCATTGATGACGGCTCCACCGATGCCACCCCTGCGTTATTAACCAAATATCCCACGTTGCAGGTGATTACCCATGCGGAAAACCGGGGCTATGGACAATCGCTGATTGATGCCTTCAAATTTGCCCGGTGCCAGCACTATGACTGGGTGCTGACCATGGATTGCGACCAGCAGCACGAACCCGCCAGTATCCCGCGTTTTTTTCAGGCGGCCTGTGCCGATGACAGTGATATCATCAGCGGTTCCCGATATTTGCCGGAATCATCCTCGCCCGACCAGCCCCCGGCGGACCGGCGTAGTATCAATCTGATGATTACAGAACTGCTCAATTCCGCTTTGGATTTGGGGATTACTGACGCCTTCTGTGGATTTAAGAATCACCGGGTCGCGGCCTTGCGTAAAATCCACCTCGACATCCCCGGCTATGCCTTCCCCATGCAATTCTGGGTGCAGGCGGCATATCACAAATTGCGTATTTCCGAACTGCCGATCAAGTTGATTTACAATGACCCATCCCGACACTTTGGCGGGTTGTTAGATGACCCCTCGGTGCGGTTGGGCCATTATCTGGAAGTCATCGGCCGGCAGTTGAGTCAGGTTCGGTTGGAAGCGCAGAAAACGGTTGTCAAAAAAGAATGCTGTTCTCCCTGTTGTTGTGAATGATCCGTTCCAGGCTTACGTTATGACCCCATCGTATGTCATCCCGCACCCCGCCGATCTTCTTACGCCCCGACAACATGGCCAACTACTCATTTCGCCCGATTCCACGACGCTATGCCACCACCTTAACGGCATAACCCCACAAAACCGTGTGGTCATACGCTGGCCGGGTATTCCCGAAAATATTGCCACACTGGCCCGTAAGGAAGTTGCCGCTGCCCTGCAGACCGCCGGCCAATCTGGGCCTGATCCGCAAGTCCCTTGGATTCTCACTGGCCATCAGGTTGAGTTCTATCATGCCGGGGTTTGGGCCAAAGTTATTCTGGCTAGCGAACTGGCCCGTAAGAGCGGTGGCGTGGCGATTGATTTGCTCGTGGACCACGATATTGTTCGCGAAATGGGATTTCTCGCGCCTGTGCCTCAGGCTGAGCACTGGCACCGGGATGAGGTAATCTTCGCCCCGGCCAGCGCGCTGACCGCAGACAGCCTCCCAGCGCCTGCTGGCGCGGCTTTGGCCGCATGGTTACAACATTGGCAACAGCAGCCCCTCGCCGCGCAGGATACCTATCAGTTGCTAGCCAGTGAGTTCCAGAAAAATACCCCCGGCCCGTACGTCCCTTGGCTGACTGCAGCCCGCGCCCGCTTGGAACAACAACTCGATATACCCATTTACCGCTTGCCCACATCGACCTTGTGCTCGGGCCGTGCGTTTCTAACCTTTGTCACCGCCTGGATGCGGCAGGCAACGACGTGGGTGCCCCTGTATAACCGCTGTCTGGCCCAGTACCGCGCGGCAAATCATATCCACAGCCCCAGTCATCCCTTGCCTGATTTGGCATGCTCTTCATCAGAGATCGAATTGCCTTTTTGGATTTATCAGCCTGGGCAACCCCGGCTGCGACTGCATGTGCAGAACCAGTCCGGGCAAATCAATTTGCTAGATACCCCCATTGTGGTCAGCGCCGATTTGCCCCCGGCCATACTGGCAGAACAACTTGCGACCCAACTCCAGCAGCATGGTTATGTCCTGCGGCCCCGGGCGCTGACCTTGACCATGTTTGTGCGTGGTTTTCTTTCGGACGTGTTTATACATGGCTTGGGTGGGGCGCTTTACGATCAAATCACGGATGCCTTTTTCCTGGCGCTCACCGACACCATTCCCGCTTACGCCTGCGCCTCGGCCTGCTGGTTATTACCCATCGCCCACGACGCCCCGGCACCAACGGCACCGTCCACCTTACGCCATGCTTACCATCACCAATGGCATAATCCCCAACCATCCGCGACAGAGGCCACGGTCGTGGTACGGCAAGCGCAGATCAAAACCTTGGTGGCCCAAATTGATCACTCCAAAACCACCCAATGGCACGTAGAAAAACCGCAACGACTGACCTGGTATCGCGAATTATTGCAGATCAAAGCTGAATTGCGCGCCCAAGACGCGGCCGCGCTAGCCCGGCTGGCACAACGCGAACAGATTGCCCAAGCCCAAATGCTGGCGCGTACGGTGACGCACAGTCGCGATTATTACATTGGTCTGCATAGTTTGGCGAGTCTGACCGCCTTGCGGCAACAGATCCGCGCCGCAGTTCAATCGTAAGTGGGCGCCGCCGCCAAAGCCAAGCCTTGTTGATCCTTGGCCGAGAGCAGGGGGGTGATGCCCTCCAGTGGCCATTGGATCGCCAGCGTGGCATCATCCCAGCGGATGCAGCGTTCGTGAGTCGGGGCCCAGTAATCGGTGGTCTTGTATAAAAAGTCCACACTTTCCGACAAGACTAGGAACCCATGGGCAAAGCCGGGGGGGATATAGAGGGATTGCTTGTTATCCGCATTAAGCCGCATGCCCACATATTTGCCAAACGTCGCCGAATGCCGGCGCAGGTCCACCGCGACATCGAACACCTCGCCCTGAACCACCCGAACCAGCTTGCCTTGGGGTTGCTGGACCTGATAATGCAGCCCGCGTAACACCCCCCGGCTGGAGCGGGAATGATTATCCTGCACAAATACCGGCGGCGTTCCCACCTGGGCTTCCCAAGCCTTCTGATTGTAGGATTCCATGAAAAACCCCCGCGCATCGCCGAAAACTTTGGGGGTAAGCAGTAAAACATCGGGAATGGCCAGTGGAGTAATCGTCATATTTGGCTCCTGAGTTAACGGGATTTGCTTCATTACCGCAATAAAGGTATATTAACCGCACATAACCACCGAGGCGAGAGCCTTGTTGGATAAATTACGGGGCGTAGCTCAGCTTGGCTAGAGCGCTTGGTTCGGGACCAAGAGGTCGCAGGTTCAAATCCTGTCGCCCCGATTCGACGAGACAGGAAGCGCCAGGGTGAGCGCGGTAAGGGACTTCGCGCTTCGCAGCAAAGACTTAGGTCATTGCGCTTAAGATAGAAAAAGCGCCGTTTCGAGATTCTGACGCCTACTTGGATTATGTATGAGTAGGAATCGAAGGCTGGTAATGAAAAAACCAACTCACTACCTCTGGGGACAGGGCTGCGACGGTTGGCATCTCGTGAGTAATAAACAGCTTAGTGTAATCGAGGAACGAATGCCGTCCGGTACGTTCGAGGTGCCGCACCACCATCTGCTGTCTTGTCAGTTCTTCTACGTGTTGTCCGGAATATTGACAATGGTAGTAGATGGGCAGACGATGAATATCATGGCTGGTACAGGTGTTGAAATTGCGCCCGGTACCGTCCATCAGGCCCGCAACGACTCGGATGCAGACATTCGTTTTCTTGTGATTTCCCAACCCCCTAGCCACAATGACCGGATAGTCGCGAAAGTCTGAGTGGTTTGTATCTACCTGCCTCATGGTATGCCAACGTTGTTTGCGGTGTATGATGTTTGGCAATTCTGAATTTGGAAGCCATGATGCTTTTTACGCGTTTCATACTTACCCTGATGCTGACGCATGCCTGTGCCTTGCGCTGCCTTTATTGCTACGCCGGGGCGAAGTCCGCGCGGCACATGCCCACGGAGGTCATCCAGACGGCGATTCGCCGGGCGTTGGCTTCGCTGACGCCGGAGGGTACGTTGGAATTGGGGTTTTTTGGTGGTGAGCCCATGTTGCGTGCGTCTGATATCGCCGCGGCGGTGGCATTTACACAAGCGGAAGCCGGGGCACGTCAGGTACGATTTCATCTGACCACCAGCGGATCGGTTACCACCCCAGATGCACTGCACCTGTTGACCCATCCGGACTTGCGGATTGCGGTCAGTTGCGATGGCCCACCTGCACTCCATGACCGCTTTCGTCCGGGGGCGGACGGCGCCCCCTCGTACCCGGCGGCAGTGGCCACCATCAACCGCCTGATTGCCGCAGGCTAAGAGTTCCCGGTAGTGCTGGTGGTGCGTCCCGAGACGGTGGCCGAACTGCCTACGGCATTGCAGCATCTGTATAGTCTGGGGGTGCGGGAGGAGACAGGGGTTGAAGCCGAGCAACGATCTCTGGGACCTTTTCCGCCCCTTGGCTACTTGCCCGCAGGGCCGGTCGCTGGAACCGTACTCGCCACCCGCGCGGCGAATTCCTCGTGCGGGAAAACCATTGTGTACTCGTTGCTGGCACGAAGGATCACCGTCTTGCCATCGAAATACAGATGGTTGTAGTTCGAGTAGGTATCAAACTCGCGGGCACACGTAATCGCGCCGGCCGGGGTGACGGCATAAAGCCGGGCGCGCGGCGAGTCGTTCCGGCCCAGTTCCGGACGCGGCGGGGAAGGAATCATCACCACCAGCGTATCGCTGGCGGCGTCAAACGCCACCAAGCGCACAGACTTGAACTCTTCGGCCGTGAACGCGGCCTTCAATGCCGCCCAGCATTGGGCCTGATGCATGGCCGTCGTGACGACCGCGGCACGGTTGGCCGGCTCGGCTCGGACGATGCTGGGTGGTTGACCTTCCCCGCCCTGGCGCAGGCACAGGACATACTCCTGCCCTTGCTCCAGATGGCTTTCCTTGCCGGTGCCGGGGATTGCGAGCCACATGGTCATGACCACCTTGCCATTCTCGTCGTAACGCACGAACTGCGGCATCTGGTACGTCACAACGCCCGGCTTGCGCTCGGGACCGGCCAGGACGCGGCTGACCTCCAGCGTGTAATCGCGCCGGGTGGTAAGCAAAGGTCCCTGCGTGCCATCCTTGAGCTTCATGAAAATCGGGGTTTCCTTGATCGCGGTAACCTTGGTCAGCACCGCCTGATCGGAGTGTGCCGCGGCATCCTCCAGTCGCCCGGGGCTGAGGCCGCTGGCCAGCGCGAATGCCGTCGAGAGAAGCAACAGGAGAGCGGCGAGATAGTACGGTTTCATGGACGGGCTCCAGATACGTGTTAACGCCAGATCAACCACGCGCGCGCGTGAGATCTGGGCGCGGAAAAATCGGTCTGATATAGGGGTTTTTGCTGCAGCGCAGGCCGATGCGATTCCCCCGGCCGCGCTGCGCGCCTCCCCTAGGGCACAATCTTCGTCGCCGGGTCGCTCCACAGACCTTGACCCGCTGCGCCGATGGCGGCGACGCGGAACCAGGCGCGTTGGCCGCTCGTGAGGCCAGCAACCGTACCGCTGCTCTTGGTCACCTTTCGTCTTAGCCATGCGCGGCTCCTTGATGCAAGAGCGGAGTAATGGAGCGAATGGGCGGATTATACCCGATGTGCGGCGGAGGTGGGGGGGGAAGTGCGAAATGCGAAAGACAGGGCCGACCAGGGCCACGGCAGCGGTACAGGTATGAAAAACATTGTTAGTAATTGTAAATCCAGCGTTTGGATTAATTATGCCGGGGCTGGCGGTAGCTTGGATTGCGAGCATCTTGACGAAGCTTGCCGCGCTCTTGGTCACGTCGAGGGCGAGCTTGGTCAGGTCGGCGGCGGACCCGCGCAGGACGGGAACGATCTTAGATAAAACGGTCATGATCTTCGCCGGGGTCGGCACGGTCTTGGCCAAACCTGCGGCGGTCTTGGTGAGGCTTGGCGCGATCCTGGTCAAAGCGGACGCGAACTTTAGGACCTATGCCGCGCAAGTGCTGTAGTTCGAAGTTACAGCATGGGTACCTTTACTTAAAGGATAGGGGAATGAAGTGATTTCCGGCCCGACGGTATCAAAATACCGGCATACCTATATAATCACCGCATAATCACCGCCATAGTGAAAACTTTTGGAGCGCTTTTATGTTGATGCCGTTTCTCAATAGTGACAGTTTGGATTTAAATCGTGCCTTCCGGATCGCCGTAGGCGATGTGCTGGGCAATGTGGTCCCCAATCATGTGGGATTGGCCGAGGGTCAGCCCGCACTTATGGCTGGCCTCACCTATGAGGCGTGGACGCGCGATGCAGCCATCAATACTTGGAATGGATTGCCCGCATTCTGGCCAGCGGTGGCCCGCAGTACGTTGCTGGGCGAACTTGCACCCCGTAATGGCCAGCCCGAACCGCGTGGCCAATATTGGGATGCTGTGGTCTGGGTGATCGGCGCTTGGCAATATTACCTGTGGACGGGCGATCGGGAATTCCTCGCCACCGCCCGGTCGGCCAGTGTGGCCTGGCTTGCGCGTATGCAGCGCGAGGAGCAATCCGCCGACGGGCTGTTTCGGGGCCCGGCGTGCTATGGCGATGGGGTTAGTGCCTATGGCGATCGTTACGCCGAAGTAGGGGGGAAGTCGTGCATTTTGGACTGGGTAGCGCAACATCCCAAGGAACGTGCCGCACAGGGCTTTGGTTTACCGATGCGGACCCTCTCCACCAACTGTTTGTATATGCGGGCATTCGAAATTGTCACGGCCATGGATCAGGCTTTGGGATTGACCGCCGATCCCAGCTTTGCCGCACAGGCCCAGCAACTGCGCCAGGCGATCCAACGGGTCTTCTGGTGCGAAGCTCTGGGGCGGTTCCGGTATTACGATGATCCCTGGGGTACCGATGACCGTCAGGAGGGTATGGGCCACGCCTTTGCCTTGCTCTTTGGTCTGGTAAACGATCCTGCCACGATGATCTCGCGGGTATATCGTTCCGCAGCCGGTTTACCGTGTGTCTGGCCGGGCTATCCGCGCTACGAGGGACTGGTGGATGGCAACCGTAAGCGCTATGGCCGGCATGCCGGGCTGGTCTGGCCACAGGTTCAAGCCTTTTGGACGGAAGCTTGCGCGCGGGCGGGCTGTTGGCCGGAGACTTGGGCTGAATTGGATACTTTGATGGCCAAAGCTTTGCGCGATGGCAATTATGCGGAATGTTATCATCCTGATGACGGCCTGCCCGAGGGGGGTGTTCAGGAGATCGAACCCGGCCAGCCGGAAGACTGGCACCGCTGGTGCTTGCGCGAACGGCACGAAGTCCTGCCCGGCGGACCATTGTTACGCTGGGTATCCCAGCCCCGCACCACCTGGGGCGCTACCGGCATGATGCGGATTATGCTCCATGTCTGTGCGGGCCTTACCCCTATGGCCGATCGCCTGTTGGTACGGCCGAAACTCCCGCCGGGTGTCAAGCAGCTAACCCTGACCAATGTGCAATGGCGCCACGCCACGCTTGATTTTGAGATTCTCGCGGATTATAAAAACGGGCTATGTCTGGACGGTCAGCCGGTGGAATTCATTCCTGCGGACCTCAAGGACCATCATATAGTTGCCGCACGTTGCTAATTATGGATTTGTTTTGATTCGTTAGATATAGAGTCGGAACACTAATAATTATGCCAAAGGATGGAGACCTGCCATGGATACGATGCATGTATTACGAACGGCCGTAATTGGCGGCTTTGCCCTGCTTACCGTACTGACTGGCTGTGCGCGTGAGACTTCCACCACAACAGACATAACAGGCACCAATTTGCCCCGATGGTCGCGCACGATCCCGTTACCGGGTGTCGGTGGCCTGGTGGAACGCAATGGTATTGCCGGGCGGCTGGACCATTTAGCCTATGACGCAACTACGGAAAGATTGTTTGTAGCCGCGTTCTCGAAGGGGGCTCTGGCGGTCGTTGATCTGAAGCAGGGGACATTGCTCAAGACTCTCGACGGCATTCCCGAAGCCCAAGGCGTTGCCGTAGCGCCTGGTACTAACCGTGTGTACGTGACCAGTGGCGAGGATGGGACGCTACGCGTGTATGACACGGAGACCTTACATCTGAAAGACACCGCCGCCGTCATCGAGGACGCGGACAATGTCCGTTTTGATTCGCGTACGGGTCACATCCTTGTGGGCGGGGGCTCAAAGACCCACGGTGCGTTAGTAATACTCGATGCGCTCACCCTCACCAAGCTGGGCGAAGTATCACTTCCGGCTCATCCGGAATCGTTTCAATGTAGTCCCATTCAAGCACAGTGCTACATTAATTTGCCGGGTGATAAGTTTTCCGATAATGTGGGAAAAGTCGTGCAGGCGGATCTGGCGACAAATGCGCTCTTGGCCACCTGGGAAGTACCCGGAACCGCGCGAAACTTTCCGATGACCTTAGATTCTGCCCGGGGCCGAATCTATGTCGTGGGTCGTAAGCCGGCGCAAATCCTCGCTCTTGATAGCGCTACCGGTGCGGTGTTAGGAAGTGCCCCGTGCGTGGCTGATTCCGATGATGTGTTTTATGATGCCCAATCCCGCCTGCTGATGGTCATTGGTGGGGGGCGTCGGATTGGTGATCGTGCCGGGGAGGCCATCCCATCTGATCAACCCGGTGCGCTGGATGTATTCACGGTTAGCGACTCAGGTCAATTCCTCAAACTCACGTCTTTACCGCTACCACCACATGCGCGCACCGGTTTGTTCGTGCCCGAGCGTCGCGCTTTATATGTTGCCGTACCGGTGCAAGCTGGAGAGGACGCCAAGCTGCTCGAGTACAAGTTGCCCGGCTAGTATCCTTTAGAGGGTCTCAAACGCCGATTGCGGGGTTGGCACATGCCCACAATACAGACAGCGTTTGTGCTGGCTGGACATGGGACGTTTACAGGCCGGGCAATCTTTGGGTACGGTGTTATGCCGGCCATCGGCCACCCCATCAGCCAAGTCCAATTCCATGACCTTGGCGAGTAAGTCTTCCTCGCTAAGTTGGGTTTTATCTTTCAGAATAGCCCACATGGCATGGCAGATAAGCGTGAGTTTCTCCACCCGTGCTTCCAAGCGATCCACATTGGCCTGCGAAGTCCGGCCCACCGTATCTTCCGGGGTAAAGGTAGTCCGTTGGGGTTTAATGCCGGATTGGGAAAATATGCCCCATAATGGATCAGACATGACAGGGGTCCTCCTCTTGAGTGGATTGGGGGTTGGGGTCCTCACGGTCTATACCGGAACGCCAGTCCAAAAACCGGGTTAGTGCGGCCTCAAAGTCGGCGTGATTACGGATGACCCGCATTTCATCCTTCAACATCCGGCATGGGCCCAGCGCCTTGGCGTACCAACTGATCCGCGAATGAAACACGGCGATCGCCACACGTTCGCTTTCCCGGAAGCGCAGGATATTCTGATAATGTTGCCGCATCATATTACATTTGTCTTCCAGAGTAGGCTCGGGGGGAATCGTACCATCGTGCAGATACGATGCGACATCGCGCAGCAACCACGGCCGGCTGATGGCACCCCGGCCAATCATGACCCCATGACAGCCGGTGCG
>JBAXGE010000021.1:0-21685 GCA_037139555.1 Phycisphaerae bacterium
CCCCAACCCGCCCCAATTATGCTATAATCCCGGGTTTTAAGTCCTTTACGGAAGTATTCGATGGATCGTTCGCTGATACGAAATTTCTGCATCATCGCCCATATTGACCACGGCAAGTCCACGCTGGCCGACCGCCTGCTGGAACGCACCGGCGCCATCACCAAGCGCGAGATGGAATCGCAGTTCCTTGATGATATGGATTTGGAAAAAGAACGCGGCATCACCATCAAGGCTTCCGCCGTGTCGGTGCAATACCAGCACCCCGATACCGGCGTGGTCTACATGCTCAATCTGATTGATACCCCCGGCCACGTGGATTTCCATTACGAAGTCGCCAAGGCCCTGCAGGCGTGCGAAGGCGCGTTGTTGCTGTGCGATGCCACCCAGGGCGTACAGGCCCAGACCGTGGCCAACGCCTATGCTGCCATCAACGCGGAACTCGAAATTGTCCCCGTCATCAACAAGGTGGATTTACCCTCCGCCCAGACCGATGCCACCGCCGAGGAAATGGAGCATGTCCTGGGCATTGATGCCCTGTCGTGCGTGCCCATCTCCGCCAAGACCGGCCTGGGCATTGATGAACTGCTCAAAGCCATCGTCGAAAAACTTCCCCCCCCGCGCGGTTCGGTGGAGGCACCCCTGCAGGCGCTGATTTTCGACAGCAAATACGACGATTATCGCGGCGTGGTGGTCTATATCCGCGTGATCAACGGCATTCTGACCAAGGGTCAGAAAATCCGTATGATGGGCAAGAACGCCTTTTACAATGTCACCGATCTGGGCAAATTCATGCCCCGGCCCGCCCCGGTGGAATCGCTGGGCGCTGGCGAAGTGGGCTTCATCGTCGCCAATATCAAGGCCATTCAGGATGTGAACATCGGCGATACCATCACCGATGTCAATACCCCCGCGCTCGAAGCCCTGCCCGGTTACAAACCGCCCAAGCAGATGGTCTTCTGCGATTTCTACCCCGGCCAGAACACCGAATATACCCAGCTCCGCGAAGCGCTCGAAAAGCTGCGGCTCAATGACAGCAGCTTCACCTTCGAACCCGAAACCTCCGACGCCTTGGGCTTTGGTTTCCGCTGCGGCTTCCTGGGCCTGCTGCACATGGAAATTGTGCAGGAACGTCTGGAACGCGAATTCAATATCGAGGTCATCCAAACCGCCCCGACCGTGCCCTACGAAGTCGTCATGGCCGATGGCACATCCAAGAGTATTGACTCCGCCAGCGACCTGCCCGATGCCGGGCATTATCAGGAAATCCGCGAACCGATCATCCGTGCCAACATCATCATCCCCGCGCGCAATATCGGCGATGTCACCAAGCTCTGTCAGGAACGGCGCGGCGTGTATAAGAAAACCGAATTCATCACCACCGACCGCGTGATTTTGGAATACGAAATCCCGCTGGCCGAAGTGATCTTTGATTTCTTCGACAAGCTCAAAACCGCCACCCAGGGCTACGGCACGCTCGATTACGAATTGCTGGGCTTCCATTCCGATGATCTGGTCAAGATGGATATTCTCGTCGCCGGTGACAAGATCAGCGCCCTGTCGCTGATTGTCCACCGCAGCAAGGCCGACACCCGTGGCCGGGCCATCATCCGCAAGCTCAAGGAAGAAATCGGCCGCCACATGTTCGAAGTGGCCATCCAGGCCGCCATCGGCAGCCGCGTGATCGCCCGCGAAAGCATCTCCGCCATGCGTAAAAACGTCACGGCCAAGTGCTACGGCGGCGATGTGAGTCGCAAACGCAAATTGTTAGAAAAGCAGAAGGAAGGCAAGAAACGCATGAAGCAGGTCGGGCGGGTGGAAATCCCCCAGGAAGCCTTCATGGCGATTTTGGAATCTGGCGAGTAATTACACGCACACCTATGACGACCCCGAGGGCACGCAGCTGGCGTGCCCTTTTTTTATTCCAGCCAATTATCCGCGCATTCCAATTCCACTTTCAACGGCACGCGCAGGCTCATGGCCTCGGTCATGGTCTGGCGCATCACCGCGGCCACGGCGTCCGCCTGTGCGGTGGGGCACTCCACCACCAATTCGTCATGAATCTGCATCAGCATCCGCGCCTGCAACTGCGGGGTTTGCAGCAGCGTCTGGTGTAGTTTGACCATCGCCAACTTGATCAAATCCGCCGCGGAGCCTTGAATCACACTGTTCAGCGCTGTGCGCTGGGCGAATTGCCGCCGCGCGATCTGGTTGGAATTGATGTCGGGGATCAACCGGCGCCGGCCCAGCAGGGTGGTGACGAATCCCTGCATGCTGGCCTGATTGAGACACGTCAGATTGAACTCCGCGATGCCCGGGAATCGGTCGCGATACGCCTTGATAAACCGTTCCGCCTCGTTCTGCGGGATGCCCAGCACCCGCGCCAGCCCAAAGCCCGTCTGGCCATAGATAATGCCAAAGTTCACTGTCTTGGCCACGCCGCGCTGGGCGTCGGTGACCTCCGTGGTGGGTATCCCATAAATCTCCGCCGCCACCACGCGGTGAATATCCTGATCTTCCGCAAAGGCTTTGAGCAACGCCGCATCGGCGCTGTAATGCGCCAACACCCGCAACTCAATCTGCGAGTAATCCGCCGCCAGCAACTTGCCCCCCGGCGGGGCGATAAACGCCCGGCGGATCAATCGGCCCGCTTCGCTGCGAATTGGGATGTTCTGCAAATTTGGATCACTGCTCGACAGCCGCCCCGTGGCCGTGACCGTCTGGTTATAGCTGGTATGCAGCCGCTGCGTGGCCGGGTCGGTCAGCGTCAGCAGGCCGTCAATAAACCCGCTCTTGAGCTTGGTATACTGCCGGTATTCCACCATCTTCGCCGGCAACGGATGCTGCGGCGCCAACGCCTCCAGCACATCAATATCCGTACTCACACCCGTCTTGGTTTTCTTGATCACCGGCAGACCGAGTTTCTCGAACAGCACCTGCCCCAACTGCTTGGGCGAATCCAGATTAAATTCCGTCCCCGCCAGCTTGCGGATTTCGCCGCGCAGATCGTCAATCTTCTGCCCGAAGGTCTTCTGCAGTTCGCGCAGATAATCCAAATCCATCCGCACGCCGGCAAATTCCATATCCGCCAGCGTCTGCATCAGCCCCATTTCCATATCCAGCAGCGGTTGCATCTCCTGCGCGGCAATCTGCGGCTGCAGCACACCCACCAACCGCCAGGTCATCTCCGCATCTTCCGCCGCATACCGTGCGGCCGTGGGCAGATCCACCGACGCAAAGCTGCGCTGCTGACTGCCCTTGCCGATTAAATCGGTCAGTGGAATCATGGCCATGCCAAAATATTCCGCCACCAGCGCATCGAGACTGTGCGACGCCCGTTGCGCGGCAATCAGATAACTGGCGATCATGGTATCAAACCAGATACCCGCCACCGGCAAGCCATGCCGCCGTAGCACATTGCAGTCATATTTCAGATTCTGCCCCACTTTGCGGATGGTCGGCTCCGCCAGTAATGGGCCAACCGCCGTTTGTACTTCTTCCAGACTTAGTTTCGCCCCCGGCCCCATGACCGGCACATAAAACCCGCGTTTCTGTCCCGCCGATAATGACAGCCCGCACATCCGGCTGGTCATTGCGCCCAGACTATCAGTTTCCGTATCCAGCGACAGATACGCACCCTCTGCGGCCAGCGCGGTACGTAATTCCGCCAGCATAGCCGTCAGCGCGGCTTGGTCATTCACCAGCAGATATTCGCCATCAGTGGGGGGCAGGCCGATAACCACTGCTGCCGGGGCATCACTTCCGGGGTTATCCGCATCCGCTGCGGGTGTTTCCGGCGGGATGGCCGCAAACAATCCACCCATGGGCAATTCCGCCACAGGTTTCGCTTTGGGGGCAGGTTTGGGCGCGGTGATAGGGGGGCTGCCGGGATTAAGCTGGGCCAAAAACCGGTTGAACCCCAGCGTACGGAATACGTCCACCAATTTCGGCCATTGCTCCTGCCGCCACTGTGCACTCTGCCAGTCCAACGTCACGGGCACATCATCAATCAGCCGCACCAGTTCGCGGCTCTTGTCCAGTACCCCCGCATGCGCCCGCAATGCCTCGCCGATCTTGCCGGCAATTTCTTCCCGATGGGCCAGCACGCCGTCCAGCGAGCCATATTGGCTGATCCATTTCGCCGCCGTTTTGGGTCCCACGCCGGGAATGCCGGGGATGTTGTCCGAGGTATCGCCGGTCAGGGCCAGCACATCGCGCACATGCTCGGGCGGATAGCCTTTTTTATTTACCAGTCCCGCCGCATCCAGTTGTTCCAGCGTCTGGATGTCATACATCCACGTGGTCTCGTTGATCAGTTGTTCCAGGTCCTTATCTTTGCTGCAAATATAGACTTCCGTCTGGGCGTGCTGCGGATCAGCGCGGATTTGCCGCACCAGCGTGGCAATCACATCGTCCGCCTCAAAACCCGCGGATTCATACACCGGCACGCCCAACAATCCCAGAATCTCACGGATGCGCATAATCTGCGGCAGCATGTCATCGGGCATGGGCTTGCGCGTGGCTTTGTATTGGGTATCCAGCGCCAGCCGCGCTGCCGATCCCCCGGCCAGATCCATCGCCACCACCACATGGCTGGGCCGGCGCGATTCGTTGAGCTTCTGCAACATCGCCACAAAGCCATACGTGGCATTGGTCGGTTCACCACTGGGACTGCTCAGCCCCGTCAATGCGTGATAGGCCCGGTAAATCTGGGCATGTCCATCAATGATATAAATGGCTTCCGCCATGCGGGCCTCAATTCAGCGAGGGGTCGGGGGGGATGAAACGCTGGTCCACATTGGGGGCGCTGTGCGTGGGATGGATGGCTTCCATCAAAACCTCCCACAAGTCCGGCGGTGTGGCCAGCAATTGCTCGTTATCCAATTTGGCCACATACCACGAGCCGATGGCCAACTCACTTTCCAACTGCCCCGGCCCCCAGCCCGCATAACCGATGAATATCCGCGTCAGCGGTGATTGTTCCAACAGTTGTCCGTGCCACGTGGCATCGCCGGTAAAGTAAATCCCCGGGCACACCTGATCGCCCATATCGGCATGATCATGCAGCGCCAGGGCCGTACTCTCGCACGGTCCGCCCTGATACAGCGGCGCACTACTGGGACACGGTCCCGCGCCACCGAGGAAATTCCAGATCACCTCGACCGTGGTTTCCATGGGCCGGTTCAAAATGATCCCCAGTGCCCCTTGTTCATCATGGCGCAGGATCAAAATCAGCGCATGGCGGAAATTGGCATCTTCCAATTCCGGCGCCGCCAGCAGCACAAACCCCTGAAGATTATCCGGACGCGGTTTTAACATACCCCCATTGTTCCATATCCCCCGCGTGCGGGCAAGGCGGAGAGTCGGGATTCTTTGCGCACTTGGCTAGATTGCCCGCACGCGTTTTGGGTCGTGGTTTTATTCGGCTATACTACCCACATGGCGAAGTCTTCCGCATCTTCTGAGCAGGATAAGAACGCCCCGCACATTCACAACCGGCGGGCCTCGTTCGATTACCACATTCTCGAAAAATTCGAGGCCGGCATTGCCTTGGTTGGCAGCGAGGTCAAGTCCATCCGCTTGGGCCGCGTCCAACTCGGTCAGGCCTTTGCCGTCCTGCGTGGTGGGGAGGCATTTCTGCTGGGCTGTCATATTGACGAATACGAGCAGGCTAATAAATACAATCACGATCCCACTCGCACCCGCAAACTGCTCCTGCACCGCCGCGAACTGCTGCGCCTGGGCCAACGGCTGCAAGCCGACAAGGGCCTGACGCTGATCTGTCTGGACATGTACTTCAAACGCGGCAACATCAAAGTCTGCCTCGCGGTCTGCAAAGGCAAGACCAAAGGCGACAAACGCGAAGCCATCAAGGAACGCGATGTGAAACGCGAAATGCAGCGCGCCGTACGGCGCGGCGGCTTCTAGGGTGCCCCATGGATGACCAACTGGCGTATCTGCTCAACGGCTTGTGCGCCCGCACCTATACCTTGGGTCGCATCATGCGTTTCCGCCGGTTGCAGCGCGGCACGCAGGCCACCACCTACGAATTACTCACCGCCGGCGGGCGCGAATACACCCTCGCCTTCTGGCCCGCCCGGCACAGCCCCCTCCATATCAGCACCATGTTCGATCTGTTTGAGGCCCTGCGCAGTCAGCAGTTCCCCGTCCCCGCGCCGGTGCGCACCACCGCGGGCGCGTGGCTGGCCGATGGCCCGCAGGGCGAAACCATGGGCCTTTGGCAAAATGTCAGTGGCCAACATCTGGCGCTGGAACGCTGGACTGGTACCATGTTCAGTCATCTCGGTTTGCGTTTGGCGTGGCTGCACGGCCTATTGGCCATGATGCCCTTACCCCTGGAATTGCAGCACCAAAGCCTGCCGCAGCGCTTGGACGCGGCCCTGACCACCCTGCGCACCCGGCAGGACGCCCCTTGGCTGCACGACGCCGCCTGGGACCGTCTCACGGGCGAATTGGCCGACTGCGAACCTTGGCCGCGCGGCTGGATCCATGGCGGCATGGGCCCCGCAGCCCTGTTATGGGATGACGAGCAGCAGGTCTGCTGCATCGTGGATGCCCTGTACCATCGCGGCGGACATCCGCTGGAAGATTTGCTGGAACTCACCCTCACCTGGCAGCGCCTGCATCACACCCTGCCCGAAACCTACAACGTACTCTTCGAAGCCTACACCAGCATGGCCGCGCTACCCCGGTGGCCGTGGGATCAGGTCGTCTCGCGCTGGTTACTCAGTCATGTGGAACTCGCCGCCGCCGGCCGCAAAGACCCCGCCCCGACCCTGGCGCAGCAGTTAGCCCAACGGCATCATCTGGCAGAATGGATCCGTGATCTCAGCGGGCTGTAGCCGTTGATGGGGCATAACTACTGGATACAAATAGAGATGCGCTGCATGACGACAAATGCAGACAAACTCAATCCCACCGTACTACACCGCCATTAATCCCGCTCTGGTTGGCCCGGCGACTTGACAAGAATAAGACTGCGGAGTAGTTTTTTGCAAAAGCGCAGATTTAGCTCTGAAGTCGCAAATTCAAATCTGAAGTGCATAAAAAGTTACGTGACATGGGAGGTCTAAAATGCAGCGCAGAATCATGTCGGTCCCGCTGGTCGTCATTGGATTGGCCATGCTGTTGTTGATTTCGCTGATTGGTTCGCGCTTCGCCTTGGGGCAGGTTTCTGCTATCCCCAAACCCAAGCTTGCGTTCGTTGATCTGGCCGTTAAGGGCGAAGTCGGTATTCCGGGTGCTGGCGAGGTACTTTCCGAACTCATGCTGACCGAATTTCCCGGCAAGCGCTACCAGCCGGTCGAGAAATCCAAGTTTACGGCGCTCCTGAAGGAACAGGGATTGACTACCGCCGAGGTCCGGGACACGCCCGATAAAGCCTACGCCAAGCTCAAGGATGGGGTGAGTTACCTCGTCGTGGGGAGCATCAGCAAGCTCAAGTCCTATACGCTCACCGCCCGGGTAGTGGAAGTGGCGACCGGGAATATTGTCCAGTCGGTGGAGATGACGGCCGAGACGGTGGAGGATTTGCAGGATTGCACGGCCGAGGCGGCGAAGATTCTGGAAATGACCCCGGACGAGAAGAAGGCGTATCTGGATGAAAAGCAGTTCGCAGCCGTGCTGGAGGAAGCCAGAAAGAAGGTTACGGAAAAGGATTTCGAGGGGGCGGTGATTCTCTATAGGCGCTGCCTGGTCATTAGGTATGACGTGATCGTAGTGGCAGAACTGCGCAAGGTGAGGCTGGAGATCGACAGGGCGTTCCGGCTTTTTTGTGGCAAATTGACCATCGTCGTTGTCGCAAATACCGAATACGGCTATGACTGCCGAATTCGCGATGCCATCAAGGAAGTCACCAGAAGGAACGGGGGCACGGTGACAGCGGATATTGGGAAAGCAAAATCGAATGAGCAAGATATCTGGGTCGGTGTGCAAACTGGCAAGCACTCGGAAACCTCAGCAATCGTCAGGAAACTCAACGCGCACATGATCATTTGGGTTCAGCCCGACACGATTAACTCGGTCGAAGTAAGGGTAATCGCTACGGACAATGGTGAGGAGATTATGTCCCGTACTTTTGACACCTCGAATGTAGCGGCTCCATCGAAAACAGGCCAACTCTTGGTGAACCATGACGCCCCCGTTTTCGGTCAAGTTTTACACTCAGTTATTCGGGCTTGGCAACAGCATATTGCAGTGAAGTAGACCGTGTCGTACTGCGATGGTCGCAGGCAAAACTATCGTTGGATTACGGACTATGTTCCGAGTAAGTCACACGATGCGAAATGTATTATCGGTTGTCGCAACACTGGTCGGCTGTATGCTGCTCTTGAGCCTGCCGGGATGTGGTCGCACCTCGTCCACGAAGATTGTTGGTTCCTGGCAGACCACCCTAGCCCAAGGACTCGTCCTTACCACGACCTATTCGTCTGACGCCACCTATTGATGAACTTGGAATGGCGCAAATTGATGTCCCGAACGTTGGAGAACGCGCATGATTGATTACACATGTTCCAAATGCCGCACCCCACTGGCTAGTCCTCGTGCGATGATGGGCCAGTTAGATGAATGCCCCGTATGCCGGACCAAGAACATAGTTCCCGACGCGCCTGCTTCGGGCGCACCGGGGCGGAAACGTTCGTGGGTATTAACCATTAGCGTATTGGCAGGAGTTCTACTGCTGGTTGTGGTACTGGTTGGGGCTGGACTTGTCTATTCTCTTGGTTTTGGCTCTCCAGACAAATTTACCATTCAGGTAACCCCAACCCAGCTAGAAGAAGTATTAGTGTCCAAGGAAGGAGCTAAGGCATATTTCAGTACGAAGCATACTTTTACGGACCCGGTCGAACTCAAGCAAACCCGAGAACAGGACAAGTATGAAATCAAGGCAATGGTCGCCTCGGTAGATCGAAATATGAAGCCCATAGTCTACAATCTGCCATTCGGAAAAGGCACCGTCTATAAGTTGTACGGGCGGGTTAAATTCTTTGATCATGTATTCACCGCTGCTGGCTCTGAACCGTTAGTGTTTGTTGTAAAAGAACCGAAGATGTTTTCCTCTTCTAGGCAATTTGTCCATATTGGCGGTAGCGGTACCGTGGTGACCAACGACGGCACGGAGGTGCCACTGGACGGTAGCGTTGCTGCAAGGGCAGCGATGGAAGGATACGTGGCTCCCAAGGAAGCCATGAGATACGCGAAGAATAACATGAGAAGTATCTCTCAGGCTACAATGATATATGCCAACGAAAACAGTGGCGAATACCCCCCTGATCTGGTCGCGCTCATGCGGAAGGCAATTGTTGATCCGAAGTGTTTTTTGGATCCACGGTTGAATACTACCCCTATGGTTACATCGGGAGCACTCGCCGACGTTAAACAGACAGATCTCGAGTCACATTGTGATTTTTATTATGCTGGCGCGGGCGAGCCTAACAATAGTGATGCCGGTGCCATTCTTCTCTATGACAAAGGCCGGGCGGGCAGCGAGCGTCTGGTGGGCTTTGGCGACGCCCACTGCGAAGTTTATAAGGCCGGCTCGATGGAACTGCGTGCTGTTGTGCAAACTGCCAATGCGCTACGTAAGAGCGGTACAAAACTACCCGAGGACCTGATGGGGCCACCGTCGGGGAAAAGTATATCTGTTACCAAAGGACGGCCTGAGGTTCAGAAGCCAGACGTTTCTACGCCGAAACCATCGGGAACCAAGAGTGTGGCCGAAATACGCTCCCTGGCCGAACAAGGTGATGCCGACAGCCAATTCAGCCTCGGTATTTTTTATTCCACAGGCAACGGCGTTTCTCAAGACGATACTGTGGCTGTGATGTGGTATCGCAAGGCCGCCGATCAAGGACATGCTCTCGCTCAGTACAATCTCGCCTGTATTTACGAGAATGGCCAGGGGGTTGCCAAAGATTCAAAATCGGCTTTTGGTTGGTTGCTGCTGTCTGCAGCCAGCGGGAACAAACAGGCCGCTGCGTTGCTTTCACAAACCGAAGCTTTGCTTTCTCCCGGACAGGCACTTGAGGCCCGTGACTGGGCCAAAGCATGGAAACCAGTGACGGCGAAATCAGCTACTGGACGCGATTTTCTCGTCCCCGAAATGGGAGATCCGCGACAAGAATAGAATTTGTGGTTTACTAATAGCAGAATAAGTATGGTAAAGAAAATCAGGGCATTGTTCAGATCGTGGAATGTCTTCTGTTGTTCAGTCAAGCGGAGGCCACAATGATTACGTTTACCTGCCCGACGTGTGGAAAGGCGTTCAATGTTCGTAACGAACTTGCCGGGCGTGATGGCAGATGCGCGTGTGGCGCGGTAATCCAAGTCCCCAGCGGTGGGTCCGGGGCGCAGGAGGCCCATACCTCCTCGATCCCCACTCGCACCACACCTACCCCGCCTACAGCAAAGACTCCCAATGCGAACGCTCCTGTCAATTCCCCACCGCAATATATTGCAACCAAGTCGCCTCAGGGTGTCCAATACATCCCCCTCCGCAACGTCCCAGCCCTCATCTCCTACTACATTGGCATTTTCGCGCTGCTGCCGACGATCTGCGGCGGCATCGTCATCGCCGCCCTCAGCTTCATCAGCGAGACTAAATTGGTAGGCGCTGTGCCCTGCTTTTTTTCGCTCCTGCCTTTTTTCGGTGCCATCGTAGGCGTCGTCGCTATTATCCTTGGTATCAAAGGGATCAGCGTCTATCGGCGTAGCCCCGAAGTACGCGGCAAAGCCCACGCCCTGACCGGCATAATCTGTGGTTCGCTCTGCGGTATTCTGGCTTTGTTTTTAGGCCTGTGGATATTGATTTCCATGTTGACCATCAAAAGGTAATCCCCACGCTGGTTTTCGTTCCGATCTGCTGATTGCCCTACAATGGAGCTTTCATGACCCAGGTCCCAAACTCCCGTCCCAGTAATCCCGCCACCACCGTCAAAGCCCCCGCCATTGCCCTCCGGGTGTGTGGCTGCATCGGCATCTTCCTATCCGCAGGGGCCATCCTGTTTGGCCTGTGGTTCCTTGGTCTTCGGTTCATCGGGGGAGTTGGCGATTCTGATATTCAGATGGCCGGAATCTTCTACATCATCCTCGGCCCCCTCGATATGATCGGCAGTGTGATCATCCTTCTAGGTGCCAGAAATATGCAAAAATTGCAGAGTTTCAGCTTCGCCAGAACGGCCGCCATCGTCGCTCTCATTCCCTGCGTCTGCTCGCCCTGTGGTATTTTTGGGATTGCTTTCGGCATTTGGGCCTTGGTTGTCCTTTCCCGACCCGAAGTCCGATCCGCTTTCCAGAAGCCCTGAACCGGCTGATTGCGCGTACGATAGCGAACCAAGCTATGGTCGCCATCTGTTGATTACTTTTGGCAACTGCCTGACTGCTGAATCCACCAATGCCCTCTGCGTCGCCGCATAAGGCGCTGGTTTAGCTTTCCAGAATAATCTTGCTGGCTGGCTTGGGGGCTTCGCTGCTGGCCGCGGCGTCGGCCGGGGCGCCCGAAACGCCTTTATTCACCTGTTCCTGCACCAGTTGCATCAAATCGGTGTATTCCTTCTGGGCCACGCCGATCTTCTGGAGCAACGGATGAATTTTGAGGCTCTGTTGCAGCGATTCGAACTGCGCTTTTTCCGGCATGCTGATGCTCTGGCCCATCTGTTCTTTGTAGCTCAGTTGTTCGACCAGTTGCTGAAACTGTTGCAGCAGGTCGCGGGCGCCGACATCCAGCTCCAGTTGGCGGGATAATTCGCGGAAATTCTTGACGGCCGGATCGGTACCGATCAACTGACCGAGTTTGGCGGATTGGGCGAGGATTTCTTGACGATCGGCCATGATTAAGGCTCCCAAAAAGGTTAAAACGCCAAGTATAGCCCAAAATGGTGATGGTGGGGAACCACGCGGGTAATTTCCTGCGCTAAGTTTCGTAGTTAAGGATTATTTTGTCCGGTTGCTCAGATATGCAAAAACCGCTATATTCTTGGCTCTTTGCGTGACAAAGACTCCGGGCAAGTGCTTCGGGGCTTGGTACTACTTTTTTTAGGAGACTGGCGTATGGCCGTCAAAGTTGCAATTAATGGTTTCGGTCGCATTGGTCGTCTGGTGTTCCGCGCTCTGGTTGAACAGGACCTGCTGGGCACCCAGTTTGAAGTCGTGGCCGTGGGCGATATCGTCCCCGCCGACAACCTTGCCTACCTGATGAAGTATGACTCGATTCAGGGCAAGTTCAACGGCACCGTCTCCTCCAAGAAGTCCGCCCCCGATAAGGTGGAAGACGATGTGCTCGTGGTCAATGGCCACGAAATCAAGGTCGTCTCGGCCAAGAGCCCTGCGGAATTGCCCTGGGCCGCCATGGGCGTGCAATATGTCATCGAATCCACCGGCTTGTTCACCGACAGCGAAAAGGCCAAGGGCCACATCACTGCCGGCGCCAAGAAGGTCATCATTTCCGCTCCGGCCAAGGGTGAAGACCTCACCGTGGTCATGGGCGTCAACCAGGATAAGTACGAAAGCGCCAAGCACAACATCGTGTCGAACGCTTCCTGCACCACCAACTGTCTGGCCCCGGTCGTCCATGTCCTCCTCAAGGAAGGCTTTGGCCTGACCGAAGGTCTGATGACCACCGTGCACAGCTACACCGCCACGCAAAAGACCGTGGACGGCCCCTCGAAGAAGGACTGGAAGGGTGGCCGCTCCGCCGCCATCAACATCATCCCCTCGACCACCGGTGCGGCCAAGGCCGTGGCGCTGGTTCTGCCCGAAGTCAAGGGCAAGCTCAGTGGGATGGCCTTCCGCGTTCCCACCCCGACCGTCTCGGTCGTGGATCTGACCTTCAAGACCGCCAAGACCACCACTCTGGCGGAACTCAAGGCCGCCATGAAGAAGGCTTCCGAGACCTACCTCAAGGGTATCCTCGGTTACACCGAAGACGAAGTCGTCTCCAGCGACTTCATTCATGACAAGACCTCGTCCATCTTTGATGCCGGCAGCTCGATCGAATTGAACGGCAACTTCTTCAAGCTCGTGAGCTGGTATGACAACGAATGGGGTTATTCCAACCGCGTGATTGACCTGCTGACTTACATGGTTGGCAAAGATGGCGCCAAGTAAGATTACTTACGCCTAAGTGAATAAATGCAATATGGGACGGTCCATCCGGGCTGTCCCGTATTTTTTAATTGTATATATGCGTATATTTCGTACGCATATACGTAAATATTGCACCCATCCACACTTACTTCGCGACTTTATCACTCAAAACCCGGATAATTTTGCGAATTAGTTGCATTTTTACCCCCATTTTTGGTAATTTATATGCACTATGCCTACTGCACAAAAATCAAAATCGGGTAAAAGTGTAAAATCTGCTCCGGTGAAGAAGGTGGAGAAACCCAGCAAGGTGGTCAAAGCCACCAAATCCCCCAAGGTTGCCCCGCGCCCTGCGCCCGTAGTAGTAGTGGCCAAAGCGAAAAAGTCTGCCCCGGTAAAAGTTGTGCCCGCGCCCGTGATCGAAGTAAAAACCAAAGCCACCAAATCCAAAGAAGTGAATACCAAAGTAGTGAAAACCAAAGGCAAGCAGCCCCAAATCAAATATGTTCCTTCCTCGAAAACCGTCCACTACACCGCCCCGGTCGCACCCGCCCCGGCGGTGAAGCTTGATCCCTTCGGCAAAGCCGTGGAATTTCTGACCCAAGCCACCGATTATGAACGCATGCGCGTGGTCCGGTACAACACCACCACATTCAGCCTGGATCGGATGCGTAAGTTATTGAAACTGCTGGACGATCCGCACACCAAATTCAAGACCGTCCATGTCGCCGGCACCAAGGGCAAAGGCAGCGTTTGCCACATGCTTGCCGCGATGTTGCAGGGTGGGGGCCTCAAGGTGGGGCTCTATACCTCGCCGCACGTGACGGACATTCGCGAACGTATCATCCTCAACGGCGCGATGATCACCCCCGACGAATTTACCGAACATGCCAAAAAGGTCGAAGCCATCTACAAAAAAATGGCCGACGATCGTCCCACGTTCTTCGAACTGGTGACCGCGATGGCATTCGACTACTTTGCCCACCAAAAAGTGGACATTGCCGTCATTGAAGTCGGCCTCGGCGGGCGTTTGGATTCGACCAACGTCATCATCCCCGAAGTCTCGGCCATTACCAGCATTTCCAAGGACCACATGGCGATTCTCGGCCCCACGCTGGTGAAAATTGCGGAAGAAAAAGCCGGCATTATCAAGAAAGAAATCCCGGTCGTCACCATTGCCCAGACGCCGGAAGTGGAACAGGTGTTCCAGAAAGTCGCCGCCGCCAACAAGACTACGCTGAATATCGTGGGCCGCGATCTGGAGTTCTCCTACCGCTTCGAAGCCGGTCGTTTGCATGCCCCGATGATCCGGGTCAGCCTCCTGACCGAGCACAGCAAGTTTGAACACATTCCCGTCCCGCTCTTCGGCGAACATCAGGCCCTGAATCTGGGTCTGGTCATGGCCGTCGTTGACAAGCTCAAACAGCGCGGCTTTGTGATTGATGAAGTCAAAGCCTGCGAAGCCCTCAGCCGCGTCTACATCCCCGGCCGCATGGAAATGGTCAACCAGGACCCGCGGGTACTGGTGGATGGCGCTCATAACGCCTCCTCGCTGCAGGCCCTGTTCCGCGCTGTGGGTCAGCATATTCCCTATGACTCCATGGTGGTGATCTTCGGCTGTAACTGCGACAAGGATATTGACGGCATGTTGGAACAACTCCAACTCGGCGCCGACAAGGTCATCTTCACCCGCAGCAAGGACAACCCCAAGAGCGCCATGCCCGACGAAATGGCCAACCTGTATATCGAACGCTACGGCAAGATGGCTCAGGTGGCCACCACGCTGACCGAGGCGCTCAGTATTGCCCGCCGCGCCATCAGCCGCGAGGATTTGATCACCGTCACCGGTTCGTTCTATCTCGTCGGTGATGTGAAGGAACACTTCCGCAAGCGCGTTGGTCTGGCGGCCTGGCAACCCAACTAAGGTTTTTGTTCATGGCTGATACTTCCCCGGATACCCCCGCCGGTCGCCGCGCTGCCATGCTGGAACGCATCCGCGAAGCCACCGGTTTTCTGACCTCCCAGACCCCCCGGCCCGACGAAGCCGGTCGGCCCGTGCGTCAGGTCGCCACTGATGATCCCAAGCGGTTTGAGCGCTGGGGGCAGTTGGCCCGGAAAAATGGTATGGCCGTGGAACGCTGCCGGCGGGAAAACATTCTCGCCGCGGTGGATCGCTGTCTGGAAAAACACCCCGTCACGCAGGTCCTGCTGGCCTTTGAAGATAAACAACTCCTCGCCCCCCTGACCGGCCACCTCTTGGGCCATGGGCTGCAGGTTCACCATTGGGGCGAACCGCAATCCCGCGAACTGGCCTATCAATGCGAAGTTGCCGTGACTGATGTCCGGCTGGGCTTGGCCGATACCGGCGCCCTGCTCGTCTGGAGCGATCCGGGTTTTGGCCGCGCGGCCACCCTGACCATCCCCATTCATGTGGTGCTGCTCCCGGTGGAAAGCATTGTCGCCGATCTGGTGGATGCCCTGCTGGTAGTCGCCGAACGCTTTCCCCAACAACTCCCCAGCAACATCGTCATCATCAACGGCCCCAGCAAGACCGCCGACATCGAAATGAACCTCGTGACCGGCGTGCACGGTCCGAAGTATCTCTACGTGGTCGTCGTTGACCCCGCGTAACCCCGCACTGTTTTAATCAGCCCCTTATCCCCACCAATAAACAACCCCCCGGCCTCGTGACCGGGGGGGTTATGTTTCACTGATAGTATGGCAACCGTTTACTTCGATCCGTTCCGCGCCACAAATTCCTTCACGCGGTTGACTTCGCCACTGGTTTCATCGGCTTCAAACAAAACCGTTTCGCCATTGGGACCAAAACCGATCTTGGTCAACAGCATCTTCGGTTCTTTGTTTTCCTTGGTGAATGCATCCGCCGACTTCTGCGAAGCAAAGACGAAAATCCGCTTGGAACCGGTCTTGGTGGTGTAGTCCACCTGGGTGTAACCGCCGTTATCCAAACGATACTGCGGATCCAACTGGCAACCGATCAAACCGGTACCAACCACGCCCGCCGCCAACAACATCAACGCTTGCTTCCGCATGTCACGATCCTCCAAGGGGTAAAGTAAATCACTCACTTGGCGGTATTGTCCGCTTCGGACTTTGCCGCAGCATTATGATCTGGTTCAGGTTCGGTTAAGGTGCAATGGCCATCTGGCTAAACTTTCATGCTGACGGTTTCGATCAATTGGCCTTCATAACGCTGGGTAATCGGGCTGATGACCCCGCGAACAAACTCTTCGGTCTGTTCCGGGCTCCGGCCCACGTACCGCAGCGGGTCCATCGCCTCGCCGATATTGACCTTCGCGAAGGCGCTGTCGGCTTGCAGCCGGGCCAGCAGGTCATTGGGCTTGCCCTCCTGCTTGACCACGTTGGCTGCGGCCATGGCATGGGTGCGGATGCGTTCATGCAGGTCCTGACGGTCCCCGCCAGCCTTCACGGCATCCATCAGCAGATTTTCGGTCATCATGAACGGCAATTCGGCCTGCAGCCGGCTTTCAATCACCTTGGGATTCACCACCAGCCCGCGCGTGACATGAATCAAAATATCCAAAATCGCATCGGCGGTCAGGAACGCTTCCGGAATAGACAGCCGCTTGTTGGACGAATCATCCAGTGTCCGTTCGAACATCTGCTCCGCCGCGGTCATCAACGGCTGCTGGACCATCCCGATCAACCAGCGCGACAGCCCGGTCACCCGTTCGGTCAGCGCCGGATTGCGCTTATAAGCCATCGCCGACGAGCCCACCTGCTCATCCTCAAACGGCTCCTCGATTTCTTTCATGGCGCAGAGCAGACGGATGTCCACCGCATACTTGTGTGCCGCCGCCGCCAGCGCGCCCAGCGTGGCGAGTACCTGCACATCCACGATCCGCGAATAGGTTTGGCCCGATACGGGATGCACCCGTTCAAAGCCCAGTTTTTCCGCCACCAGAAAATCCAGCTTGCCGACCATCTCGTGATCGCCGTTGAACAATTCCAGAAACGACGCCTGCGTGCCAGTGGTCCCCTTGATGCCGCGCAGCATCAGGGCTTTCTGCCGTACTTCCAGATCGCCCAGCACCAGCACAAAGTCATAACACCAGAGAATCGCACGCTTGCCCACCGTGGTGGGCTGGGCGGGTTGCAGGTGGGTATAGGCCAGACACGGCAACTGCCGGTGGGTATGGGCAAACTTGCCCATTTCGCCGATGAGGGTCGCCAATTTGCGCCCGATCAGATGCATCGCATCGCGCATGATCAACACATCCGTGTTGTCCACGATATCCATCGAGGTCGCCCCCAGATGCATGATCGGCTTGGCCGTGGGACATACCTTGCCGAAGGTATGCAGATGGGCCATCACATCATGCCGTACGCGGGCTTCCTGCCGGGCGGCTTCCGCGAAATCAATATCTTCCAGATGCGCTTTCATCTCATCGAGCTGCGCATCGGTAATCGGCAGGCCCAATTCCTGCTGGGCCCGCGCCAGCGCCAGCCACAGCTTGCGCCAGGTGCTGAATTTACGTTGTGGGGAGAAGATCTCCAGCATCGCCCGCGAAGCGTTGCGCGACACCAAGGGAGACTGCCAAATCGTGTTGGGATTGATTGGTTCGGTCATGCTGAAATCCTCGGCTAAGGCCAAAGATGACATCGTACCAGATAGGGGGATTCTGCGAAACTTGCACGGCTGTGGGGGCGCACCAGACTGACGAATTTATTGAGGTTCCAGCAACCGCAATTCGGTCATGCGATACGGGCTGTAAGCTTGGGCATTTTCATAGATCGGACTCAGTGCCGACTGCCGCAGATCGCTACGGCCCGACAGTGTGGTCCAGTCGTTGCGGATGATGTTCACCCGGTACCGGTCACCCGCCACTGCGGTAACCTGCAAGGGCTTGGGTAATTCCTTCAGCGGTACGGCAATCACCACCGCCCAGCCCGCTACACCCGCCGGGGCGGCATAGTGCCGCGCGGCCAAACTGGCCATCTTCTGGCCCTGAATCTGACTGATGGGGAAATTATTGTCCGGCCGGCCATCTTCCAGCGGTTTGGGCGGTACCGCGCTGCGATACCACGTATGCCACAGGTTCCCGGTGCAATCGGTGCCGATGCGGATGTATTCCGTACCATTCTTGGGCACCGATGTATCCAGCCACACCTCGACCGAATCATTTTCCCACGGCTTGGCCGTATTCGCACCCTCGGCAGTGCGGATGGATTCACTATCCGCACAGACAAAGGCAAAATACAGGTAATCATGGTCATAGGTACTGGCCACCTGAGTCTTACCCGCAGCCACCCGGGCATTCAGCGTGGGGGTCAGGGTTTGCCAGGCCTGTTTCTGCCAGATTGCGTCGCTAAACGGATTGGTTTCGAGCGGTGAGGTGACGGCAGGCGCGGCCACCAGTACGGCCGTCGAAGGCGCCGGACGGGCGTTGGCCGTTTCCGGCGCAGTATTACCTTTACAACCCGACCAGAGCAAGCCCACGGTCGCGGCCAATGTGGCAATCGCCAGCAAGTGGAACGCTTTGTGCATTACAATCCTGTATCTAACCAGTCCGACATTAACGCTTCTACACTACAGGGCCATCCGCAGCCTTACAGGCTGACACCCCAAAGGAACCTCGGTTAGGCCCCTTGGGTGGGTTTTTAGTGACTCGCCTGGGCATCATACGTCGCGCCCTGCAACAGGCCACTCACATCAGCCGCCGGAGCCTTCAGCTTGATCAACCAGCCCTTGCCGTAGCAGTCCCTATTCACCAGACTGGGGTCATCCTTCACGGCTTGATTCACTTCAACAACTTCACCGCTGATACCGCAATACAATTCGCTGGTCGCCTTGACTGACTCAATTTCGCCAAAAGCCTTGCCCGCAGTGACCTTCTTGCCTACCGCCGGCAACTCTACAAAGGTTACATCGGTCAATTCGTCCACGGCGAATTGAGAAATTCCTACGGTGACCACATCACCGGAGATCAAATGCCATTCGTGACTGGGCAAATACAGGCGATCGCTGGGGCTGGACATGATGACTCCTAAAGGTTTATCGTGCATTTTACGCAATTGTCATAATCCGGAATGCTTATATGCATCCCGTATGAGGCGAGTATAGCGACATTTGGTCAAGGCACAAAGCCCTAAATCACTTCAAGTCTTTAAATCGTACATCGCCGTCGTTATTACAAATTTTAACGGCTGCTTGTGGGCATAAGCCAACAAGTTTTCTACGGCCAGTTCCGGCAGCTGATAGGGGGGCTGCTGATCGGGCGGATAGCCCTTCCCGCTACTGATAATATGCCGGGTGATGATGGCCCCTGGCAAGCCCGCCAGCGGTGAGGCCGCGAAATCATGTTCATTTTCCAACACATCCAACCCCGCCAACAAACGACCGGCCGCGACTTGCTCCGCCAGTTCCGCTTCGTTGATGATCCCGCCTCGGGCCGTATTGACCACTATCCCGCCTTGCGGTAACAGTGCCAACAACGCACGATTCACCGAATGACGGGTTTGGTCATTGAGCCCACAGTGGATGCTGATGGCCTCGTTGCTGCGGAAGAGTTCTTCCAGACTGCTGCAACGGCGCCACGCGTCGGCGTAGTCTTGGGCATACGGATCATAAAACGACACCTGCGCCCCCAGCGCCGTCATCAGTCGGGCAAAATGTTGCCCAATCGGCCCCAAGCCATACACCCCCACCCGCAAGCCGCGCGACGTACAGCGATAGGCCTGATACACGCGCTGGTCCTGATTGGTCAACGCATAATCATGCAAACGCGGCACCTGCTTGAGCAGGCACAACAGCAATACCAGTGCCCCCTCGGCAACGATTTCCACCGCATTGCCCCAGTTGGTCACAATCAAACCCGCGCTGATATGTTCTTTGCTGACATATGGACGAATTGTGCCGTGCAGATGGCACAGATATCGTAACTGCCCCCAGTTGCCGATTAATTCCTGTGGCAGGGCCGGACTCTTGCGCCCGGTCATCACCACGTCACACGCCCGGCAACGCTCCGCCAGTGTGGCGCTGTCCCAATAGCGGGACCGGGGCATGAAATCCAGTTCATAATAGGAGGTCAAGGCCGCAAAAACCGCCGGATTCTGTAGATGAATATCTTCGGCCAATATGCCTAGTCGCATGGTGTTGAGACTTTCTTGCACCCAGTTAGTTCATCGTTCATTGCTTCACGGCCGCGTGGTGGCGGACCGTGTGGTCGTGGTTACAGGTACGGTCGTGGGGTTGGTCGTTGGTTCCGTGAAGTCAGGCAGCGTCGTGGCCGCCGGCCCTAAGACCACCGGTTGTTTGATCTCTTCCAACTGATCCAAACGCCGCTGGGCCAACTGTGCAAAGGCAGTGTTGGCAAACGCCCCCTTGGGGTCGGTGAGTTTGGTGTACTGTTCCTTGGCCAGGTCCCAGTTGCCCACGCTTTCGCTGACCGCCGCCAGACCCACCATCGCCAGCGGTACCGCCAGCTTGTCGTCGGGATACTGGGTCAACACCTTCTTATACGCTTCCTGGGCATTTTGCCGGGCTTCTTCCACCGTCATCTTGACGCCCTGCACGCCTTCTGGCGGGGCGCCGGCCAGAATGATCTGATGATAAAATTCGCCCAGTTTGACCAGCGCAATCGCCTGTACCGTGGGGATGTCATAATCAAGCGTGATGGATTTGAGCTTCGCGGGGGGATTTTCCCGGCCGGGTATCGTGGCCAGTTCCAAATTGGCCCAGGCCTCGTGGAGCTTCTGCTCCTGCCGATTCTTGTTCCAGTGGTAGAGCTGCACCACCAGAATCGCCACCGCCACGGCCAACAGCACATACGAGCCATAATCCTTCAACCACATGGGGAAACGTACCAACCACGTGGCCAATTCATTCGACTGCAATTCCTGCTTTTCTTCGGGCTTCATGCCAACTCCGCAAAGTTTGAGATTCTCGGACTCCGGGCATTATAAGCCAAATTGCCCCCAGCGGAAACACCGCCGGGAACCCCGTTTACAGCTTCAGCGTTCCAATCCGGGCCACCGCCTCTTGAATCCGGCTCACATCCACCGTCAGGGCCATCCGCAGATACCCCTCCCCGGCGGGGCCAAAACCACCCCCGGGCACGGTTACCACAAAGACTTCCTCGATCAGCCGGGCGCACAATTCCATGCTCGGGATGTTCTTGGGCGTATTCACCCAGCAGAAGAATCCCGCCTGCGGTTTGCGGAACGACCAGCCCAGGGCGGTCAGCCCGTTATACAGCGCATCGCGGCGGGCGCGGTAAATATTCATCTGCTGTTTCACCTCCGGGTGGTCGTAATGGTTCAGCGCCACCACGCCCGCGGCCTGAATGGCGTTGAACTGGCCGGAGTCCACATTCCCCTTCACCTGCGCCAGTGCGCCGACGATGGCCGCGTTACCCGCCGCCCAGCCGATGCGCCAGCCGGTCATATTAAAACTCTTGGACAGCGAATGAAACTCAATGGCCACATCCAGCGCCCCGGGCACTTCGAAAATCGAATGCGGCGCGGCCTCAAAGTAAACTTCCCCATACGCCAGATCATTGGCAATCACCCAACCATATTTGTGCGCTTCGGCCACCACCTG
>JBAXGE010000022.1:0-21201 GCA_037139555.1 Phycisphaerae bacterium
TGCCGGCGCTCGCGCGGCGGTTGCGGGGTGGTCGTTTCGGGTTCGCCGGGGGCTACCGGTGCGGTTTTCGGTAGCAGCGGACTGGCGGCCGCTGGCGTAATGGGTTCACGTTGCTGCGGTGGTTGTTGACGGCGGCGCGTCTCGGCGGGTTCCTGGCGACGCGGAGGTCTGGGCTGCGGGGGATTTTGCACCGGAGCTTTGACGACTGGGGCCTTTTCTTCTTGTACTACCGGAGCGGGCGCATTACGCCCCGCATTGGCGGTTTCTTCCGACGGAATAAGGCTATCAGGGACCGAGAAACCCTGACCGACCCGCTTGGTACCGGGCCGGAAACTATGCCGGCTGGCGGACTGACGGCTAAACGATTGCCGCAACGTGGGTGGACGTAAGCCTGGATTGGCTGGCCGCGGGGCATTGGCTTCAACCTGATGCGGCGGGGACCATGCGGTGGGCACAGTGGGTGCAGCGTCAGTCTGAGGTTGAGGTTCAGGTATCGGCGCTGCCGCAGCCGGGGACAGATCAGCCAGGAACGAAGCCTGCACCGACAAAGCCTCGGTAGGCGTTTCAGGGTCTTTCACTGACTCAACCGAGCTGGTCGCTTCAGGTGTTTCCGTCGGAGCATCAGTTTCGCCCGGGGTGCGTTTGGGACCACGTACCCCCCGGCCACGCCGTTGGTTACGACCACCACGCCGACCACGCGTCCGTCCCCTCGGCCTTTTGACGGGGGCAGCAGACTCATCACCAGATGACGTCGGGGTGTTTTCCGGGGACGGTGAAGACGCGGCGCCTTGTTCGGCGCGCGCAGATTTAGACTTGTTGTCGGGCGTAGCGCCCGGCAACCCAGTAGATGTATTCTCTTTGATGGCACAACCTCATGAATTTTGAATTCCGTTATCGCGCGGGTCGCATCTGCGACAAACCATTCCTTCCGCGCCAGGATCGTAAATATCTCGGGCAGGCTAAAGCCCACCACAACTATTTACGCACATTTGACACTTTTTAGCAAGTCATGCCCGCATAATAACTTGCGTAAACCGGTTTAGGAACATTTTCCCCGTCATTACCGGGGCAACAGGTTGACCATTGCCATGCTTTACGGTCAAATAAGCGCATTATTAAGGGGCGTGCCCTTTTTGACCGTATGGCACCGCACCAAATGTCCGCATAAGAGTGAAATTACAAACGATTATGATCCGAAAGACCCTGCACTGGTACATCTTCCGTGAGTTATTGCGGGTTTTCCTGCTCACCACGGCGGCCCTGACAACGCTTTTGGCGTTTGGGGGGACGTTCAAGCCGCTGACCAATGAGGGTTTAAATCTTTTCCGCCTGCTGACCATCATGGGGAATTTGATTCCCGCGATGCTGGCGTATTCGATTCCGATTGCCGCCCTGTTCGCGGCCGTGGTGGTCTACTGGCGGCTTTCCACGGACAACGAAATTACCGCCTGCCGGGCCGGGGGTATCAGTTTTTTCACCATGTGCCTACCCGCCGTGTGGCTGGGGTTGCTGGTCACCATGGTGAATATGAGCTTTGCTCAATATGTCGTGCCGATTTTCATCCAGCGCACCGAGCAGGGTATACGGTCGGATATTGGCCAGATTATGGTCAACAATATCGCCCGACAAGAGCCGTATGAGTTCCAGAACATTGTGACGTATGCGGATGATGCCGTATTAAAGCGTGAGACGCTGGCCGATGGCCGCGAGCGTACGATCGTGGAACTCCAGGGTATGGCCGCCATGCAGCTCAACGCCGAACGCAAGCCCACGGCGTTGTTTATCGCCCGGGTAGCCCGTTTGTTCCTCGAACCCGTGGACCTCAGGGGGGGGGATTTGCAGGCTTGGATGCAGATGGAGGATGGCGCGGTCTTTGATCCGGTAAATTTTCGTAAAATTGCCGGTTCCGCCCAATACCTGCCCCCCAGCGGCGAACCGTTCCTGCTGCCCTTGCAGGCCAATCAGAAGCCCAAGTACATGGATCTGAGCGACTTACTGTATTTCCGGGCGCATCCGCTGGAACACCGGCCGGTGGCGGCGAACGTCAATGTCATCAAGCAGAACTGGCGGCTGGACCAAATCACCGCAGGCTTTGCCCGTCAAATCAAAGGCGTGGACAAGTTCAAAATGACCACCCCGGACGGAGAAACCCTAAACTTCACCGTGGCCAATAGTGCCATGGATGCGGAAGATCATCTACGGTTGACCGGCACGCCTGGCCAGCCCGTTCAGGTTGAAGTGGTGCGTAATGGCCGGGCCATGTATATGCTTTCTGCCAAACAGGCCTTGTTACGGCTGGAAAGCCTGAGCCAACAGGATGTCTACGGCACACTGGTCCTGAGCGGTCAGGTGATGCGGACAGATTTGATCCGCAAGATTGCCCCGGCCCCAACCGATGATCCGGTGCTGATCCGCCCGTTGGTCATAGATAAGAAATTGATTGATAACGCGCCCAATTTTGACGCCTCGATGCTCGACAATCAGAATCTTTTCGGGGCCACCATGCAGCCGGCGTTACAACGGATTGCCAGTGAATCCACGCGTTTGCTGCGTTATATTGATGCTGAACTGCACTCCCGCACGGCCTTTGCGCTCAGTTGTCTGCCTTTGGTCATGGTGGGTGCGGCGTTGGGCATCATCATGCGGGGTCGTAATCCGCTGGGGGTGTTTGTGGTGGGCTTCGTCCCCGCCATGATGCTGATTCTCACCACGGTGGCGGGACGACAGATGATCGAAAAGGCCAATGCGGGCAGTCTCGGTGGCTATATTATGATTTGGGCCAGCGTGGGTTTAATGGCGGCGCTGGTGTATGGTTTCTATTCTTGGCTAATCAGGAAATAAGCTACGTATGCGTCTGCTTGACCGTTATATCATCCGTAGTTTTCTGATGAACTACGTGCTCGCGTTTATCGTGATTGTGGGCATGTATGTGATGCTGGATTTGATTGTCAATTTTTACGAATTTACCACCACCAGCGATCGTCAAATCCAAGGCTGGGACTTGACGGTCGCCATCATATCCGACATCGCAGATTTTTATATGTACCAGATTCTGCTGATCTTCCAGCAGATGGCCGTCACCATTCCGATTATGGCAGCCGGCTTTACGATGGTACGTATGACCCGCCATAACGAATTGATTGCCATGTTGGCCAGCGGGGTGAGTTTGTATCGCGTGGCCGCACCGGTGATTATCTGCTCCCTACTCTTTGCCACCATTGCCATCGTCAATCAGGAATTGGTCGTGCCCCAGTTCCGCGACAAACTGATGCGCAGGCACGAGCAGGTGAGTAAGGTCGTGGATGAACGCCCGCCGGTACAGTTCCTGCGGGATAAGGACAACTCCCTGCTGTCGGCAAGTTCTTTTGACCCCAAGAAAAACACTCTGCAAAATGTACGAATTATCCAACGCGATGAAAAAGGTTCGGCCCGGGGGCGGATTATCGCGGAAACGGCCCAGTGGGTCCCCATGCCGGGCACCACCGACCGGGGGGCCTGGTTTATGCCCAGAGCCACGATTATTGATGACAGCCTGAATTCCGATCCCGCTCTCAAAGTTGCGGGCCGCGTGGAGCAGCTTAACTACAATACGGGTTTGTCGCCGCGCCAGTTGGAATTAGCCATCAGTCGCAAAGCGGCGGATCTTCTGGGCACCAGCGAGATTCAGGAATTAATCGTCAACTCCCCCATCGCCACCAAACCCAAGTTTGAGAAGATTTTGCACACCCGCGTCACCCAGCCCATCATGAATTTAATCATGCTACTGGTAAGTGTCCCCTTTCTGCTGACCCGCGATCCACGCCAATTGGTGGTTAATATGATCCGGTGCACCCTTGTCTCCGCATTATGCTTTGCGGGCACCTTTGTGTTTTTCCAGGCGGCGGGGACGGTATTTCCCGCGATTATTGGCGCTTGGTTGCCGGTCATCATTTTTGGTCCCATCGCGCTGGTACTGATGGATTCCCTTAAGACCTGAGGGTGATTCCTGGGCGTAAAACCGAAATCTTCCTCTGCCCAACGCAACCGTTCCATCCGGATTGGCTTTGAGTTGTTGGAACTATTGGCCCGGAGTGAAGCATCGTTGACCACGGGGGAAATCGCCAAAGCGGTGCGCTTGGCCCCTTCGATTATTAGTCGTAACCTATTGACATTAAACACATTAGGATATGTCACCAGAGTAGGTCATGGACGTTGGCGGGTGCACACGGGCGTTTTGGCGCTCGGGGCATTAGGTTTGCGTAACAGTCCCTTGGGCAAGGCCGATCCCGTTATGGCACACTTAGCCACTCAGGTGGGCTGTTTGGCTGCCTTGGGTTTCGTTTGGAAGCAACAGGTCGTTTATCTGTTTCGACGGGCACCGGAAGAGTTTCAAAGCAGTGTTGGCCACATCTATTCGGCCCAAGAGTCCGTTATTGGGCTTTTGATGCAGCAACCCGCCCGGGTCGAACATTATTACATGAAGCGTGACGCAGGGGTAAGTTTTGGTTTGGCCCTGCGTTTACGCTTTGACGGACAGGAATACGGCATCGCCGTTTCCGGGCCGATGAAGTACTATCGGGGCGACGAGACCATGCAATTATTGCACCAGGCCGCCGAAAAAATCCTCGACACCCGCGCTGATACGGCAAAATGATTCTGAAACTTACCGTGGTTATTGATTGCCAGTGACGCGATCTCGGTTTAAGATGAGTGCCCAACTGTGATAGAACTGCGGTCTGGCGTAAGACGGTAGTATCTCCCCAGCAATATGAGGTGAAGTATGCCGGCTGTCGTCGTTATTCCCGCACGTTTTGCATCCACACGCCTGCCGGGAAAGCCGCTCCTTCACGCCACGGGCAAATACCTGATCCAACATGTTTACGAGCAGGCCAGCAAGGCCAAACGCGTGGAAGCGGTCGTGGTCGCCACCGACGATGAACGCATAGTGGAAGCGGTACGCAGTTTTGGCGGTCAGGCCGTCATGACCCGTCCGGATCACCAGTCCGGCACCGATCGCATCGCAGAAGTGATGCGGATGCCGGAATTTCAGCGGTTCCATACCGTGGTCAACGTTCAGGGGGACGAACCGGAAATCAAGCCCGAAGTGATTGATGATCTGGTGCGGATTACCCGTCAGGTGGATGTGCCCATGGCCACGGTCTCGGCCCCGTTTGCCAATTGGAACGAAATCAAAGACCCCAATAAAGTCAAAGTGGTGGTGGATCAGCGCGGAATGGCCATTTATTTCTCCCGCTCGGTCATTCCCTTTGACCGCGACGGCCAAAGCGCATCGGCCACCATGCTGGAATTGGCGGGTATCTATCGCAAGCATCTGGGCATCTATGCCTATCAACGCAGTTTTCTGCTAACGTTGTGTGCCACCCCCCTGCCGGTCATTGAACAGCTGGAAAAGCTGGAACAGCTCCGGGCCTTATTTCTAGGTGCCAAGATTTTTGTGCAAGACATCGCCGAAGCCCCTGCGGGCATTGATACCCCGGCGGATTACGCGGCCTTTATCGAACGCAACCAAACGGCCCTTATTTAAGTTTTTATAGAACGGAGTTGTCATGGAACGCGAGCATACCGATTCGTCCGAGTTGTTAGCCTCTGTGGGTCACACCTCGGACGACACGGAGTTTTACACTCCCTACCCCAAAGGGTATGTGAAAGGCCGCACCAAGTATGTGGTGGTGCTGGGCACGGTCATGTCCGGACTGGGTAAAGGCATCTTTGCCTCCAGTCTGGCCAAGATTCTCAAAGACAAAGGCCTCAAGGTTGCCCCCATCAAGATGGAAGGCTACCTGAATATTGATTCCGGCACGCTGAATCCGTTCCGCCACGGTGAGGTATTCGTGTTGGACGACGGCATGGAAACCGACATGGATTTGGGCACGTACGAACGCATGCTCAATGAAAACCTGAACCGCCACAATTTCACCACCAGCGGGCAAATCTTCACTCGGGTACTGGAACGGGAACGCCACGGCGAATATCTGGGCCGTGATGTGCAGTGGATTCCCCATGTTACGGGCGAAGTAAAACGCGTGCTGCGCACACTCGCTATCGAATCCAAAGCCGATGTGGTCTTTGTGGAAGTCGGCGGAACTGTGGGTGACTACGAAAATGGTTACTTCATTGAAGCCCTGCGGGAACTGGCCTATGAGGAAGGCGAACACAGCGTGTGTGTGGTGGCCCTCACCTATGTCATGGAGCCGCAAAGTCTGGGCGAACAAAAGTCCAAGGCCGCCCAATTGGGCCTGCGCCAGGTCATGGAAGCCGGCCTGCAACCGCATATTATCGCCTGTCGCTGCCCCTCGCCGGTGACGGATAAAGTCCGGCAGAAAATCTCGCTCTTCTCCAACGTCCCCCTGCGCCGCGTCTTCTCCATGCACGACGTGCCGTCCATTTATCTCATCCCCGAAATGCTGCGCGAAGCCGGGATGGATCGGGAAGTCCTCACCCTGCTGCAATTGCATGAACGGGTCAATCAACGCACCGAAGATTCCGCCCGCCGGGATTGGCTGCAATTCGTGGAAAACCTGCTGGCCCCCAAGGAACGCAAAATCACCATCGGCGTGACCGGTAAGTACACCTCCGTCCGCGATGCGTATGCCTCCATTGATAAAGCACTGGAACACTGCTCCTCGCATTGCCATTGTGACATCAACGTGGTGTGGATTGACACCACCGAAGTGGACAGCCGGAATGTGGCGGAAAAACTGCGTGGTTGCCACGGCATCATCGTCCCGGGAGGCTTTGGTTCGCGCGGCGTGGAAGGCAAGCTGGAATGTGTGAAGTATGCCCGTGAAAACAAACTCCCTTATCTGGGTATCTGTCTGGGTTTCCAGATTGCCGTGATCGAATATGCCCGGAATGTCTGCAAGCTGGCCGGGGCCCATAGCACCGAGTTCGATCCCAAATGCCCCCATCCGGTGATTGACATCCTGCCGGAACAAAAGAAGATCGAAGGCCTAGGCGGCAATATGCGGCTGGGCGGTAAAGATGTGGTAATCAAACCGGAATCCATGGTGTGGAATCTGTACGATCAGCAGGATAACAAGCGTCTGCGGTTCCGGCATCGTTACGAAGTAGACCCCAAGTATATTGCCCAACTGGAAAAGCATGGGTTGGTTTTCTCCGGCCATGCCCCCAACCAGCCCATCATGCAGATGTTGGAGTTGCCCGTCGCCCAACACCCGTATTTTGTCGGGACTCAATCCCATCCCTGTCTGACCAGTCGGCCCCTGAGTCCCGATGGTCTGTTCCTGGGCTTGGTTAAGGCGGCACTAGTCCGGGCATATCCGCAGCAGACCATGCCGGAAATCACCGGAGTCACTGTGAACGATGTGAGTCTCTAAACCTATCCCTCAGGGCAGGTCAACGGTATGCGCTGGTTTGCGTATGTCATCCTCTTGTATGTGGCGACGGCATTTCAAGTCGCACGGTTGGGCAAAATCAGCCCCGGCACATATCCGCAGATTGAGTACCTGATCATTCTGGTATTGTTCTACGCGCTCTATGCCCCGGAGGACGAAGCGGCGCTGGCGGCGATCATTACCGGTATCACCTACGACCTGATCAGCACCGATATCATCGGCACTCAAGCCATACCCATCGCCCTCCTGGGTTGGCTGGTACTGCGCATCCGGATGTCTATTTTTCGGGATTTCTTTCTCAGCCAGGCGCTGGTGGCGTTGTTCGCCGGCATCCTGCTGGCCCTGCTCAGCAGCATTTTCAAATGCTGGAGTATCCCCCATGCCGCGCGGCTGGGCTTCGGCAGTCTGGTATGGCAAGGGTGCGCCAATGCGGGTTATACCGCCATTATGGCGGTACCCATCATTTACGTGCTGGATAAATTGCGGCCAATACTGGGCTTGGAATCCGGGCGGAAAAACGGCTACCGGACGTAAACCACCCGTCGCATCAGACCCCGACGGCCTGCAGCCACGCCTGGGCCATACGTTGATGGCCGGCGATGGTGGGATGGACACCGTCGTTAGCCCAATAGGTGGCCGGGGCTTCTTTAAGGGCCGCATCGAATACGGATTGGAACTTCACCAATACCGTATCAAATTCCTTGGCCAGTTGGGCAACAATCGCCTGCCGGGCTTCGATCTCGGGTACCCACGGGTCTTGGACCACACCACAACGCAGAACAAACGGTTCGCACAGAACCAATTTTATGGCGGGGTTGTGTTCTTTGGTTTCCTGCAATAATTGCCGATACACCCGTTCAAATTTTGGCACACTCACACCCTGATTGGAAGTAAAACCATGCCAGGTGTCATTCACTCCGATCAAGATGCTGATCAGCGTGGGTTTCAGATTCATGCAGTCTTCCGTCCAACGGGCGTACATATCGGGAACGCGATTGCCGGAGATTCCACGGTTGTAAAACTTCAGACCGAATTGGGGATATTTGGCCAGCATGACCGCGGAAGCTTGCAAGGCGTAACCACAACCCAGGCCAGCCCCGTTCGGATTGGCTTCTTTTTCCTCACGTCGCCGGGTGGCATCGGTGATGGAATCGCCCTGCCACACAATCACATCGTCAGCTTGTAACAACATCGTAGAACTCCTTTGGGGAATATTGTGGCCGAAACCCGTGACGCTGGCAAGTTGGGGCCAATCACTGGACAGGTGGGAACGTAATGCGTAATTCCTGTGCCATCCCTTTGGCCGCCTCTTCCGGTGTGACTTTTTGCAGTGTAAGCCGCTCGACCCAGCGGCCCAGAATTGGCTGCCAATCGGCCCACCGGTCCGTGACAGGGAGTTGGCGTCCATCCTGATAAAGATTGGTAAATGCGGCGACGTTATAGGGTGGCTGGGTGGCTTGCAGATACGCCTTACTGGCCGCTACCGGCAACAGTGTGGGAATCGCTCGACGCAGTTGATCGCCACAATAGGCCTGCTCCGCCTGTGGACCGCACATAAAGCGTATTAACCGCCAGCCAGCTTCGGGGTGCCGACTGCGTACCGAGAGCATCAGACCATTACCCTTGACCAGCGCATGGCGACCTGTCGGCCCGGTGGGAATGGGAACCACATCCCAGTTGAACTGTCGACCAATCTGCTTGCGATAACGCGGGGACTCACCGGCAAATCCGCTGGTCATACCCAACATACCAGTCTCAAAACTTAACTGACCAGGAATAGTTTCGCCGACTTTGGGCACGACCCGATATTTATGCATCAAATCGTTGAAGAAGGTCAAACCCGCGATGGCTTGAGGTTGGTCCACATAGACTTGGTGTTGGCTATCGATAATTTCACCGCCATACAGCCAGATGAGCCACCAGACGTCCAGATTCTCCAAACGCATCCCGAGTGATTCCAACCGGCCATTTTTATCCCGACGGGTCAAGGTTTGGGCCGCATGCAGAAACGCCGCGATATCCCAATGTCCCTGTTGGTAAAGTTCGAATGGATCGGTCAACCCTGCGGCCTGAAACAGGTCCTTGTTGTAGTATATTAATTTCCCGCCAAACAAGGTATTCAGCCCATAGGTTTGCCCCCGATAGCTGACTTCGTTCAGGGCTTGGGGGACATAATCGGCGCGACGAAATAAACCCGCCTTTTCATCTGCGGCCATGAAATCATCCAGAGGTCGGAAATATCCCATCGGGATCAGGCGGGGTAATTGGTAGAGATCCACGCGAAAGACGTCCGGCTCGGTGTTCGACGCCAACATGACCTGCATTTTCTGCGGGTACGGCGCCCCGGGAACCATCAGGTAATGCACGGCAATGTCGGGATTCTGGGTCTGAAACAGGTCGAGCATCTGCTCATCCGTACGCTGCTGCTCGGGGTTACCCCAGGCCATGTAGGTGAGATGGATTTTATGATCGGCCAACTGGGGGTTGTGTAGCCAGAGATAGCCCAATATCGGGGTCAGAAACAATCCGATCCAAACCCAGAGTTGGGTCCGCGCCCATAGTTTATGGAGTCCATTTTCTGGCATCAATTCGGTCCCGATAAAACCGCAAAACCAGCAGGCATCGTAATTGATACCCCCGGGAATAACAATCCCGGCCGTTATTTGCCGATACAGAATTGGCTGAAAATATGCCCCAATACCGCGTCCGGCGCGGTGTGGCCGGTAATCTGTCCCTGTAAGTCCAAAGCCAGCCGTAATTCTGCGGCAGCCAGTTCGGGGTTGGTCGTAATTTGCGGCGCGGTCATGGCCAATAGCCGTTGGAGACTGTCGGTCGTTGCGGACAGCAACTCACGATGCCGCGCATTGAGCACAAATACCTGACCAGCCAAAGCTTCGTTCCGATACGCACAGGCACCCACATGGCGGACCAACGCGGGAATGCCAGCACCGGTGTGGGCAGATATGGTCCACGTGGTGGTAACGCCATCGGCACCTGTTTCCGGTAGGTCAATCTTATTTCTAACCCACACTGTGGGTATGGTTTGGCAAGCAGTCAATTCGTGCCTGATTTCGGCCACACTCTCCGGGGTATCTGCGGCATCCAGCAGAACCATAATCACATCGGCCTGAGCCAGCGCCTGACTGCGTGCGTTATGCATCGCGGTACGGAGCTCTTGGTGGGTCTGTTGTTCCAGACCCGCCACATCCAGCAGGCGAATCGGACCGCTGGGGGTAGGCACAATTGCCTCCAACACATCGCGGGTGGTGCCCGCCACCGGCGATACCAAAGCCCGCGCTGTGGAACTAAGCCGGTTCAACAACAGGCTTTTCCCGACATTGGCCCGCCCTAACAGTACCACCGCCGGCAGGCGCGATAACCGCTGCCAATCCAGCGCCCGACGCTGTACCCCAATGATTTCGTCGCGGAGCGCCCTGACCTGAGTCAGCAATTCCTCGGGGTCAATAAAAACCATGTCGGGTTCATCGGCGAAATCCAGACCGACTTCCAGTAATGCAAGGATATGGGTGAGTTGCCGGGTGCATTGTTGGAGCCATTGATAGAAATGACCGTTCCGCAATACGGCGGCCGCCTGCAGTTCACGACTGCCACTGGCGGCGATCGTGGCGGCGATCCCCTCGGCCATGGTTAAATCCAACTTCCCATGCAGAAAGGCCCGCAGCGAAAACTCGCCCGGACCGGCGGCGCGGGCCCCGAGCCGAAGCACAGCTTCCTGTAATTGATTCAGCAGCACTGGCGAACCGGGTACATGCAGCTCGACGGTCTCCTCACCGGTAAAGCTGTGCGGCGCGGTGAACACCAACACCGTGATGGTTAGGGGGATATAGCGTAGATGTGCCGAAAACGTACCCGCTGTTCTCGACAAGGGCTGATACAGCAACGGATTGGCATACGCCACTGCTTGGGGGCCGGTGATACGCAGAATCCCACGTGCCGCCACGCCGGGGGCGGAACTCACCGCCACGATCATGTCGGCTGGGTGCACGGGTGGAGACTCCGTTATCCGACTTTACCAGACACCGGTGTAAGTGCGGGCTGGTTGGGCAGTAGGCCACGCTTCCGCAGGCTCTTGCGCACAATCCATGTGTCAATCAACCCACCGGCCGTACTGGCAAAGATGTACAGGTTCAAACCCGACGGTGCGTTATACAGGAACACCGGGAAAATCATGATCATCCACTGGCTGATTTTTTGCATCTGCTGCTGTTGGTCATCCGCAGATTTGGGCTGGGTCGCCATCTGGAATCGCATCTGGAAGAAGAACGCCACGCCCAGCAGGAGCGGCAGCAAATTCAGCCCCCCCACCGCGCCCATCAACGGAATCGAGACGGGATTCCAGTGCATGATGGTGTCAGGATTGGACAGATCAATAATCCAGCCGGGAATAAAACCTGCATGGCGGAGATCAATATCCACGGCCAACCCCGCATAAAGGGCAATCCAGATGGGGGTTTGCAGCAGCATAGGCGCACAGCCCAATACCCCACCGGCGGGATTGATCTTGTGTTCGCGGTAAATCCGCATCATCTCCTCCTGATACGCCTTGTTGTCCTTGGCGTAACGCTTCTTGGCACGTTCCAATTCCGGGGCCACTCCGGCCATTTTCTTGGACATCACCGCCATTTGGATCTGACTGTAGCGGGTCAGGGGATGCAGCAGCAACCGGACCACTAGAACCAGAATGATGATCGCCACCCCATAGTTGCCGAAAGAGATGACATGAATCCAATCGAGCATTTTCAGGATGAACAACGCCAACCACGAGAAGGTACAGACACCACATGGCCCTCCTTGGCTGAACATAATGACTTTAATATATTGATAGGTATTAAAAACTGCCGGCTGCGTCTGCCGGTCTGCTAACGGCGACGAAATAGGAACTACGGTCCCGGAGAGCAAATCACGTTTTTTAGGACCAAAATATACGTCCAAAGGCAGGTTCGCCTTCGCCCCGGCTGGTACCTCAACTTTTTGGCCGTTCAGGTGCAGTCCCACCACACTCTTCGTCAGTGCGGGGTCTTGGTACAAAGGTTCGATCACCGCCGAACGCAGGTGATCAATCTGGGCGATGGGCGTGTTATTTTCCAGCAAATCTACTGCCGGAGTGGCCGTGGAGGGCAAGGGCCGCACAATGGTAGCAAAGAAACGATTTCCCGTCGCCACCCAAACCAGCCGGTCTGCACCTTGGAATTCCCCAATTGTTTTGGCCAGAGCGCCAGGCTTAGCAAAGGTCGCATGCAGTTCGTGGAAAAAATCGCCCTTGATTTCTTTATTGACCGAGATATACGCGCCCGCATGAAAATGACGCGAATCACTCCTCGGATCATCCGGCGGAAGATTCCACATATCCGTCGGGCCCATCTGGTCAATCTCTGCGGAAATGGTTTTGTTCGTCAGGTTGATGATCTCATGACGAACCAACATTTCGTATTGATCCGGCCGCAAAGTGAAGATTTTGCGGATTTCCACCAGCGGTTCCGTGGCGGCCACATCGGCATACAAAATCAGACTGAGTTGCACTTGCGTGGCGGTGGGCACACCAACGACTTTCCAGACGACGGGCTTATTATTGACATAGCCCAGACTGTAAACATTGCCATTGACCCGGGCGGACAGCGTGGCGAAAGGGGGCAGGGTAATGGGATCGGCTTGCAGCAGTGTGAGGGGCTCTTTCCCCCCCACTGTGGCGGCATAATCACGCGGATTCAATTGCACTTTTTGCACACTGGCCAAAGCGGTATTGATGGTCACTGCCAGCTTCGCAGGCTGCGTGGGGTCCACCGAACCCAGTGTGATCAGTTGCGGATCATCCATCGGCTTGATCGGTTGGGTGGTAGTGACCGAAAACTGGCTGGTAAAAGCTGCCGCCACCGGCGCGGCGGGCCCGACGGGAGCCGGGGTTTTTATGTAGGTGTTATACACATACATAGCGCCCAGACCGATCATCATCACGATTACAAAATTGGAGAAAAACTTCTTCATGTCCATACAGATTCATTCCATTCATTTAGTACTGGGAGCTCGACTCAGCGTCCTTCCAGCAGACGCGCGCCGAGGAAATTATCCAGATCGCCGATCTTTTTGATCTTTTCCACCGTGGTCATCACATCATAGGGCACACGCAGGAACTCCACCCGATCCGGGTAAAGAATCACAAAACTGCTCTTGGGATTACGATCCCGGGGTTGCCCCACTGAGCCAATGTTAATCATAGCCTTGGTTTCGGCGCTGATTTCAAAAACATTGTGCAGATCATCCGGGGAGAGAAATTCCGGCGTGGGTAAAAACACTCCAGGAACGTGGGTATGCCCGACAAAACATAGCTTGGGAAAACGCTCAAATATCTGACTCATCCGGGCATGGTTGGCGGCATCATCGGGGAACACGTATTCATTGATCGGACGTCGGGGTGAACCATGATAGGCATAGAAACGCTCCCCGGAATAGCGGGTAATCATCATACCCAGATAGCGCCAACGACGGTTGCGCCGTTCCGCACTGGCATCCCGTTCAAACTGCATCCGGGTCCAGTAGGCGGCTGATTCAGCGGCGGCGTTAAAATTAAAGGGTTCAAAAAATATCGCAAAATCGTGGTTGCCCATCAGTGAAAATATCGTGCGCTCAATCACCAAGTCCATACATTCCAGGGGATTGGGCCCGTAACCGATGACATCCCCGAGACACACAATATGCTTGATACCCCGCCGGTCAATCTCGGCCAAAACCGCTATGAGCGCCTCGAGGTTGCCGTGGATATCGGAAATGATTGCGATCGGGGCATTATTGGGCAGACGCACCTGTGCCGCTCCAGCATTCGCTCGTTCCGGGGGATTCGTGCCAGCCACGTTTTGAGTCATAACTTGTTTTCTACCAATTCGTTGCCATCAATTATTCGCATTTGGCGTAGGATTGCCCGAAAGGCAACTTTTCCGCGTCTCGTCATGCTAAGGAAACCCCGGCTTGACGTCAAATGCGCGGGGCTGAATTAAATACTTTCTCCGGGTCTGATTTGACGAAACCGTCCCCAGCGTTTATCTAACACGCACCTTAGCAGACAGGAGTTTTGTTTATGGCACAGCATTATCTGGCTATTGATCTGGGCGCCGGTTCGGGACGCGTCATGTTGGGAACCATCGCCGATAACCAAATCACCTTGCAGGAAATGCACCGCTTTGCCAATGAACCAGTCAAAATTGCCGGTACGCTGGTTTGGGATTTACCGCAATTATGGAACAATATTTTGGTCGGCCTGACCAAAGGAATCAGCCAGCAACCGGATATATCTGGCATTGCGGTAGATACCTGGGGTGTGGACTTTGGGCTGCTCGATGGCCGGGGACAATTATTAGCCAATCCGGTCTGCTATCGCGACAGTCGGACCGACACGCTGCCGGAGCAGGTGTTTGCCCGGATCGCCAAGGAACGGGTTTTTGCCATCACCGGCCTGCAAACCATGAGTCTGAATACGCTGTTTCAATTGGCCAGTATGAGCTTGCGGCAGGACTCGATTCTCGGTGTCGCTAGGCGCTTGCTGTTTATGCCAGATTTGATCGGCTATCTGCTGACCGGACGCATGAGCAATGAATACAGCATCAGTTCCACCTCACAACTGCTTGATGCCAAGACGCGGAATTGGTCCGGAGAAATCTTGGACGCCATCGGCGCCCCCCGGCATTTATTCAGCACACCCGTGGCTCCGGCCACACCGCAAAGCCTGCTGGGGCCGGTTAGCACAGAAGTTGGCCAGATCATCGGCAAGGCTGGTATCCCGGTCTGGCAGGTGGGCGGACATGACACCGCCAGTGCCGTGGCCGGCGTTCCCGCAGTCGACAATGACTGGCTCTACCTGTCCAGCGGGACGTGGAGCTTGCTGGGCACGGAAGCGGATGAGCCCGTGTTGACGCAGGTCGTACAAGACGCCAACATCACCAATGAAGGCGGAGTCGGGGGGAAAATCCGCCTGCTGAAGAATATCACCGGCATGTGGCTGATCCAGGAGTGCAAACGGCAATGGGCGCAGGAAGGCCGGGATGTGGATTATTCCACGTTGGATAAACTCACGACCGAAGCCCCGGCCAATACCGCCAAATTGGATCTGTTCAATGAACCAAGCTTTGGCCAGCCCGGCCAGATGTGCGACAAGATCGCCGCGTATTGCCAACGCACCGGCCAACGGGTACCGACCAACCAAGGCGAATTCGCGCGGGTGATTTTCGAATCACTGGCCCAATGCTATGCCGAAGTGATTCAGATTCTGAAAAATGTCACCGGACGGAATTTCGGGCAACTGCATATTGTCGGTGGCGGTAGTAAAAATCTGCTGCTGAACCAACTGGCGGCCAATGCAACTGGATTGAAGGTCTTGGCCGGCCCGGTGGAAGCGACCGCGCTGGGTAATGTAATCGGTCAGGCTATTGCGAGTGGCCATATGGCCTCGTTGACGGCGGGCCGGCAACTGATCGCCAACAGTGTCCAGCCGCAGATTTGTGTACCGCAATAAGCGAACTTACTTAAGCCTGGGCAGGATCACAAAGGGCTGATAGGACTCATCCAGCAATTCAATGACGTGGCACACCCGTACGGATATGCCGGCTTGGGCGAGATGGCGTTCGATTTGCAGGGCACAGCCGACATTGGCCGTGGCCAGAACCGTCGCATCGGTGGTTTTGATATTCGCAACTTTGCGTTGACCCAAGACATTGGCCATGTCGGGTTGGGCCAGATTGTAGGCCCCCGCCGCGCCACAGCAGACTTCGGTTTCGGGCAGTTCCACGATCTTTAGGCCGGGAATGGCGGACAATAGTTGCCGCGGGGGTTGCCGTAACTTCTGGGCATTGAGCAAATGGCAGGGATCGTGGTACGTCACGCGATACGGCAAGGGACCGGGGGTACGGGTCAGGCCCACCGTCGCAAGTAATTCCGTGATATCGCGCATCCGGGCCACTACCGCTTGTGCCCGCTTATGCCATTGCGGACTGGCCGCCAGCACATGGTCCAACGATTTCAACTGGGCGCCACAACCGGCAATGGCCGAAACAAAATAATCTTCGCTCCGGCGTTCCAGCCGTTCCACCAGATTGCGGGCAAATTCCACAGCATCTGCCGGCATGTTCACATGCGCGGCCATGGCACCGCAGCAGCCTTCATCGGGCATGATATTCACATCAAAGCCATTGGCGGTTAAAACTCGCACGCAGGCGGCATTGAGCCCCTGTGAAACCACCGAGCCAACACATCCCGTTAATAACACCACACTACCCCGCCGTGGGCCAATGGCGGGATTATTAAGTGGGATTTTAACCGGGAGCAAAGGTACCGGCGGGAGCACGCTGGTCATTGCCGGCAAGGGCGCAGGCAGCCGTTGGGCGATCCGCTGGACCAGACCTGACAAGCCCATGATCCGGGCCAACTGCAAGGGCAGAATACTCAAACGCACCCGCCCGGAAAACGGCAGCACATGACTGACCAGAAATTGTAGAATCCGGTTTTCCTGGGGGCGTTGCAGTACCGCCTGGCTGACCGCAGGCCGGACCAATTCCAGAATATCGTGGTATTCCACCCCGGACGGACAGGCTATCTCGCAGGCGCGGCAGACCAAACAGCGTTCCAGATGCGCCAGCACCGTCGGTCCGGGTGACAATCGTCCATCCATCACGGCCCGCATCAAATGCAAACGCCCACGGGGCGAATCAGCCTCGTCGCCAGTCGCCAGATAAGTGGGACACGCGGGCAGACAAAAGCCACAATGCACGCAGGCATCAATCTGCTGGCGCAAATCAGGCCGATTTAACTCGGTGGGTGCCGTACTCATAGGCTGAAACTTGAGCCTCGGGGATTAGTTGAACTTCCGATTGAGGATAGCCGCAATCTGATGGAGATCTTTCATCAGCGCCACAAAAGCCTCCGGCAAAAGGGCTTGCGCCCCATCGCACATGGCTTTGCTGGGACAATCGTGTACTTCCACCATGATCCCATCCGCCCCGGCGGCCATACCCGCCCGCGCCAGCGCGGGGACATACTCACGGGTACCGCTGGCATGACTGGGGTCCACAATGACGGGCAGATGGCTGTGCGCCTTGGCCACAGGCACCGCGGCCACATCCAGCGTATAGCGTACGGCGGTTTCAAAGGTCTTGATCCCGCGTTCGCACAGGATCACATCTTTATTGCCCTGCGAGAGCACATATTCCGCCGACATCAGCCATTCCTGAATCGAAGCCGAAAGACCGCGCTTGAGCAGGACCGGCTTGCGGGTCTTGCCTACTTCGGACAGCAGATTGAAGTTCTGCATGTTGCGGGCGCCGATTTGGAAGACATCGGTATAGCGTTCGATGATTTCAACATGTCGGGTGTCCATCACTTCAGTGATGATAGGCATATCGTTGGCCTGGCCGGCATCGCGCAACCACTTGAGCGCGTTTTCGCCATGACCTTGGAACGAGTAAGGACTGGTACGGGGCTTATATGCCCCCCCACGCAGGACCGAGGCGCCTGCGGCCTTGACCTCGCGGGCGAGTTGATGCACCATGGCTTCATCCTCGCATGCACACGGCCCGGCCAGCATCGCGGCATGACCACCGCCCACCTTGACCACGCCACCGCGCGGCCGCGGGATGGACACAATCGTATCTTCTTTATGAAATTCCCGGCTGGCCAGTTTGTAGGGCTTCATGATCGGTAGCACCTGCTCCACACCCACGATCGAACGCAGATGTTCCTGATCAACCTGCCCCTCTTCGCCTACCACGCCAATGACCGTACGAAATTGGCCACGGGACAAATGGGTTTGCAAACCCAGCGCTTCGATTTGGCTGCAAATATCTTTAATCAGGGCTTCCGTGGCTTCAGCTTTCAGGATAACGATCATGTCTCGACTACTCCTACAGGTTCCAATAAGGGACATCCATGCCGCACGTAAGTACATGCGGCCAAACATTTTATTATCCCTGATTTGCAGTAACTTCGCAAAGGCCGCCAGCAACAAAAAAGGGCGTGGCACAACGCCACGCCCATGGTTAACTTCATGATACGGCCAGACTTATGGTTCCGGTGCAATGTCAATGATGCTGTCACCAAGCTGGAAACTAACTTCGGTGCCCAAGGCCAACCACTGTCCAACCTCGGGGTTTTTACGCAAAAGTTCAAAATACGCCTCGGAATTAAAGGCAATCCGTTGCCGAGTCGCGTTAGTGGGCATCTTTTGGGTACGTTGATCCACCCACTGGTTGCCGTTCTGGAAGAACGTCAGACCCTTGATCATGCGATTCTGTTGGGCGTAGTTTTGCACGATATGGTACCCTTGCGCCTGATTGTTGCTCATACCATTAACCACGGCTTTGGTCAGTGCCGGTGCGCTTGCCATACCGGGGGCGGTGGGTACCTGTAGGCGTTCACTCTTCTGGCCAGCAACATCCTGTAACTGGGCCATATTATCCGCACGACGCAGCCCATCGGTATTCACCGACATACTCACAGAATTACCGCCGGACTGTACGCCTTCACGGGCAGCATCAAACGCGACTTTGGTACGCTGCATGGCCCCGGCATCACCTTCCATTTCGCGCAGGCTGCGCTGGGCCACGGGGACATTGCGACCACGTTCATCTTCGATAATCAGCAGTGCCGTATACGGGGTTACAATCCCCCACCGCCGGGCCAATTCGGTGATTTCCTCTTTGATTTCTTTGCTTTCACCATTGACCCGAATCTGTTCTAACAACCAACTGACGCGCCGGGCGGCCCAGAGTTTGGCAATCCATTCATTGCTGGAATCCGTTTGGGCGGGAAAGACCATATCCTGGGCGAATTTTTCCTCGGCTGCAGCGCCCTGACACGTTAACACCGCAGCACTGTTGCCCGACTGACGATAGGTACCCATCACCAGCAACTGATCCCCCTTGAACAAGTCGGGCAGTTCACGCGGGTACTGATGGGCGATTGGGATTCCGGAAAACTCCAGTTTCAACTTGGTCAGGATCGGGTCCTGCACTTTGGCCATAAAACTGCTGATGGCCACTTCGATATCTTCCTTGGGCAAAACATATTGGCTATACCCATGCGAGGTTTCCGCCACCTGATCCAGCAATTTGGTGTTGACATCGCTGCCGATACCAAATGTGAAAACACGGGTGGCCCCGGTGGCAGCCTTGAACTTGGCTAACAAGCGATCGGGATCGCGTTCGCCAATGGTAGGCAAACCGTCGGTGATAAAGACAATCATGGTCAGGCGTTTGCCGTCGCGCGGCATCATTTCCAATGCCTTACCCACGGCTTCTTCAATGGCGGTACCGCCGGCGGCTTTCATGCCATCAATATAGGCCAGTGCTTTATCGCGATTGGCTTTATCCGCGTTGGTCAACTGGCCGAGAACCGCTTCGGCTTCTGTCGAAAACCGGATCAATTCAAAACGATCTTCGGGATTCAGGCTGCTGACACAATACTTCAAGGCCCGCTTCGCCTGCTCCAGCTTGTCCCCCATCATCGAGCCACTGGTATCCATGACAAAGAGGACATCCTTGGGCATGGCTTTGGGTTGGGTTTTCAGGACCGGCGAAGCCAACAACAGGAAGTAGCCGTCTTTATCGGCTTCCGGTTTGAAGGTCAGCAAGTTCATCCCCAGCGTATCAGCTTTGCGCCCGATATAGAGATGGAAATCCGTGTCCGGCCGGGCGTCTTTGGCTTCCCAGCCGACGGTCGCGGACTTATCGCCTTTGCGATTAATATCCACGGTATGCGAGGGCGAATAGATGCTGGTAATCGGCAAAGGACTATTTACCGTAACTTTCACCGAAGCACTGTTGAGGGGTTTGCTGGAGAACTTTTCGGTACCCAAAGTGTAGTGATAATGCAGCATCTGCCCATCCTGCATGAGTAGTTCACTGTATTTGAGTTGGATGCGCTTGCGGCCCATGGGTTCAATGGGAAAAATCCGTACCCGAAAAATATCACGCTGGGAATACTCCAGCAAAGCCGGGTCTTTCATTTTCCGGACGATATCTTCGTAGATTTTCCGGGCTTTTTCCGCGTCCAGTAATTCGGCTTCGACCGGCTTGCCATCAATATCCATGGTGAACTTGTCTATCCGACTGCCCTTGGGCAATGGGAAGATGTATTCCCCTTCCAAACGCGAATTATTGGGGTTATAAAACTCCTGGTCCACAGTGGTGACGGCGTGCTGATCGTCAATGGCACACGTCACATGGTGATAGGACACCTCCAAAGGGGCAAAGCTGAAATGGCCCGGGATGGGCCGGGGGGGATGGGGCACGATAATAAACCCATCAGCCATGGCCGGAGTCGCCCAAAGCAGCATCGCCACCAGAACGAGCAGTAATTTTCTAATCATCGCAGCCTCCGCATTAACAGAAACGCATGGGTCCGATACGGGCGCTTAGACGCTGACGGGGAAAAAAAGTTCCCTCAAAATATGCTGACGCGGGTAGTCTGTAGAAACTTGGTTACCAAACGAACCAACTCAAGCGTTTTCTATATCCATTAATCGGCCTTTGTTGCTAAATATTAGGCTGATATTTACCCGCATTCACGCTAAAATGGTCGCCATGGACGCCCCGGAAGTCATTTTTCGCAGTTATCTCAAGCAGCGTGGACTGAAGTTCACGATGGAACGTCGGGTATTGCTGCAGGCCATCCAAGACTTCGGTCGCCCCTTTGAGGCCGAGGAGTTGCTCCTGCTGCTGCGCGAACGCGAACAGCGTATCAGCCGGGCCACGATTTACCGCACCATCCGCAATTTATTGGAAGCCGGAATGCTCAAGCAGGTCCATTTTGGCACCGGCAAGCAGGCTCATTATGATTTCACCGCCGG
>JBAXGE010000023.1:0-20570 GCA_037139555.1 Phycisphaerae bacterium
TCCGTTGCTTGATTCCAAGGGCGTCACATTTGCCGAAAAGTTCTCCACCGTCTGTACCCGCGACTATGAAGTCGCCCCGGGCATGGTCGAACTCGATGTGGAAATCTCCACGCGCATTCTGGGCCAGTTACCCAATCATGCCCACCATGCGGAGATTCTGTCCGCGGTCCCCTCGCGTACGCATTCGCATTGGCGCTGCCGTACCGTGCCGGTCAGTGAAATGATCCCGCCCACACTGGTGATGCCCACCAGCCCGGCCAGACCTGATATCAAGGCCTGATAAATCTCCTACGGCACTATATTCCCGCCCCCGTCATGATATACTTATCGCAACGAGCAGGACGCTCGGGCGGTGCGTAGGCACCTTTGCCACGGTGTTTTTTCGGCGCGAGGCCGTGATGGAACAGTGTCAAAAATGTGGCCAACCCGCCACGGTACATCTCTCGGAGATGGTATCGGGCGAATTCCACGAAATTCATCTCTGTGTTCAGCACGCCGCCGAAGCCGGTCTGGTCACCATCATTGAAGAATCGGCGCAAATGCCCGGGGACCCGGATGCGGAGATCGCTGCGGACCTGCCCGAGCTGACTGAACCCGAGTTGACGCCCGAGGATGAGCCCGCCTGCCCGCAGTGCGGTCTGACGATGAGTGAATTCAAACACCATGGCATGCTGGGTTGCCGGCATGATTATGAGCACTTTATCGAATGGTTGTTGCCCGTGATCGAAACCGCCCAATCCGGCCAGTCGCATCATACCGGCAAACTGCCCCGGGCCCGCAGCCCGCTGGAACTCGAAACCGTGGTACTGGAACGCCAACAAAAAATTGCCACCCTGCGTCAGCAATTACAAGTTGCGTTGGCGCAGGAAGCCTATGAAACCGCCGCCCGGTTGCGCGATGACCTGCGGCAAATTGAATCCCCCGGCCAATAAACCGGCCAAGGAGTAGCGATGATTTTGGATGCCTTTGATTCTCCCGTCGGCGCCTGGCTGACGGTTACCGAACCCGCTGGCGGATCGGATACGATTGTCGTTTCCTCACGGGTGCGTCTGGCCCGCAATATCGCCAACTTTCCCTTTATGTCCAAGGCCAGCGCGGCGCAGAAGCAGGAACTGTGCAGCCTGTTTGAACAGCGCGTGGCCAAACTCGGCATGGCCAATCTGAACTTTATGATGCTGGACACCGCCAGCGCCCACGATCGGCAACTGCTGCTGGAACGTCATCTGATCTCCAAAAATCTCGCCGCCGGCGAGGGCGCCCGCGGCGTGGCCGTCTCGCGCGATGAGACCCTGAGCATCATGGTCAATGAAGAGGACCATATCCGCCTGCAGGTCTTGCGCAGCGGGCTGAAACTACAGGAATGCTGGGCTCAGGCCGACCAGATTGATAATGATTTGCAGCAGCATTTGGAATTCGCCTTCAATCACCGTTTTGGCTACCTGACCGCCTGCCCGACCAATGTCGGCACGGGCCTCCGCGTCAGTGTGATGTTGCATCTGCCTGCGCTGAAGCTCAACGGCGATATGGACAAGGTCTTCGCCGCCGCCAAGGATATGCACCTGGCGATCCGTGGTCTGTATGGCGAAGGCACCGAAGCGGTGGGGGACTTTTATCAGTTATCCAACCAGACCACGCTGGGCCGCAGCGAGGAAGAAATTATCCATGAGCTGGAAACCGCCGTCCTGCCGCAGGTACTGTATATGGAGCAGGACGCCCGGCAGCGTTTGCTGACCCAGCGGCCTTATCTGCTGGATGACCGCATTGGCCGGGCCCTGGGGGTGCTCAAATACGCCCGGCTGCTGAGTACCGAAGAGACGCTGTTTCACCTCAGCTATCTGCGGCTGGGTACCGCCATGGGCCGAATCTCCGGCGTATCGCTGGCCCTGCTCAACCGGCTCTTCCTCTGGACCCAGTCCGCCCACCTGCAGGTAGAAGCCGCCCGCGATCTGGACCCCGAAGCCCGCAAAGTCCATCGTGCGGATGTCTTGCGCAAGTATTTGAATTTGTAACCACAGAATACTTGGTTCATCCGGCAGTATGACTAAACTCCCGTACTTGAAGCGGTCAATACCAGCTCCCCGGAAAACCCGGATGAACCACTTACGCCCCAAAAGGGCGATTAAACCCACTCATGGGGAGGGAAACCGAAAACTGGATATATAAGGGGGAGAATTGCGATCGCTGGGGCTCGAACCCAGGACCCACAGATTAAAAGTCTGTTGCTCTACCAACTGAGCTACGATCGCATCGCGTCAAGCGGCGTGTTATTCTACTATATACACGGGTCCTCGCCAACTGGACAAAATCCGCAGGCCCCGCCCCTCGTTTATTGGAGACTTGACGTGACCATCGGCCTGCTCTTGTTACTCGCCTGGCTCCTCGTCCTTGCTACCGGCTGGCTGGACCGTCGCCCCGATGGTCCCGGCTGGGGCCAACTCGCCCTGCGTCTAGGGCTCGGTCTGCTCATCGGTCCCGTCCTCGCCGCCAAACTCGGCCTCCTGCCCGCACTCCTCGGTGTGCTGGGGCTGGGTCTGTGTCTCGGCTGGCCCGCCGAATGGCTCAGTCGCAAATTCACTCCCGCCACCAGCGTCACTGCATGGACTTCCCTTGGTCGTCTGGCCTTGCTCGTTGCGCTTACACTCACCGGCATCGCCAGCTACAACGCGCTGCACAAATCCCTCGAAACCCGCACCGAGCATTTTCCCGCAGCCCTGATCCCCTTTACCTCCGGCACTGTCTTCATCGCCCCCGATACCGCCGCCATTGCCCCGCGTGACCGCTACGATAATGTCGTGGTCTATCGCATCCCCGCCCGCACGTTTGTTCAACTGCCCAGCGGCGCCGCCTGGACCGCCCCGGAAATGTTTGATCTCCACGTCCGGCCCGCCGACGCCAATGACGGCGCGGTGGACCTGCTGCGTCCCTCCAACGCCAGCGAACTGATGGGCGCGAAAATTAGTATTCCCGCCGGCGCCACCGCTTGGCGCACCGTCGCCCCGCCAGCGGCCGCATGGATTGCCTGCGCCGGCCTGCTCATCGCCGCGCTGCTCGCGGGTTATTGCGGCAACGTCCTGCGCCCCGGCCGGCGTACCTTCGCCACCTGGCTGGGCACATGCGCCGCGCTCGGCGCCGCGTGGCTCGCACTGGGCCTGGCCCAGCAACCCGCCCTCGCGAATTGGCTCTGGCAAGGCTGGCCGCTCTACACGGCCCTGGCCCTTATCATCGGCCTGCTCGTCTATCTGCCCGTCCAGTGGTTCTTCTGGCCGCTGGCGCGGCTGCTCGGTGGTGTGGCCTTGGTCTGGATCATCCTCGCTGGCGCTGGCGTGCTCCTCAGCCAACGCCCGCTTACCGCTGACCTGCTCTACACCGCCATGCCGTGGTCCGAAGCCCTCATTCTCGCCGCGATTGTCAGTGCCGGCGGCCTCAGCAGCGTGGTTATCTTGCAGCGGTATTTCACACCTGCCGACCAAGAAGACCCACCCGTGCGCTGGGATGTCCGGGCGCTGGCCTGGGGTGGGGGGGTAACCGCTGCCTGCGTGGCGTTGCTCGGCGCTGGCGGTCTGACCGCCCTGCGCGATGTCCCTCTGCGTGATCTCGTCCGCCATCTGGCCCACGCTGGCCATGATCTGTTAAATCCCGCCACCACCGCGGTTCTGCCCGCTGGCTGGGGCGAGATTTGTGGCCCCTTGGTTCAAGTCCTTACCTACGTCCTCAGCTTTGGCGCCACCATTTTGGTCTTGGCCATGTTCATCCGCTGGCTCACCAGTCGCTATCCGCGTTCCCGGCGCTGGGCCATTGGTCTGGTCGTGCTGGGCATCTGGTGCTACGGCGCGGCCAGTTGGTCCGTGGACTCCACCTTGCGTTACGGCGCCCTCGGCATGGTCCTATTGCTAGCCTGCGTTTTTATCTGCCGGCCAATTCCGACGATTAATTCGGATAATTAACTGGAAAAACGCGCCCAGACCGCCTAACCTTGGTACGCTTGGTTCGGATGACTCGTTAACATTGTTTTTGTAAAGGTGAAAAAAATGGATACCCCCGCCCCGCAAGTGAATTTTGCCTCCCTGATCGGCAAGCCCGCCCCCCAGTTCATTCTCGATGCCGTACTCGCCGGCCAGTTTCAGAAAATCACACTCTCCGATTATCGTGGCCAGTGGGTCGTCCTCTTTTTCTATCCGCTGGATTTCACCTTCGTCTGCCCGACCGAATTACTCGCTTTCTCGGATCGAGTCGCGGATTTCAAGAAGATCAATTGTGCCCTGCTGGCCGCCAGCATTGACAGCAAATACACCCACCTGGCGTGGCTGGAAAAAGATCGTAAGTCCGGCGGTATCAGTGGCTTAACTTATCCGCTCATTTCCGATCTGGACCGCAAACTCGCCGCCGATTACGGCGTCCTCACCGAAGGTGGCGTCGCCCTGCGTGGTCTGTTCCTGATTGATCCCGATGGCGTCATCCAGCACGTCACCGTCAACAATCTTGGCGTGGGCCGCAGCGTGGATGAAGCCCTCCGCGTACTGCAGGCCTTCCAATTCGTTCGTGAACATGGCGAAGTCTGCCCGGCCAACTGGCAACCCGGCGGCGACACCATGAAGCCCGACTGGAAAGGCTCCAAAGCGTACTTTGCGAAGAACGAATGAGCAAAGTTGACATATCTGGCTAAATCATGAGCTCCTGCTCTTGACACCATATGGCTAGCGGTTAAACTACGGGACTTTGCCACGCATAGGCGATGTAGATGCTACGTTGCCGGTGTGGATTCGGATAACCAGATTAGTGCGGAAGACAGAATCATGACCACTCAAACTGCTGTTAAGCCGGTTCGTCGCATTGCCAACTCGGCATGTCGGACCACCTTGGCCAAAGTCGGCCATAAAGACGCGCGTTGGTACGTTGTGGACGCCACGGGTAAGACCCTTGGCCGCCTCGCGTCCGCCGTTGCCATGCGTCTGATGGGCAAGCATAAGCCCACCTACACCGCCACGGTTGATACCGGCGATTTCATCGTCATTATCAATGCCGCCAAGGTGAAGGTGACCGGCCGCAAGCTCGAACAACGCGAGTATGAATATTACACCTACTATGCGGGTGGCCGTAAGGTCCGTCCGCTCAAGGAAATGCTGGAACGTTTCCCGGCCAAGACTTTTGAACTGGCCGTCAAGCGCATGTTGCCCAAAACCCGTATGGGTGTCCAGATGGCAACCAAGCTGAAGTGCTATGCCGATGACAAACATCCGCATGCCGCTCAGATGCCGGAAAAGTTGGAACTGTAATTTTACTTTGTGATTAAGCAAGTTTTTACGAGGCAATCATGGCTGAAGCTAGCAAACCACGTCCGGTAAAGCGCGGTAAGGGTATCGTGGCGATCGGGGAAAAGTTGTTCTTCCTGGGTACCGGTCGTCGCAAGACTTCCGTCGCCCGTGTTCGCATGTCCTCCGGTCAGGGCAAGTTCGTCATCAATGAACGCCCCGCCGATGAATTCTTCAAAGAACCCAAGGACATCGCCGCCGTTAAGGCACCGTTGGCTTTGGCCAATGTCAGCGACAAGATGGATGTCAACGTCACCGTAGACGGTGGCGGCGTCACCGGCCAAGCCGGCGCGGTCCTGCTGGGCCTTGGTCGTGCTCTGGTCACCTACGATGTCACCCTCAAGAAGCCCATGATGGATGCCGGCTTCCTCACCCGTGACAGCCGCATGAAGGAACGTAAGAAGTACGGTCAGCGCGGTGCGCGTCGTCGCTTCCAGTTCTCTAAGCGTTAAGCGGGAACTTTACTTTGTGCTCTCGCGACGGCGTCTGCGTGCAGACGCCGTCGCTATTTATGTCAGTTATGCCCCTTGGGTGCGGTTTTTGGACTGTTTTCAAGGCGGCTTATAATTAGTAAGTCATTGCCTAAAAATGACTTATGCTGGTTTTCGGGAGTGGTCGCATGATTCGGGCTGCCATTGTGGGTGCTTCGGGCTACACCTCGCTGGAAACCATCAAGTGGCTTCTGCGGCACCCCCATGTCCGCATCACCTATCTCGCCAGTCGCAAAGCCGAACAACCCATCAGCACATTATTTCCCGAACTCTCCGGCCGGTGCGAATTGCCCATCCGGGCCTTTGACCCCGCCGCTATCGCTGCCGAGGCCGATGTCGCGTTCCTCTGTTTGCCCCACGTCGCCTCCATGGAACATGCCCCCCAGTTGCTGGCCGCCGGCGTCCGCGTGATCGACCTCTCCGCCGATTACCGGCTGACCGACCCGACGGTCTACGAGCACTGGTACAAACACAAACACAGCGATATGCCCAATCTCGCCCAGGCCGTCTATGGCCTGCCCGAGCTCTTTGCCGACCAGATCAAGCAGGCGAAATTCGTCAGCAACCCCGGCTGCTATCCCACGGCCGCCGCCTTGGGACTTATTCCCCTGCTGGCCAACGGTATGGCCGACCCCACCGACCTGATTATCAGCGCTGCCAGTGGCATCAGCGGGGCGGGGCGCACCCCCAAGCAGGAACACCACTACCCCGAACGCAACGAAAACTTCGAAGCCTACGCCATCGGCACCCACCGGCATACCCCGGAAATCGAACAGACCGTCAGCCGGGTCCTCGGTAGCTCCGTCAAGGTCTTGTTCGTTCCGCACCTGATTCCTGTGGATCGGGGCATTCTGGAAACAATTTTTCTACCCGCCCGGCCCGGTTTCACCCAGGCTCAGGCCGAAGCCGCCTTTACGGCGTATTACGCTGGACAACCTTTCGTCCGTATCCGGACGAAGCAGTTGCCCGCGATTAAATATGTCGCGAACACGAATTATATTGATATTGCGGTAAAATTAGCCGGGAACCGTTGGGTGGTCAGCGTCGCCATTGACAACATGGTCAAGGGCGCCAGTGGCCAGGCCATCCAAAACATGAATTTGATGTTCGGTCGTCCGATGACGGAGGGATTGTTGTAGGTTTTTATTTAGACAAGACTTGTGAACAAGTCATTGTGGTGGTAAGATTGCGGGTCTATGAAGATTTTGGCCCAATATCTCTGGTCCCGTTCTTCAGGGGCGCCCCCACAAAATTAAAATTTAGATTTTCGTAGCTTGATTGAACGAGTTGCGTGGTTTCTTGTCCGAGGTGATGCATGCAAGTTAGGCCGGTAAAAGATTATTCCAAACGTGGCGATGCGCAGGCGATTCCCAATCTGGTCGCGGTGCAGACCGACTCCTACAAGCGCTTTTTACAATCGGACCTGCCCGCGGAAAAACGGCAGAAATCCGGGCTCGAAGGCCTGCTCCATGAAGCCTTCCCGCTCAGCAGCTTCGATGGCAAAATGAAGCTGGAGTATATCAGCTACGAGCTGGAAGAACCGCGCTATACCCCCGATGAATGTCGCGCCCTGCGCCTGACCTACGGCATGCCCCTCAAGGTCAAGCTCCGTTTGCAGCGCCAGGACAAGCCCGAAATCATGGAAGAGGGTATCTACCTCGGTGATATCCCCATCATGATGGGCGGTGGCGAATTTATCATCAATGGCGCCGAACGCGTCATCGTCAGCCAGTTGCACCGTTCCCCCGGCGTGGATTTCATGATCGGCGAACGCGATGGCGATCGTCCACTGCATGCCACCCGTGTGATTCCCGAACGCGGAAGCTGGATCGAAATCAACGTCACCAAGAAAGACCTCTTGGCCGTCCGCATTGACCAAAGTTCCAAGATTCCCGCCACCACGTTCCTGCGGGCCATGGACGAAAAGTATTCGACCGATGAAGCCATCCTCCGCGCATTCTACGAAGTCGAAACCATCAGTGCCGGCCAGCTCAAGCCCGAATACTATGCCGCTGGCGCCATTGTGGACACCGCCACCGGCGAAGAACTCGTCAAGGCCGGCGCCCAGATCGGCGACTCCGTCGCCAAGATTCAGGCCAGCGCCATCAAGAAGGTGGACGTCATCAAGAAGATGAACGATGCCATCATCCTCAACACCCTGCAGGAAGACGGCACGCACAGCTACAAGGAATCGCTGGAAAAGATTTACAGCCGTCTGCGTCCCGGCAACCCGGTGAATTTTGAAAAATCCAAGGCCCTGTTCCATGAGAAATTCTTCGACGACAACCGCTACCGGCTCGGTCGCGTGGGCCGGTTCCGCATCAACCGCAAGTTTGATCTGAACGTCTCGGAAGACCTGATGACCCTCCGCGCTGAGGACATCATCCAATCCATCAAGTATCTGATGGGCCTGCGGGCCAATCAGGGTTATGTGGATGATATTGACCACTTGGGCAACCGTCGCCTGCGGACCATTGACGAATTGGCCGCCGAGGAAATTCGCAAGGGCTTCCTGAAACTCAAGCGGACCGTACAGGAACGCATGAGCAACAAGGACGAAACCTCCGCCTTCAAGATTGTCGAACTCGTCAACAGCAAGTCCATCAGCAGCGCCATCGAATTCTTCTTCGGCCGCAGCGAACTCAGTCAGGTGGTGGATCAAACCAATCCGCTGGCCCAGTTGACCCACGAACGCCGTCTGTCGGCGCTGGGACCTGGGGGCTTGAACCGCAAGCGGGCGGGCTTCGAAGTCCGCGATGTGCATATTTCCCACTATGGCCGCATCTGCCCGATCGAAACCCCCGAAGGTACCAACATCGGTCTGATCGCGTCCATGTCCATTTACGCCAGCCTCGATGAATACGGCTTCCTGATCACCCCGTATCGTAAGGTGGTCGGCGGCAAGGTCGAAGACAAGACCGTCAATCTCCGCGCTGACGAGGAAATGAAAGCGGTCTTCGCGCCGCCGGAAGTCCTCGAGCCCGGCACCAACAAGATCAAGCCCGGCACCCTGCTCGCCCGCGTCCGCGGCGATCTGCAGGCTGTGGATTCCAAGGACGTCAACTATGTTGACATCTCGCCCAAGCAGGTCGTGTCGCTGTCCGCGGCGCTGATCCCGTTCTTGGAGCATGACGACGCCAACCGCGCCCTCATGGGTTCCAACATGCAACGCCAGGCCGTGCCCCTGCTCAAGTGCGATCCCCCGTTCGTCGGCACCGGCATCGAGAAAAACATCCCGCAGCATTCCGGTATGGTCGTCAAGGCCGAGTTCTCCGGCGTGGTCACCTACTGCGATGCCCAGCGGATTGTCATCAAGGGTGAGGAAGAAACCCAGGTCTCCGACCTGCGCAAGAACGCGGGCCTGAACGACAAGACCTGTCTGACCCAGAAACCGCTGGTCAAACTTGGCCAGAAGGTCAAGAAAAACCAGATTATTGCCGACGGTCCCGCCTGTAAGAACGGCGAACTCGCCCTCGGCAAGAACGTGCTGGTCGCCTTCATGACCTTCGACGGCTACAACTTCGAAGACGCCATCGTGCTCAACGAACGTCTGCTCAAGGAAGACACCTTCACCTCGATCCACATCGAGGAGTTTGAAGTCGAAATCCGCGAGACCAAGCTGGGCCGCGAAGAGTTCACCCGCGACATTCCCAATGTCTCGGAAAAAGCCCTCAAGAATCTCGATGATATGGGCGTCGTCCGCATCGGCACCCGCGTCGGGCCGGGCGATATTCTGGTCGGCAAGGTCAGCCCCAAGAGCAAGACCGAACTGTCGCCGGAAGAAAAACTGCTCCATGCCATCTTTGGTCGCGCCGGCGAAGACGTGAAGAACGACTCGCTGGATGTGCCCGCCGGGACCGAAGGCGTCGTCATCGCCGCCCAGAAGTTCTCGCGCCGCATGCATCTGGAAGACGATCAGAAGAAGGAACTGGATACCGCCCGCAAGGCGTACGCCGAAGAAATGGACAAACGGCGCTGTGCGGAATTCCGCAAAGTCGCCGAAGAAATCAACGCCCTCACCGGCGGTGATATGATGGATCCCAAGACCCGTCAGAAGGTCGGCAAGAGCCAGAACGATGAAGTTATTCTCGAACAGATCGAGAACTTCAACCCCGACTGGATCAAGGCCGCCGAGAAGCTCAAGACGGAAGCCGAAAAGATCTACACCCGTTTCCACAAGTCCGACGAGAAACTGGTCAAGGAAAAGCAGCGCAAGCTCGAACACATGAAGCGCGGCGACGAATTGCCCAGCGGCGTGCTCGAAATGGTCAAGGTCTATCTCGCCACCAAACGGCATCTGTCCGTCGGTGACAAGATGGCCGGGCGCCACGGTAACAAGGGTGTCATCGCCCGCATCGTGCCCGAAGAAGACATGCCGTTCATGCCCGATGGTACCCCCGTTGACATTCTGCTCAACCCCCTGGGCGTGCCCAGTCGTATGAACGTCGGTCAGATTTTGGAAACCCATCTGGGTTGGGCCGCGTCCATTCTCGGCTATCAGGCCGTGACCCCCGTGTTTGACGGGGCCGAAGAACGCGAAATCTACGAAGCTGTGGAAGCCGCCAACCTGCACGTGCGCGAACGCACCAAACTGCTGGCCGACAAACAGCAGGTGCCCCCGGCGGAAGAAATCTTCGTCGAAATGCCCAAGGGCCTGAAGATGACGTTGCATGATGGCCGCACCGGCGAAGCCTTCGAACAGAAGGTCACCGTGGGCTACATGTACATGCTCAAGCTTCACCACTTGGTGGACGAAAAGATTCACGCCCGCAGCACCGGCCCGTACTCGCTGATCACGCAGCAACCCCTCGGCGGCAAGGCCCGCACCGGTGGCCAGCGCTTCGGCGAAATGGAAGTCTGGGCCCTGGAAGCCTATGGCGCCGGTTACATCCTGCAGGAGTTGCTCACCGTTAAGAGCGACGACGTGGAAGGTCGTACCAAGATCTACGAAAGTATGGTCAAGGGCACCAATATCCTCGAAGCCGGCACCCCCGTCAGCTTTGATGTTTTGTGCAACGAAATCCGCGGCTTGGGTCTGAATATCGTACTGGAAAAGAAAAAGTCGCTCTAATCCGGCGGCTTGTGCATCGAAACTGAAGTATCAGAATTGCTCACGGTCAGGAGTTTAAGCCAATGACAGAGGCTGTATACGATCGCGTAAATGATTTCGGCGCCGTTAAAATCGCCCTTGCCAACCCCAACGACATCCGCTCATGGTCGTTCGGCGAAGTCAAGAAGCCCGAAACCATCAACTACCGCACCTACCGTCCCGAAAAAGACGGCTTGTTCTGCGAACGCATCTTTGGCCCCGAACGGGACTGGGAATGCGCCTGCGGTAAGTACAAGGGCACCAAGTTCAAAGGCATCATCTGCGACCGTTGCGGCGTGAAAGTCACGCACAGCCGCGTGCGCCGCAAACGCATGGGCCACATCAATCTGGCCGCGCCCGTGGTCCACATCTGGTTCTTCAAAGCCACCCCCAGCCGTCTGGGCAACATGCTTGATGTCAAGACCGGCGACCTCGAAAAGGTGGTCTATTATCAGGATTACATCGTCACCGATCCCGGCGACACCCCGCTGAAGTTCAAGCAGATACTCACCGAAGACGAATACAACGATGCCTGCGCCAAATATCCCAGCCGGTTCAAGGCCGAGATGGGCGCCGAAGCCGTCCGCACCCTGCTCATGGGTATGGATCTCAAGAAAGAATCGGACACGATTCGGCAGCACATCCTCAATACCAACAGCAAGCAGAAGATCAAAGACCTTACCAAGCGTCTGAAGATCGTCGAAGCCATCCGCAGCAGCGAAAACAAGTCGGAATGGATGACCTACGAAGTGATTCCGGTCATTCCCCCCGATCTGCGCCCGCTGGTCATGCTGGAAAGCGGCAACTTTGCCACCAGCGATCTTAACGATCTCTACCGCCGCATCATCAACCGCAACAACCGGCTGCGCAAGCTCGTCGAGCTTAACGCCCCGGATGTCATCATCCGCAACGAAAAGCGCATGCTCCAACAGGCCGTGGATGCCCTGTTCGACAACGGCCGTTGCAAACGTCCGGTGCTCGGTTCCAGCAACCGTCCGCTCAAGTCCCTGACCGACATGATCAAGGGCAAGCAGGGCCGGTTCCGCGAAAATCTGCTCGGTAAGCGCGTGGATTATTCCGCCCGTTCGGTCATCGTGGTCGGCCCCGAACTGAAGCTCAATCAGTGCGGTCTGCCCAAGAAGATCGCGCTGGAACTCTACCAGCCCTTCATCATCCGCAAACTCAAAGAACACGGCTATGCCGATACCATCAAGTCCGCCAAGAAAATGATCGAACGGCGCGACAAGGAAATCTGGGACATTCTGGAAGAAGTCATCAAGGGCCATCCCGTGATGCTCAACCGGGCGCCCACGCTCCACCGCATGGGTATCCAGGCGTTCGAGCCCGTACTGGTCGAAGGCAATGCCATCAAGATTCACCCGCTCGTGTGTAAGGGCTTCAACGCCGACTTCGACGGGGATCAGATGGCCGTGCATTTACCCCTCTCCATCGAAGCCCAGACCGAAGCCCACACCCTGATGTTGTCGCCGCACAACATCTTCTCGCCTGCCAGCGGTGCCCCCATCATCGGGCCCTCGCAGGACATCGTGCTCGGTATCTACTACATCACCGCCTTGCTCCGCGGCGAAGCCGGGGATCGTCCCATCGGCAAGGAATTGGCCTTCCGCAATCTCTCCGAAGCCCTGATGGCCTACCAGAATCAGAAGATTGGTATGCACACCCTGATTCAGGTCCGGATTGACCGCAACCAGATCGTCACCGACGAAAAGAAGGGCATCACCGCCACTCCCGCCAACCTGCGTGTCACCACGACTATTGGCCGGTTGATTTTCAATGATATCCTGCCCGTGGGCATGCCGTTCTACAACTGCACGCTCTCCAGCAAGGGCGGCAGCCGCGTCATCGCGGACTGCTACCGCATCAAGGGTCGCCCCTCGACCATTGACCTGCTGGATAACATGAAGCAGCTCGGGTTCAAGTATTCCACCCTCGGTGGCTTGAGCTTCGGGATCGCCGACTTGCGGACCCCCGCCAAGAAGGCCGAAATCATCGAAAAGGCCCAGAAAAAGGCCGACCGTATCGAACGCAATTTCACCATCGGTGCCACCACCGGCGGCGAACGTTATAACCAGTTGCTCGACGTCTGGGCCCACGCCCGCGAAGAAGTGACCAAGGAAATGATGGAAGAGTTGCAGCATGACACCCGCGGTCCCGAGGGCGAACCTCTGCCCATGAAGGACCCCAAGGGCAAGCCCCATCTCAACCCCGTCTACGTCATGCAGGATTCGGGCGCTCGTGGTAACAAAGACAACTTCCGGCAGTTGGCCGGTATGCGTGGGCTCATGGCTCGTCCCTCGGGCGAAATCATGGAAACCCCCATCAAGACCAACTTCCGCGAAGGTTTGAGCGTGCTGGAATACTTCACCTCCACGCACGGTGCCCGTAAGGGCTTGGCCGATACCGCCCTCAAGACCGCCGACTCGGGTTACCTGACCCGTAAGCTCGCCGATGTCGCCCAGAACGTGATCATCTCGTTGCACGATTGCGGCACCACCAACGGCATCCCGAAAACCGCGCTCTACAAGGGCGACCAGATTGATGTGCCCCTCAAGGACATGATCATCGGCCGTTGCTCGGTGGAACGTATTGTCAACCCGATCACCGATGAAGTGATCGTCAACGAAGGCCAGATCATCACCGAAACCATTTCGGAAAAGATCGAAAAACTCGGCCTTGATACCGTCCGCGTCCGCAGCCCGCTGACCTGCGAAGCCCACAGTGGCTTGTGCGCCCGCTGCTACGGTGTGGATTTGTCCACCAACAAGCTCGTCGAAGAAGGTCTGGCCACCGGCATCATCGCCGCCCAGTCCATCGGTGAACCCGGTACCCAGCTCACCATGCGTACCTTCCACACCGGCGGTTCCGCAACCCGCGAACTCGGCAAGAATGAAATCATCGCCGGCCAATCCGGTATCGTCGAATACGGCGATCTCAACGCCGCCGACGTCACCGACAAGGATGGCACCGTCCGCACCGTGGTCTTGCGTAAGAATGGCGAAATCATTCTCCGCGATGCCAAGGGCCGTGAACTCGAACGCCAGCGCGTTCCCTACGGGGCCCGCCTGGTGGTCAAGGACAAGGAATCCGTCCGTGGCGGCCAGCAGCTCTGCACTTGGGATCCCCACTTGACTCCCATGCTCGCCGAAAAAACCGGCCGCGTGAAGTTTGAAGACGTGGTCGAAGGCGAAACCGCCCGGCGTGAAAGCGAAGGCGGCACCAGCCGTCTGATCGTCACCGAGCACAAGGGCGAACGCCACCCGCGTCTCTTGATCGAAGACGCCAGCGACAGCAAGACCCTCGACTTCCATTACCTGTCCGCCCGGACCCGTATCGAAGTGGACAATGGCCAGATGGTTCAGGCCGGCGAACTCATCGCCCGTCTGCCCAAGGAAGCCAAGGGTACCTCGGACATCACCAGCGGTTTGCCCCGCGTGACCGAACTGTTCGAAGCCCGCAAGCCCACCAGTCCCGCCATCATGGCGGAAATCTCCGGTGTGGTCGAACTCCAAAGCGACAAACGCCGCGGCAAGATGACCATCATCGTCAAGGGCGAAGGCGGCATCGAAAAGGAACACCATGCTCCGCAGGACCGCATCATGCGGGTCCATGCCGGCGACCGCGTCGAAGCGGGCGATCCGTTGATCGAAGGCCCGATGGTGCCCCACGACATCCTGCGTATTCGTGGCGAAGAAGCCTTGCAGGATTATCTGCTGGCCGAAATCCAGAACGTCTACCGCGCCCAGAACCAGAAGATCTCCGATAAGCATATCGAGATCATCATCAGCACCATGCTCCGCAAGGTGAAGGTCGAAAACCCCGGCGACAGCGAATTCCTCCCCGGCGAAGTCGTGGATAAGTTCCGCTTCCGTCGTGGCAACGAAGCGCTGGGCCGCAAGGTCAAGATTGACGATCCGGGCTCCACGGGCCTGACCATCGGTGATCTCATCAGCAAAGAAGACCTCCGCGCCATGAACGAGAGCGTCACCGCCCAGGCCGGTCAACCCGCCAAGGCCAAACGCCCCCGTATGGCCACCGCCAAGACCCTGCTCTTGGGTATCACCAAGGCCTCCTTGCAGTCGGAATCGTTCGTCTCCGCCGCCAGCTTCCAGGAAACCACCAAGATCCTGACCGAAGCCGCCATCGCCGGCAAGATTGACCACCTCCGCGGCCTCAAGGAAAACGTCATCCTGGGTCACCTGATCCCGGCGGGCACTTCCTTCCGTCCTTACCTCGAGATGCAGCTCATCCACGCCACCCCGGCAGAGGAAGTGGCTGCTGAGGCATCTGCCGATGTGGCCGTCGCTCCGGCAACAGTCGCCATCCCGGAAACCCCGGTCGCCCCGCAGGCCTAATCCGCCGCAGTTACAACGTAAACACCAAGGGCACCCACGCGGGTGCCCTTTTTCATTGGTACAATGTCAGTGTGATAAAAATTACTCACCCGCCCGGCCGGGGGGCCACCCTTTACCCGCCATAATTATTCGTCCGGTTCTCAAACCGCGTCGAACCTTCCAGGAACGTCAAACTCACCGTATCGCACGGCCCGTTACGCTGCTTGGCAATAATCAGCAAGGCCTCGTTGAGCTTGTCCTGATTCGCCTGTTTCCACTCCTCATCTCCGCGGTGCATCACCGACTCGCGGTGCAGCAGCATTACCACATCCGCATCCTGCTCGATACTCCCCGATTCGCGCAGATCACTCGTGCGCGGTAGCCGGCTTTCGCTTTCCGAAGCGCGATTCAACTGGCTCAGCGCCAGAATCGGCACGTCCAGCTCACGTGCCAGCGCCTTGATCCCGCGGCTGATCGCCCCGATCTGCTGTTGCCGGTTTTCCGCCCGCGGCGATTCCACCAACTGCAGATAGTCAATCACAATCAACTGGATATCATGTTCCTTCTTCATCCGCCGCGCCTTGGTGCGGATATCCATCAGCGAGATACTCGGCGTGTCGTCAATAAAGATCTTGCCCGTGGACAACGTCGCCATCGCTTCGCCCAATCCATTCCGTTCCTCGCGGCTCAGTATCCCGCGCCGCAGGCGGTGCCCGTCCACCCCGCTGCGGGCACACAACATACGCTGGGCCAATTGCTGGCTGCTCATTTCCAGACTGAATACCAACACTGGCTTTTGGTCGTTGATCCCCACATTTTCCACGATATTCATCGCCAGCGCCGTCTTGCCCACGCTGGGCCGCGCGGCCAGAATCAGCATTTCCCCCTTTTGGAAACCCGAGGTCAGATTGTCCAGGTCCGTATACCCCGTCGGCAGCCCGGTATACTGCTCTCCCGATTGCTTGTCTATGACTTCCTGAATCTGCTCCATCACCGTGCTCAGTGCCACGGCCTCATGGCTGTTCTTTTCCTGCGCCACATCGAATATCCGCTGCTCCGCCCGGTCCACGATCTGCTTGGCATCCTCACCGCTGTCGTACACATCCTGCAGCGTATCCGTGCACGCCCGGATGATGTTCCGCAGCAGCGACTTCTCCGCCACAATCTCGGCATACCCCTGCCAGTTCGCCGAACTCGGCACCGTGTTCAAACACGCCTCGATATGCGTCAACCCGCCACTGGCCGACAGCAGATTCTGCTTCTCCAGATAACTCGTCACCAGCAGCCCGTCAATCGGCTGATTGTTCTGCGACAGCTCGATCAGAATCCGATACAGCAACCCGTTCTCCGGCCGGGCAAACTGCCGCTCATCCTGCACAATCCCCGCCACATTGCCGATAATCTCCGGGTCCACCAGCATCGAGCCAATCAACGCCATTTCCGCCGCCGCATCGGTGGGGGGCAGCCGTTCCAGCAGCCGCTCCGTCTTGGAACTCTGCGGCCGCGGCGGGGGGGAGGAATCATTAGGTTGGGTCGTCATAATTCTGGCCTTGTATTAACTACGTAATCATGCCCGAGGCTGTCGCCGTATGCAATCCGAAAAATAATAATCCTTCCGTGACAGGTTATGAACATTCCAGCCCGATGCCCGGAGCAATGCTGGGGCCGAAGCCCAACAAAAAACCCCGCCGAATTCCCGGCGGGGTTTTGTGAACATGATGCGTTTCATCCCAACTTAGCGTTTCTTCTTGGGCTTCTGGAACCGCTGCGCCGTGGAGAACATAAACCCTTCGCCGCGCCGCGTATGAATCATCTTGGTTTCGCCGCGTACTTCCAGCTTCCGCCGCAGGTAACCGATATACACATCCACCACATTGCTCGTGGCGCCGTTTTCCGCACTGTAAAGGTGATGCCAGATTTCATCGCGCGTCACCAGCTTGTCCTTGCGCCGCATCAGATACTCCAGCAGGTTGTATTCCCGCGGGGTCAGGTCCACCGGCCGCTTGCCGCGCGTCACCAGATGCGTGGACGTATCCACTTCCAGATCGCCGATCTTCACCACCGGGTCCTTCACGCCATAACGCCGCCGCATCAGTGCCCGCACGCGGGCCACCAATTCTTCCGGCACAAACGGCTTGATCAGATAATCGTCCGCCCCCGTATCCAAACCTTCCACGCGATCCTGCGGATCATCCTTGCTCGTCAGAATCAGCACATGCGTGTCTTTGCCGTTCTTGCGCAAATCCCGCAATACTTCCAGACCATCCCGGTCCGGCAACATCAAATCCAGAATGATCACATCATATTCCGAATCCATGGCCTTGCGCAGCCCGCTTTTGGCATCATTGGCTTCTTCCGTGATCAGACCATTACGGTCAAGCATCCGGCACACCAATCGCCGCACCTGAGCATCATCTTCAATTACCAAAACAGCCATGGAAAACTCCTTGAAAAAATGTCTATCGCTTCCAACTCCCGATCCCAAATCGCCGATTCGCTACACATGAACCAACGTGATAACACACTATAAACGACATGTGTTCTCCAATCGCACGTTCATATTCTACTTATGATACCGGGCCCTGTCTACAACTTATTACATACTCCATATACGTAAACGTGAATACCGTATCCCGCTTCACGCCACCGCCTCAGTCCGTCGGGATATCACGCACCTTCTCTTTCACAAACGTCAACGCGTCATGCGCCGTCGTCCGCAACTCCGCACTCGTGCTCCCCTGATATGTCTTGTCCAAAAACGTCTGGATCGCCGACCGTTGCATACTGCCCCCGCACGTCCACTGCGCCACCCCCAGCCACATCAACCCTTCCCGCTGCCAGGCCAAATCCATATCCTGCGTGGCCAACGCATGCAGATCACCCGCCTCCGGCTTGGCCATCCGCACAATCTTTTCCTTGTTCATCCATTTCTTCGCCAGTTCCACCACTTCCCGATGCGCGGTGCCTATCGTCGCGGCTTTATTCGTATCTTTGTTCAGTTCATAAATCCGCTTCAACCCCGCCATCCCTTCGCTCATGATGCCAATCCCCGCTGATTTCGTCGGCACATACCGGCTCTGGTTAAAAAACCGGTACCCCATCAGTATCGCCGCCTGATCCAGCGCGACGGCCTCCGCCTTGTTCCCGCCGGTGTTTTCCCACGTCGCCGCCAACGTCATCAGCCGGCCCAGACTGTAAAGCGCATCCCGCATCGTCGTCGCCGTCGTGGGCGCAATCGGATAGTCCGGCAGACGCAGGTCCGAATCCGCTGCCAACCCTTGCTGCGCCGCCTCCAGCCCCAGCGCCACCACCTGGCTGAAGATCGGATGTTTTTTCGGATTCCCGCGCAGTTCATTCACCACCAGCCGCAATTCCCGCACGCTGCCATGGCTGGCCGTGATCGCCAGCGTCAGCATCTTGTTATAAGTCGCCTCCGCACCGCTTCCGCTGGGCACCGTCACCAGCGTATCTGCCTTGAAACTCACCTTCATCGGCTGGAATATCGCCGGGTCCGCCACCGCTGCAGTGGGGGCGCCAATGAACCACGTATAGAACAGCGACCCGCCGAACAGGTTCAATATCACCACCGCCACCACCACCACCATAATCCCCACCGAGATCAGCACCCCATACAGTCCCGCCCGGCTCTTGCGCGGGGCGGGGGGGCCAAACTCATCTTTCCGATCCCGCCCAGCGGGTTTGCCCGCCGGCTTGGTTACGGATTTACGTGCAATCGGGGACGCCGGACGTTTCGGGGGCAGGGCCATATTATTGTGCTCCAATGGATCGTTATAAGTCTTAAATACGTGCTACTTACGCCAGATAAATCGCCGCGCCCGGCGTAATCTCCGGCACCTGATCCTTCTTCGCCACCACATCCGCCACATACAGCGCGAAACTCGGGGCGATTTCGATCACGCAATCCGCCGTGCCATCGGCCTTCCGCGGGACTTTGATCCCTGCCCGTTCCAGCCACATGGCATTCCGCCGTGTGGTGGTCTCGTGGCTGCTCACCACCGAATCAATCCCTTCGGGCTGCTTGATCGGCCCGAACTCATCCAGCCGGTCGGCTTCAAAAATAATCGAGTGATCTGTCAGCGGCAGCGCATCAAACACAAACGTCTCCATCTTCACCGCGTTGGGCTTCTCCGGCTTCACCAATTGCCCCGTGGTCAGGTCAATATACGGCACCTTCTTTTCTGCCCGGTGGTAGGGGAGTGCAAACCCCTGCGCGTTCACTAGCTCCACAAAGTCCCGTCGGATCGCATGCAGCGCGATGCTACCTGCCCGGAACCGCAACTGCCCATTATCCAGCCGCTGTTCCGCCAGCTCATCGGGCAGGTCGGAATATTCAATCACCGTCAGCTTGCCGTCAATGATGCAGAAGTTGCCCAGCTTTTCCTTGCCAAACGCCTTGGGCAGCATCTTCGAACTCATCTGCGCGCCTTCCAGATCATGCAGCCCGATGAACAGCGGATCAATGCACCGCACGATCGGGTTGTCCACCTGGAAATAGCTGATCTGCGTCACGCCCCGACGGGCCATATCATCAATCGCCGCCGACTTGTACAACGCCAGCAAACTCCCACCGTGCCCGTTGGGGCTCAGCGCCAGCGAATCCTTGCGCTCCAGCAACACGCGCCCGTCAAAATCAATCGCCGGCAGCGAGTCCTGCGGGAAGAACATCACATCATGCGGATTCATACCGAAGAAATTATTGTCTTTCCAGAACGCCCGCGTGGACGCGTCGTTCAGTGGACTGGTCATGATATAAAACGGCACCGGCTTGCCATACCGCGCGCCTAGCGCCAACAGATATTCCGCGAAGCACTGGAACAACGGCTTCTTCTTGATCGGCGTCGCCGGGAACGTTCCCTTCGGCCCTTCCCATCCCAGCCGCGTCCCCTGGCCCCCGGCCACGACAAACGCCGCAATCCGTCCCTGCCGCAGCAACTGCTCGCCCCGCGCCATGGCTGCATCATACTTCGCCCCATCAACCGCGGTCGCCGGCTCATGCGGGAAGTAACTCGCCGGCTGCACATTAGGTGGCAGCGTAAAATGACTGGGCTTGCGCACAATCGTCTCGATCAGCCTGCCGATCAACTTCCAATCCAGACTCAAAAGCTGTTCCTCAAACGCCAGCTTTTCGGCAGGGGCAAGTTGATCGTGAAACTGCAAAACATGCTGCTGACCCGCCACCAACAACCGCGTGGTCAACTCCGCCTGACGTGTTTCTGCTTCGTAACCCATGGGCCAATATCTCCAGAAAAATTAACAAACCCCTATCTTGCCGGAAATCCCCCCATTTGCCAACCCTCCACCCCCCAGA
>JBAXGE010000024.1:0-19600 GCA_037139555.1 Phycisphaerae bacterium
GTCTACTCCCAGCAGCACACCATTGACCTGGCGCCCCCCTCCCTGGCCGACCGTCTGCGCGATCCGATCGTGCTGGTCCTCGCTGGTGTGGTGGTGGTGGAATTACTGATTATTATCATTTTGCTGGCCACCCGCTGAGCAAGAATCTATCCCAATGTGGCCGTGGTGTCGTCCTGCGCCAGATTTTCGCTGGAATGGCCGGGAAATAGCTTGGCCTTGGGGTCCAGACGGGTTTTTATGGTATTCACCGCAATCGCCGATTCGCTGAAACCCGTGGCGATAAGTTTGATCTTGCCCGGATACGTGCAAATGTCACCCGCCGCAAATATCAACGGCACACTGGTTTCCATGTGCTGGTCCACCGCGATGGCATTACCCTCCAGCCGTAACCCCCACTGGGCCAGCCGTCCCAACGTGGACAGAAAACCGACTTGCACGAGAATCCGGTCCATTTCCAGCCGGGTGGTGGCTTTGGTGCGGTTGTCAAAAATCGTCACCGCCCGCAAGGTTTCCCCGTCTGTTTCGACGCTCTGCAATTCCTTGAACGTCAAGACCTTCACACCCGCAGCCAAAACCCGTTGCAATGTGTCTTCATGGGCCCGGAACTGATTCCGCCGATGAATCAACGTGATCTCCCGGGCGGTATCCGCCAGATTCAGCGCCCAATCCAGTGCCGAATCCCCGCCGCCGATGATCAGCGTACGTTGCCGGTGAAAATCCGCTTTCTGCCGGACCAGATAAAATAAACTGTGATCCTCCAACGCCGCAGTATTAGGTAGCGCGAGTTTACGCGGATGAAACGCCCCGGCCCCGATCCCGATCAGCACGGCCCGCGCCCGATGCACTTCCTCATTGGTGTGCAGAGTAAACACGCCGGTCTCGGGATCGGGTTTGATCTCCAGCACCGTTTGCCCCAGTGCCAATTCCGGCTGATTACTCTCCGCCTGAATCCGTAATTGTCCCACCAAATCCCGGGCCAGGATTTTCGGGAAGCCCGGCACGTCAAAAATGTATTTCTCGGGATATAACGCGGTAAGTTGTCCACCCACCTCTGGCAACGAATCAATCACCCTGATCCGCAACCGGCGCAATCCGGCATAAAACGCCGCATACAACCCCACCGGGCCGGCCCCGACGATAATCAGATCAAGCAGGTCTTGTGTGGGTGGCGTCATGGTTAAATTATAGTTAAGCGATGGTCAGCGGGGGTTAAAGGCATTATATTTTAACCAAAGACAGGTCCTTTAAGGAGTTACGTAATGCGCAGTGCCATTATCTTCGCGGTCGTAGTCGGTGGTGCGTTGGGCTTTGTGGGTGGTGCGGGCTTTATGCGGATGATGCTTCCCGAGCCTCAACCTACCGTGTCCGCGCCAAATTCCATCCGCCCGGTCACCGATCCCGGGGTACGAATTGCCGCGGGAAATACTGCCGAAAAAATGCCCAATTACGGCGTCCCGGCCAACTGGTCCAATACCTTGCGTGTGGCCACGTACAATATCGAGAATCTCTTCGACCAATACGATAATCCCTACACGGCCGATGAAGGCACCGGGGCCAAGCCCGAAGCCAAAGTTAAAGCGCTCGTCGCGGCCATCAAAACCCTGAACTGCGATGTGTTGGTCTTGGAAGAGGTCGAGCAGGGGGGCTATCTGGCCAAGTTGACCAGTGATCTGCTGCCGGAATTTAAAGTTGTGGTGGACCCACCCTCCAATGACCCGCGCGGTATCACCGTAGCGGTCCTCAGCAAACTTCCCGTGACCCGCATTGTCAGCCACAAAACCGTGGCCCTGGAACCGCCCGCCACCCCGGAGGCTATGCCCACGGAATTCGCCCGCGATCTGATTCAGGTGGATGTGGAGCTGGCCCCCGGCCTGGACCTGTCCGTTTACGGCGTGCACCTCAAGAGTAAACGCGATGCCACCGGCGATCCGAAAGGGGCCCGCAAACGTCTGGCTGAAGCCAAGAAGGCCGTTTCAATTATCCGCCATGAACAGGGCGCCACCGGCCTGTTCCTGATCGCGGGTGATTTTAATGACACCCCCGACAGCGCTGCTTTTTCCACGCTGCTGGCCACCGTGCCGGGCATGGTGGATGTTCAGGCAGGACGCCCGCTGGCCCAGCGCATTAGCTTTGTCAATCCGCGTTACCGCGAAGCGATTGACAATATCTTCCTATCCCCCCAACTCGGTCAGGCTTATGTGGCCGATTCCGCCAAAATCTGGTGGGGCGAGAACTTCGACACCGCCAGCGACCACCGCCCCCTCAGCATCACCCTGCGGCGGCCCTGAGCCGATGCGCCCGGACCGCCGCAGCGTGGTCAGCCGGTTTACATCTCCCGATCCACCGCCAGCGCTATCCGCTTCAGCGACCGCATGGTCTGCATGAGCGTTTCCGGCGTGATGGACTGGGCACCATCGGTCATGGCATGTTCCGGGTCGCCATGCACCTCGATAATCAAACCATCCGCGCCCGCCGCCACCGCCGCCCGGCACATGTCCGGCACCAGATGCGCATGGCCCGTGCCCTGACTGGGATCCACCACGATGGGCAAATGGCTCTTGCGATGGACTTCCGGCACGATCGCCAGTGGTAGCGTATTGCGGCAGTAGGTTTCAAACGTGCGGATGCCGCGTTCGCATAGGATAACCTGACTATTCCCGCGCGACATTACATATTCCGCCGCCAGCAGGAACTCCTCGAACGTGGACGCCATGCCGCGCTTCAGCAACACCGGCTTGCGCTGTTCCCCGACCGCCCACAGCAGATTGAAGTTCTGCATATTGCGTGCCCCCACCTGCAGCACATCGGCATATTTCGCCACCAGCGCCACCTGCTCCACGGCCATGACTTCCGTCACAATCGCCAGCCCGGTCTGCTCCCGCGCCTCGGCCAGAATCTCCAAGCCCTGTTCCCCCATGCCCTGAAAGGCATAAGGACTGGTCCGCGGCTTGAACGCCCCGCCGCGCAGCGCTGTGGCCCCGGCTTCCTTCACCGCATGGGCGATTTCCAGCAATTGGCTGCGGCTCTCGACCGAACACGGCCCGGCCATCAGCGCCACCTTGGTCCCGCCGACCGTCCCGCCCAGTGTCCCGCCCAGCGCGATGACGCTGCGTTCCTTTTTGACTTCCTTCGACGCCATCTTGTAGGGCGCCAACACAGGCATCACTTTTTCCACGCCCGGGAGTACTTCCAACTGGTCTTTGCTCTTCGCCCGATCATCACCCAGTGCCGCAATCACGGTTCGCTCCGTTCCCACAATCACCTGATCGGTCAGGCCTTGTGCATGTAAATGTTTTTTAACCCGTTCAATATCCGCCGCTGAAGCATTCAGTTCCATCACAATAATCATCGCCAACCTCCGCTGGTAAAGGGTTCGAAACGTAGTCCGTCATACCGACACATATTCCACCTCAAAAAACAAAAAAACCTCGAACTCGTCAGAGCTCAAGGTTTCTAGTCATGCCGTTTTTTTATGGGTCAGACGCGTCCGGAGCTCACAGGCTTAATTGGAGTTGGTATACCAATAAAATCGGGCCGCAGCAGTGCGGTTACCGGCCAATGTGAGTTTGTTCGCAGCGTTCAACATGCCATCAGTATTGCCCGCACCGGGGCAAAAGTCAAATATTACGCCTTAGGCTTAAATATCCCCGCCTGTGGGAGCCGGGGGATTATCCTTCGGTGCTGGCTCCGCCTTGGGTGCCTGCGGAGGCATGGGTGCACGGGGTTGATTGGACTCTGGCCCCCGATTCTGCGGTCCCCGATCCCGCTCGCGATTCTGCTGCGGTCCGCGCTGCGGTCCACCGCGCGGGGGCCGGTTGTCGCTGTTGCCCGTCGGGCGTTCTTCCCCGGCCACTTCGGGCATCCGGTCAAACGGGTTCTGCATGATCTGCCCGTTGGGCAGGGTCGGCTTGGCCACATTCAATTCCCGGATGTCATCTACCGCAATGGCTTCCTTGTCGCCGTTGTCATATAGCACCATCACCAACTGTGTGATGATCTGGGTATCCATAACCCAGGCCGGTCCCTTGTCCGTGCGCACCCGCACATGCCGGTGGGGCAGACGCGCTTTCAGATCGTCATACGCCACTTCCTCATACCGCAAGCAGCACATCAGCCGGCCACACCGCCCCGAAATCTTGGTCGGGTCCAGCGTGGCTTTTTGAATCTTGGCATTGCGCATGGAAATGGGCACCAAAACCTTCAGGAATTGCTTGCAGCAGCAGCGCTGCCCGCATTTTTCATATTCCGCCGTGATCCGCGCCTCATCGCGTGCGCCCACCTGACGCAGTTCAATCCGCGTGTGGAAGTGCTGGGCCATATCGCGCACCAACTGCCGGAAATCCACCCGGTGTTCCGCCGTGAAATAGAACAGCAGCCGTTCATTCCCCAGCAGATATTCCACCTCGACCACGCGCATTTCCAGCCGCAGCACATCGGCCAATTCCCGCGCGATGCCCAAATCCCGCTTGCGCGCGGTCTCCAGTTGCGCCTGTTCTGCCAGGTCCTGCGCCGTCGCCACCCGCAGCACGCGGCCATCGCGTGAGAAGGGAAAATCCTTGCCCCCCGAAGCGCGGGCATAATCATCCACCACACTGGACGTGGGCTGGGCGCAACCCCCGCAATAGTGCGAACGCGTCGCAGCCAGTTCCGTCCCGCGCGAGGTGCGACACACCACCTTGGTCCCGGGGGCAATGCGATGCTTGATATCCGAAGGAAATTCGCCGACATACGCCTGATAACCATACGAGACAATCAGGGTCTTGGGGACTTCTGCCTCCGGAGTCGGGGGCAGATCGGGCAAGATATCTAAAGAAAGCGGCATAGTCGCGCCTTTGATAAGCAACTGGTGTTCTACCAAGGCGTTACCAATAACCCCTCGGCCATATTATGACCAGTGTACCCAAAGGTCTTATTTTATCCAAATACAAATAATCGCGATCTGGTGCGAATGCGTACATGGCTCACACGTTGGAGCGTTATTTGCCGTAGATGGCATCCCGCCGGGCCTTTTGGTAGGCCTGCTTTTGCAGTGCGGTCATTTTCGCGAAATCCGGTGTGCCATCCGCCTTCAGCGGATAAATTCCTGCAGGCCGGGGCCGTACGCTGGATTTCGGTTTGCTGCTCGCGGCAGTCGCGGGCGCCGCGTTGGCCGCTGGTTTCGTCGCGACCGGCGCGGTCGTAGTTGCCGGTGCTGCGGGTTTTGTGCCCGAGATCACCACCCCCGTACCCGTGGCGCCATAATTATTCGCCGTGCTGGTCAGGAGCATATCCTGGTCAATCGCCCGATACGGTTTGATATTGAGCTTCTGCAAATCACCGTGATACAACTTCACCGCCTCGGTGGGGGTGATCTGATCATCCGCCACCAGCCGCAGCGCCTTGACGAAGCTCAGTTGATGTTCCGAATTATTAATCTTGCGGCCATACAGCGCCACGCGTGCCCCGGCGCCCTTCGCCTCGGCCAGCATGTGGAACGCATCCATCGTCGTGCCCGACGATCCGCCCAGAATGCCCACAATCAGGCTTTCGTCATACCGACACAATTCTTCCATGTACTTGGGGCCATGATAGGCAATCTTCAGGAACAACGGCCGGCCCGAGCGCGGCACGCCCGCCAGCGTGCGCACGATATGGTCATTGATAAACGCGCCGAATTGCTCGGGCGGGATCTTGGAATCCACATTGGGATCAAACACTTCCAGAAAATGCTTGAAGCCCTTGCGTTCCGCTTCATGCCGGAAATTCTTATACGCGGTCAGGGTTTCCAAATCCCGTTCCGGGATATTGTTGAACGTACAGCTATACAACCCCAGATTCGCGCCCAGATAACGTTCGTCTTCGGCGCAGGCCACCTTGCCACACTGGATGTGGTCAATGCTGGCACTGGAGAAGGGCCGCGAGGGCACCTGGGCATACGTCCCGCCGCGCACAATATGAATATCGGTCGTGTCATTGGCCCGCGCTGCCGGGGTGATATGGCTCTTGGCAAACAGCTTCTCACCGATGGTCAGTACATCGCTCGTGCTGGCCGACATCAGCATGATGTCCACCAGGCCCTGCTGTACGATGTCGCGGATTTGCTGGCGGTACTGGCTCAACGTGCGGTGCTTGCCTTCATGGGCGTGCATCTCCGGACTCTTGCCCGGCGAGGCGATCCCGAACGCCATATCGGCATCCTTGGCATCGGCCAGAATGAAGCTCTTGTGGTAACGATCCTTGGCCAGGATGGCCAACTTCTGATCCAGTGATTTCGCAACGGCCATAATATCAACCCTACTGAAAAAAATTACATCGGTTCGGCCACGACGTGCCGATCCTCAAAATCAAACTCATCCACAATCCCCACCACCGTGGCGTCCACCGCCAGAATCGGATCGGTAAACGGATTGGCGGCCTCGCGGCCTTCTTCAAACAACACCACATCCCCTTCGCGCGCCGAAATCACATCCACCGCCACCGTGGTCCAGCGGATCGGCTTGAGTTCAAAATCCAGCGGCTGCAGCACCAAGAATCGCTGCGCCTGAAAATCTTCCAGCCGAATCCGTGCTTCAATCCGTCCAATCACTCGGGCGATCAACATGAGGCCCCTCCGGAGGCGGGGGCCTCGTTGAGGATGCCACTGACTGCCAGCCGGGCCGGACACGTCCGGTCGGCCCCGAGCATTTCCTGCACGGCCTGACCATCGGATACCACCAGCACGCGCATTCCCTTAGCCGTACCAATCACATCAATCGCCACCTGCGGCACACCCATGGGCGCGAAACTGACCGGGTCCAATGGCTGCACAATCACCAGCCGCGCGCCCTTGAGCGTGGGGTGCTTGGTGGTGGCGACCAGATGACCTTTGACTTCTGCGGTGAACATTAGACGCATCCCGGCGTTAATGATTTAGGGGCGACGAAATACGATATTCCCCAAGGCATCCACCTGATCAATCAGGGCGACCACCACCGCGTCGGTCGCGGTGCTCTTCATGCCGGGGGCCATACGGGCGCTGGAACCTTGGCTGACGACCACAAAATCCCCCTCGGCAGCGCCGAGTTCATCATTGGCCACCAGCATGGTCTGGCCGGGAACCAGTTGCCCATCCTTGATCACATGCGCATGAATCACGACCAGCTTCTTGCCGTCGAATCCGCCCGTTTTCACGGTGCAGACGATTTTTCCCACAACCTTAGCAATAATCATAAGTTGGGCGCTCCGTTTCCAAGACTGCGCAAATTATGCCATAACATTTCAGAATATACCACCAATAATTAGGCGGATTCGCAAATACGTTTAACATCCAAAACCTGAATCTTCTCTGTATGGCATCTTGCCCGCCGGGCGTCTATGATGTAGCTGTTCGCTAGGGGTGTCCCGCGTGCTCGGGACTGAGATTAAACCCTTGGAACCTGACCCGGTTTATGCCGGCGTAGGGAACGCGAGCCATGTGGTCTTCCCCTTGGTATTCAGTTCCCCCTCGGTTCCCCCCAAAGTTAGTGTTGGTAATTACTTACGGAGCTTGTCGTCATGGCCCATATACCCGCCGATACGTCCCACCTGCGCACCCAGTATGAATTCGCCCGCGCCGGTTTGATTACCCCGCAAATGGCCCGCCTGGCCCAGCGCGAAGGCACCACTGCCGAATTCATCCGTCAGGAAATTGCCCGTGGTCGGCTGGTTATCCCCGCCAACATTCGTCACCTCGCCGGTTCTGCGGGCAAGGCCGGTAACTATTCCGCCTTGTCTTTGGACTATGCCCAGGCTCAAGACCTCGGCCACCCCGGTGCCCGCGGTACCGCCGCGCGACTCTGGGTTAACCAGACCGTCTCCCAACGCTGGACCGAGATTCAGAACCCCGATTATTGTCGCGGCCTCCACGCCCCCAAGCGGCTCGACCCTTGCGGCATTGGCCGCATGATCACCACCAAGATCAACGCCAACATCGGCGCTTCGCCGGTATCCAGTAACACGCAGGAAGAAGTCGAAAAACTCCAGTGGGCCCAGAAGTACGGCGCCGATACCCTGATGGACCTCTCCACCGGCGGCAACCTCAACGAATGCCGTCAGGCCATCATTGACCACTCCACCATTCCCATCGGCACCGTGCCGATCTACTCCATGATCATCGGCCGCAAGATCGAAGACCTGACCTACGACATGATCCTCAAAGAAGTCGAACATCAGGCCCAACAGGGCGTGGACTATTTCACCATCCACGCCGGCGTGCTCAAGAAACACATCACGCTGGTTAAAAATCGCGTCACCGGCATCGTCAGCCGGGGCGGCAGCCTGCTGGCCAAGTGGATGATCGTCCACAACAAAGAAAATCCCATGTTCGAATTGTTCGACGACATCAGCGCCATCATGCGGCAGTATGATGTGACCTACTCCCTCGGCGACGGCCTGCGCCCCGGCAGTTGTGCCGATGCCACCGACGCCGCCCAGTTGGCGGAATTGCAGACGCTGGCCGAGTTGGTCTTCCGCGCCCGCGATGCGGGTGTGCAGGTCATGGTCGAAGGCCCCGGCCACGTGCCCATGCATCAGGTCGCCATGAATATGCAAATGCAGCAGGCCCTCTGCGACGATGCCCCGTTCTATGTCCTGGGCCCCTTAACCACCGATGTCTTCCCCGGCTACGACCATATCACCAGTGCCATCGGCGCCACCGAGGCCGCCCGCGCCGGCGCTGCCATGCTCTGCTATGTTACGCCCAAGGAACACGTCGGCCTGCCCAAGGCTCAGGATGTGAAGGCCGGTTGCATCGCCTACAAGATCGCCGCCCACGCTGGTGACATCGCCCGCGGCATTGACAGCGCCCGCCAGTGGGACGACGACATGAGCAAAGCCCGCGCCGCCTTGAACTGGCCCAAACAGTTCGAACTCGCCTTCGATGGCGAAACCGCCCGCGCTCTACATGATGAAGACTTGGAAGTGGACACCGACTTCTGCGCCATGTGCGGCCACGACTGGTGCTCCATGCGCATCAGCAAGGAAATCCAGGAATTCGCCAGCGGCAAGGACCCCAATTTCCAACCCGAAAAGACTGTCACCAAATCCACCGGCGTCGGGGCCGAAGGTGCCCAACTCCTCAAGGAACGCGGTACCCTCACGCAGGAACAAATTATGGCGCTGGCCCACAAGGGTAAGAAGGCCGACTGTCACAGTGATATTGTGGCTGATCCCCAAACCGCCCAGAAAGTCCAGTTGCAGGTTCTCGGTCAATAGCCAGCGCGGCGGTCACGGCGGGGGCTACTCGTTCCCCTCCGTGGCAACATCAATGCCACGAAACACCGGCGCCAGCATGAGCCGCTGGCGATACGCATTCAGTTCCTCCATCCGCCCGCGCATATACCCGCTCGCATTCCCGCCAAATTCCTCCGGCACACCCGCCAGCAGCAGCCGAACATTCATCGTTTTACCGTCACGCAATACTGTGAGGGTGACCTGCGTCCCCGGCTTTTCCTGCGCAATCAACGTGCGAAACTGGCTGGGGTCCATCTGATCCCCCAGTGGCTGCCCGTTGAGCGCGGTGACCATATCACCCGTTTCGAGTAACTCATACGCGGGCAGGCCGATCAGTGTCTCCTGAATCAGGATCCCACCCGACGCAGTCGCGCCGGGTTCTTCACTGGCTCGTTGGGGGGCATAACTGATGCCCAATATCGGGGTGGTTCCCGTCAGGAGCATCGTGTTCTTGCTATGGAGATGGGTGCAGATAGTCACCAGTCGTGCGGCCACTTCCGGATCACGTGTGGACAGCAATTCTTTTTCCAACCACGGCAGGGCACTCCCCGGCCCCAAACATAAGGTTCGCAGCGCCGCTTCCCGCTGTGCCCATGCCTCGACGCCCAACTGCTCAATCAGCTTGTGCCCATCGCTTGGGACGGATGGTGGGGGTGTGGCCTGAGCCAGCACCAACCATACCAGCAACCCCGCTCCCACGGCCCGACCCACACGAAATTGTGCGCTTAATGTGCCCATGACTAATGCTTGATTGTGGGGCCTGCACCCGCAAAAAAAAGACCAACGGTTTTTCCGCTGGTCTTTCTGAGTACATTGCTCTTACGTCGGCTTAGCGCGCTTCTTGGTCAAGTTCGACAACGCCGACAACGGATCATCCCCGCCGCCTTCGTCTTCTTCATTTTCACCAATCTCGACCACTTCTTCCGTGGCTTCCACATCCACCGTGTTGCCGGTTTCATCGTCACTGTGCGTGATGGGTTCCACCGACTGCTCTTCGATGATGGTACGGATGGGCGAGATTTCTTCCGGCTTGCCGTCAATCACCACCGTGAAGATCACCGGCCCTACGACCAACTGGTCGCCGGGCTGCAATTCGGCGGCCTGTACGCGGCTGCCGTTCACGAACGTGCCGTTGGAACTGCCCAAATCCTTCACCGAAACACTCTCATCATCCACCAGCACCTGACAGTGCTTGCGCGATACCTGCGCCAGGGGAATCTGCAGATGGCAATCGGTATGTCGGCCAATGAGCATATTGGAATGACGGATCACCAGCTCGCGCCGCTGCCCATCGGATTTGAACATCACCAGCTTAACTTCCATCGTCGAACCTCCCTGATAGGTATAAAAACTCATCATTGTGTCCCAGGTCGCGTGGCTACCAGCCGGCTCTTAAGGCATAAAAATTGAGCACGGACAGTAATTTTCACGTACCATGGAACAGCGCTACACTTAAAGCTAACCGCTAGGCTAAGAATGTTCAAGTGCAGATGGATATGCGATGCTGAATAACCCCGGCCCGAACCTGCCCTTACCACTCCACCCCGCCGGGGCCCAGCCCCCGCTGCGCTATCATCCGTTACCCGCTCCCGGCCAGCCGACCGAGCTCCCCGCCCTCTATGTCCATGTGCCATTTTGCACGGTAAAATGCCACTATTGTGATTTTTTCTCCGTCGCCGGTCATCTCGATCAGGCCGAAGCCTACCTGGATGCTTTGGAAAAAGAGGCCCAACTTGTCCTGTTAAAGTACGGCCCCCAGCAACCCCATACGATTTTCATCGGTGGGGGCACGCCCACCCTGTTGCCCCCCGGCCAACTCGCCCGCCTACTGGGCATCATCGCCCAACTCGCCGGTACCCGCCAACTGCGGGAATATACCGTCGAATCCAACCCCAACACCTTCGACCGCGCCCGCGCGGATGTCCTTGCTCAGGCCGGGGTCACCCGCGTCAGTTTCGGCGCCCAAAGTTTTAACCCCGACGAACTTCACTCCCTGCAACGCGACCACGACCCCGCCAGCCTCGCCCCGGCTATTGCCGCGCTGCTGGCCGCCGGGATCAAACATTACAACATTGACCTCATCTTCGGGATCGGTGGCCAGACCCTCGCCTCGTGGGATTATTCCCTCACCCGGGCCTTGGAACTCCAGCCCGAGCATTTAAGCTGTTACAGCCTGATGTACGAACCCAATACCGCCCTGACCGCACGCCTGCACGCCGGGCAGGTACAAACCTGCGACGAAGAACTCGAAGCCGACCTGCTCCAGCATGCCCGACAAAAATTAATTGCCGCGGGCCTGCATGCCTACGAAATTTCCAATTACGCCCGTCCCGGCTATGAGTGTCAACATAATCTGGCCTACTGGCGCGGTGCGGATTATCTCGCGCTCGGCCCTGCGGCCGCCGGACACTGGTCGGGCCACCGCTGGAAAAATGTCCCCAGCCTGAATCGCTATATCGCGGCCCTGACCGACCCCCAGCCGATATGTCCGCTGGTGGAATTGGAACATCTCACCCCGGCCCAGCGCGCTGGCGAACTGGTCATGCTCATGCTGCGCCTGCGCAGTGGTCTGGACCTGGCCTGGGTCCGCCAGCGGCTGGGTCTCGACCTGCGGGCCGATCTCGTCCCTGCGAGCCAGCGTTACGTGGCCGACGGCCTGCTGACCTGGACTGGTGATATTCTGCAACTCACCGAGGCCGCCATCCTGATCTCGGATACCATACTGTCGGATTTGGTCACCGCCGTCGAAGCCGCTGTGGAGGCGCGTTCATGAACCTGAGCGAAATCTTCTACTCCCTGCAGGGCGAGGGCAAACTCCTCGGTGTCCCTTCGGTTTTCATCCGCACCGGCCGCTGCAATCTGCGCTGCACCTGGTGCGATACCCCGTATGCCTCATGGGAATCCGATGGCCAAAACCAAACCCTCGCTCAGATTATGCAGACGCTCCAAACCCATCCCGCCCAGCATGTGGTCATCACCGGCGGCGAACCGCTGCTCGAACCCGAACTGCCCGAACTGGTCCAACGCTGCCAGCAGGGGGGCTATCACATCACCATCGAAACCGCCGGCACACTCTGGCAGGACGTGGCCCTGACCACGCGTGACCTGCTGAGTATTTCGCCCAAATTAGCCAACTCCACGCCCCATACCCGCGCCGCTGGCAGATTCGCCCGCGCCCATGACGCGGCCCGTATCAATCTGGACATCCTGCGCCGCTGGGCCACCAGTCCTGCCGAAAAACAATGGAAATTCGTCCTGCAAACTCCCGCTGATATGACCGAAGTCGAAAGCCTCCTCACTCAGATTGGTGATATCAATCCCGCCGATGTGGTCCTCATGCCCGAAGGCGTGGACGCCGCCACGCTGGCCCAACGCACCGGCTGGCTGACCGACCTTTGCACCCAGCGCGGCTACCGCTTCAGCCCGCGCCTGCATGTCCTGCTCTGGGGCAACCGTCGTGGTGTGTAGGGAATAGGTATTAGGTTTATGCCTCCCGTTGGGTTTGGCCCCATCGAGTGGGGGGTAATCTCTGGGAAAATTTGAAATTAACCCGCGAAATCCAAACCCAACAAAAAAATCTCCCTCAGAGCACCCCCCTCGTCCAAGTGTTAGGCAGTCATCACCAATGCCAAACAGACATATTTTTGTATAATTTACGATGTTTTAGATGGTTATTACCCATGTTCAATGCGGCTATGCCTATATTTTAGGCAGTCGCCGTGGCATTGAACCCAACCGCTGATGATGATAGTATGGTCAGACTTTGGCTCGCTTGGGCGCATATGTTGCGCCCCGGTGCGCCGGCTGCAGAAAATCTGCTGCCTACGATGGTCCGAACGGACCTGCTGATGGTTGGCATTACCCGTATGCTGCCATCTTGAGTTGGGTTTAGATACTGGGTGCCGCTGGTCGGTCTGGACACCAGCCTGCTCCCCCTGTGGATGACAGCCACAGGAGTTTCCCACCCGCAACGTAGCGCCTGTGCAGCCCACGCGAAATTTTGCCGGTCCCTTGCCGCGCGGCTCGGGCCTGCTGTTTGGAGGTATATCCATTGAACGCGCCTGATAATGTGTCGCAACGACCGCATGACCACCTCCAACCTGGTCCGGTGGGCCTGTATCAACCTGAATTTGAAAAAGACGCCTGCGGAGTGGGCTTTGTCGCCCACATCAAGGGCCAAAAGACCCATGCCATTGTCAGCAACGCCCTCCAGATGCTGGAACACATGGACCATCGCGGCGCCTGCGGCTGCGAAGCCAACACCGGCGACGGCGCTGGCATCCTCACCGCGCTGCCCCACAGTTTTTTCGCCCAAGTCACCCCGGCCGCCGGGATCAAACTGCCCGCCGAAGGCCACTATGGCTGCGGTCTGGTTTTCCTGCCCACCGATAACGAACAACGCCAAGCCATCATGGAAATGGTCGAAGCGGCCATCGCGCAGGAAGGCCTGCGCGTGCTGGGCTGGCGCGATGTCCCCGTGAATAACAGCATGATCGGCGCCACCGCCCGGCGCATCGAACCGGTCATGAAGCATCTCTTCGTCGCGGGCAACGGTCTGTCCGGCGATGAACTCGAACGGCGCCTCTACGTGGCCCGCAAAGTCGTCACCAAGCTCATTCTCGACCTCGACGATCCCTACGATCAGAGCAACTATTTCTACTTCTGCAGTCTCTCCACCAAAGTCCTGATCTACAAAGGCCAGTTGACCAGCCATCAGGTCCGCGAATACTTCCTCGATTTGCAGAACCCCCAGTACGTCAGCCACCTGGCCCTGATTCATTCGCGATTCTCGACCAATACCTTCCCCAACTGGCAGCGTGCCCAGCCCATGCGCTTCATGGCGCACAATGGCGAAATCAACACCCTGCGCGGCAACAAAAATTGGATGCGCGCCCGCGAAGGCATGTTCGCCAGCGCGCTCTACGGCCCCGAAATTGAAAAGATCAAACCCGTCTGCGAACTGGGCACCTCCGACTCGGGCTCGTTCGACAACACCCTGGAAATGCTGCTCCAGACCGGCCGCAGTCTCCCGCAGGCCGTGGTCATGATGATTCCCGAAGCCTGGCAGAACCATGAAACCATGGACCTGCAGCGCCGAGCCTTCTACGAATATCACTCCTGCATGATGGAACCGTGGGACGGTCCCGCCAGCATCGCCTTCACCGATGGCAAAGTCATCGGTGCCGTGCTCGACCGCAATGGTCTGCGTCCCAGCCGTTACTATCTGACCAGCGATGATCTGGTCATCATGGCCAGCGAAGTGGGCGTGCTGCCCGTGCCGCCCGAAGTGGTCACGCGCAAAGGCCGCCTGCAACCCGGCCGCATGTTCCTGATCAATTTTGAAGAAGGCCGTGTGGTAGACGATACCGAAATCAAGGGCCAACTCAGTCAGGCTAATCCCTACTCGCAATGGCTGAAGGAACAACGCTTGACCCTCGATGAATTGCCCTCGGCCTTGGTCCTCGGCGTGGGTGAATCCACGCTCCTGGCCCGCCAGCAGGCCTTGGGCTATTCCGTGGAAGATGTCCAGAAATTGCTCCTGCCCATGGCCCGCGACAGCTACGAACCCACCGGCTCGATGGGTAACGATGCCGCGCTGGCCGTCCTCAGCCACCAGCCCCGTCTGGTCTACGACTACTTCAAGCAGTCCTTCGCGCAGGTCACCAACCCGCCGCTGGATTCCGACAAAGAATATATCGTCATGTCGCTGGAGGCCTATATCGGGCCCGAGCGTAATCTGCTGACCACCACTGCGGCCCATGCCCATCGTCTGCTGGTCCCGCATCCGGTGATCACCAATGAACAGTTGGCCAAAATCAAAGCCCTGAATCATCGTGGCTGGAAGACGCTGACCATTGACACCACGTTCCCAAAGGCCGGGGGCAAAGACGCACTGCTGGCCGCGTTGGATCGCATCTGCCGCGAAGCCACCGACGCCATCGCCCAGGGCTACAGCCTGATTATCCTCTCCGACCGCAAGATGGACGCCAACAATGTCGCGCTGCCGACCCTGATCGCGCAGGGCGCTGTCCACCATCATCTGGTCCGCACCAACAGCCGCACCCGGATCGGCATCGTGCTGGAAACCGGCGAAGCCCGCGAAATCCACCACCACTGCCTGTTGGTTGGTTTCGGCGCTGATGCCATCAATCCCTACCTGTGCTTCGAAACCCTGCTCAACATGCGGGATCAGGGCATCCTCGACGCCACGCTCGATGACAAAACCGTCATCAAGAACTACATTAAGGCCGTGGACAAGGGCATGCTCAAGGTGATGTCCAAGATGGGCATCTCCACCGTGCAAAGCTACAAGGGCGCCCAGATTTTCGAGGCCGTCGGCCTCAATCATGATGTGGTCGAACGCTGCTTCGCGGGCACCAGCTCGCGCATCGAAGGCGTCGGCTTTGACGCCGTCTATACCGAAGCCTGCAAACGTCACGAAGTCGGTTACCCTCTGCGCCACGAATCCCAGTCGCTGCCCGTGCTGCCCAACTATGGCCAGTACCAGTGGCGCAAGAATGGCGAAGCCCACCTGTTCAATCCCGAAACCATCTCCGCGCTCCAGACCGCCGCCCGCGACAACAGCCGCGAGGCTTACGGTCGCTACGCGGCCCTGATCAACGATCAATCCCGCGCCCTGTGCACCCTGCGCGGCTTGCTCAAACTCAAAAAGTCCGCCCATCCGGTTCCCCTGGCCGAAGTCGAACCCGCCCAGGAAATCGTCAAGCGTTTCGCCACCGGCGCCATGTCGCTGGGCTCCATCTCGACGGAAGCCCACGAAACCCTCGCCGTGGCCATGAACCGCATCGGCGGCAAGTCCAACACCGGCGAAGGTGGCGAAGACCCCAAGCGTTTCAAGCCTGATGCCAACGGCGATTCCCGCCGCTCTGCCATCAAGCAGGTCGCCTCGGGCCGTTTTGGTGTCACCATCAACTATCTGGCCAACGCCGACGAAATCCAGATCAAAATCGCCCAGGGTGCCAAGCCCGGCGAAGGCGGCCAGCTCCCCGGCCACAAAGTCAGCGACTACATCGGCTGGCTGCGTCACTCCACCCCCGGCGTGACCCTCATCAGTCCGCCGCCGCACCATGACATTTACTCCATCGAAGATCTGGCCCAGTTGATCTTCGATCTCAAGAACTCCAACCCCTCCGCCCGCATCAGCGTCAAGCTGGTGTCCGAAGTCGGCGTGGGCACGATTGCCGCCGGCGTCACCAAGGCCCACGCGGATCACATCGTGATCGCCGGCCATGACGGCGGCACGGGCGCCTCGCCCCTGACCAGCATCAAACACGCCGGCGCCCCCTGGGAACTCGGCATCGCCGAAACCCATCAGACGCTGGTGCTCAACGACCTGCGCAGCCGCGTGGTGCTGCAGGTGGACGGCCAGCTCAAGACCGGCCGCGACGTGGTCATCGCCGCACTGCTGGGCGGTGAAGAGTTCGGCTTTGCCACCGCGCCGCTGGTGACCATGGGCTGCATTATGATGCGGGTCTGTCACCTGAATACCTGCCCCGTGGGCATCGCCACCCAGGACCCCGTGCTGCGGAACAAATTCGCCGGCAAGCCCGAATATGTCATCAATTACATGTTCCTGCTCGCCGAAGAAGTCCGCCAGCACATGGCCGAGATGGGCTTCCGCACCGTCAAGGAAATGATTGGCCGCACCGATATGCTCGAAGTCAACGCCGCCGTGGAGTTCTGGAAAACCCGCGGTCTGGACTTCAGCCCCATCCTCATGCCCGCCGAAAAAATGCACCCCGGCGTGGAAGTCTACTGCACGCAAAAGCAGGACCATGGCATTGCCGATGTGCTCGACCGCGACCTGATCAAGGCCGCCGCGCCCGCTTTGGAAAAACGCGAAAAAGTCACCATCAGCCGTCCGGTGCGCAATATTGACCGCACCGTCGGCACCATGCTCAGTCACGAAATCGCCAAACGCTACGGGCAGGACTATCTCCCCGAAGACACCATCCGCATCAAGCTCAACGGTTCCGCAGGCCAAAGCCTCGGCGCCTGGCTGGCCGGCGGTGTGACCATCGAACTCGAAGGCGATGCCAACGACTATGTCGGCAAGGGCCTCTCGGGTGGCAAGATCATCGTCTATCCCGATCACAAGAGCCGCTTTGTGCCCGAAGAAAACATCCTGATCGGCAATGTGGTCCTCTACGGGGCCACGGCAGGTCGGGCCTTCTTCCGCGGTGTGGCCGGCGAACGCTTCTGCGTGCGTAATTCCGGCGCCTGGACCGTTGTCGAAGGCGTCGGCGATCACGGCTGCGAATACATGACCGGCGGACGCGTCGTCGTCCTCGGCGGCACCGGCCGCAACTTTGCCGGCGGCATGTCCGGCGGTATCGCCTATGTCTACGATCCCAACGAGGACTTCCTCACCCGCGTCAATCTCTCCATGGTGGAGTTGCAAAAACTCGACCAGCCGGCCGATCTGGCCGAACTGCGGGAATTGATCACCCAGCACCAGCAGTACACCGGCTCGACCGTGGCGGAGCAGATTCTCGCCCACTGGGATCAGGCCGTGCGTAAGTTCCACAAAGTAATGCCTTTGGAGTATAAGAAAGTGCTAGCCAAGCTCGCGGCCGCTAAAGCCGCCAATCCCGCCTCCCCGACCGAGGAGGTGCGTCATGGGTAAGCCCACCGGATTTATGGAATTCACCCGCGACCCCGGCAAAAACCGGCTCCCGGAACTCCGCATCCTCGATTGGAAGGAATTCCACACCCCCATGCCCGTGGATGCCATGCAGAAGCAGGGCGCCCGTTGTATGGATTGCGGCATTCCCTTCTGTCACTCCGACAAGACCGGCGGTTGTCCCATCAACAACCTGATTCCGGAATGGAATGATCTGGTCTACAAGGGCCGCTGGGAAGATGCCATCATTCGCCTGTGGAAGACCAATAACTTCCCCGAATTCACCGGCCGGGTCTGTCCCGCGCCCTGCGAAGGCTCGTGCGTGCTGGGCATCCATGAACCGCCCGTCACCATCAAAAACATCGAATACGAAATCAGCGAAAAAGCCTGGCATGAAGGCTGGTATGTCGCCCAGCCGCCCAGCGCCCGCACCGGCAAGAAAGTCGCCGTGATCGGCTCGGGCCCTGCGGGCCTCGCCGCCGCCGACCAACTCAACAAAGCCGGTCATTGGGTCACCGTCTTTGAACGTGCCGACCGCATCGGCGGGCTGCTCATGTACGGCATCCCGAACATGAAACTCGACAAGCAAGCCGTCGTGGAACGCCGCCTGCAGATTATGGCCGAAGAAGGCATTACCTTCCTGACCAATATGAACGTGGGCGTGGATGTGCCCATGAGCAAGATTCGCGAAGAGTTCGACGCCGTGATTCTCGCCGTGGGCGCTACCAAGCCGCGCGATCTGCCGGCCCCCGGCCGTCAGCTCAAGGGCGTGCATTTCGCCATGGAGTTCCTCACCGCCAACACCCGCAGCCTGCTCGACAGCAACCACGCCGATGGCAAGTACATCAATGCCGCGGGTAAAAACGTCATCGTCATCGGTGGCGGCGATACCGGCAACGACTGTCTGGGCACCTCGCTCCGCCACGGCTGCAAGGGTCTGGTCAACTTTGAACTCCTGCCCCAACCCCCGGTTGGCCGCGCTGCCGATAATCCCTGGCCCCAGTGGCCGCGCATCCAACGCACCGACTACGGCCACGAAGAAGCCCACTACCGCTTCGGCACCGACCCCCGGCAATACAGCATCCTCACCAAGGAATTCCTCGGCGATGCCCAGGGCAACCTCACCGGCGTCAGGACCGTACGCGTGGAATGGAAACGTGTGGACGGCCAGTTCAAGATGAGCGAAGTCGCCGGCAGTGAAGAAACCTGGCCCGCCGATCTGGTCTTCCTCGCCATGGGCTTCCTGGGCCCTGAAGAGACACTGGCCAAGGTCCTCGACCTGCATGTGGACGCGCGCAGCAACTTCAAAGCCGAACACGGCCACTACGCCACCAACGTACCGGGCGTATTCGCCGCCGGCGACTGCCGCCGCGGCCAATCGCTGGTCGTCTGGGCCATCAACGAAGGCCGCGGCGCCGCCCGCGCCTGCGACCAGTTCCTCATGGGCCACAGCGACCTACCCGCCTAATCCCCTCCCTTGCCGGGCCCCCCGGCATCTTGGAGTGCGGTAACGCCCGGTACCCCCGGGCTTTACCGCTTTATCAGCCGCGCCGGCGCCACCTTGCGCGCAGATGCTAACCCCCACCCAATTCCCCCAAGATTTTCTTGGCCCATCACCCCGTCCATGTTAAGCTGTTACCCATTGCTCATACTGTGGACACACGCCTAATCGAGAGTTCCTGCCGAATGTTCCGGTCAAGATACTCTCCCCGGCACAAGTCCACTCAA
>JBAXGE010000025.1:0-19470 GCA_037139555.1 Phycisphaerae bacterium
CGCAGGCTGATTACGACGATACGGCCTGGTTGCAGCCCCGGGTGATTACCGCGCATGCCGCGGATATCTGGGGCAATTTGCATCTGGAACACAAGCTGCGGCCCGATCCCGTGCCGGCCATGGAGGAACGCCCGCAGCGTATGATTCGCGTGGCCGAAGCCAGCGGGGATTATCTGCCCGCGGTCACGGCATGGATGAACGAGGATGTGCCCTTTACTATTCCCGCGCATTCGCAGGTGCGGCTGGTGCTGGATCGGGGTGAGCTTACCAACGCGTATCCGCATTTGGGGATGAGTGGGGGGCGCGGGGCCAAGATTCGTATGGTTTGGGCCGAGGGCCCTTACCTCAAAGAACGGCTGAAGGCGCATCGGGATCAAACGGTAGGCAATCGCATTTTCGGTTTGTTGGATGAGTATTTTCCCGATGGTGGTGAGGCGCGGGAATTTGTGCCGTTGTGGTTCCGTTCATTCCGCTATGTCGAGTTGACGATTACCACTGACGCGGCACCGCTAACGCTGAATCATTTGCGCGTGTATGAAACCGCGTATCCGCTGCGGCAGTTGGCCAAGTTCGCGGTGGATCAGGCCCATACGCCGGAGTATCGGCAAATCTGGGATGTGAGTTGGCGTACTGCCCGGCTGTGCGCCCATGAAACCTTTTTTGACTGTCCGCATTTTGAACAGGCGCAATTTCCCGGCGATACCCGGGTGCAGGCGCTGTACCATTATCTGGTCGCCAATGATGACCGGCTGGCCCGCAAGGCGATTGATGATTTTCAGGCCTCGCGTCTGCCCGAGGGGCTGACCCAGTGCCGGTATCCCTCACGCTGTTTGCAGGTACTGCCGACGTTCTCGCTGTATTGGATCGGGATGCTGCATGATTTCCTGCAGTATCGCGGCGACAGCCGTTTTGTGGGCTGTTATGTGCCCTTTGCCCGGGAAGTGATGGCTTGGTTCGAGCAGCGCATGGGTCCCGATGGCTTGCTGGGTTTCATCGAACACGCGCCGTTTATGGATTGGAACAAGGGGTTTGCCTGCGGTAATGCCCCGCAAGGGCCGCGGGGTGGATCGGCGATTCTGACGACGTTGTTGGCCACGGCCTGTGCGTGGATGGCTGATTTGGAACGTCATAGCGGGGAACCGAGTCTGGCCGCGGGGCGCACCAAGCAGGCCCACGCGCTACGCCGGGCGGTGGTGAAGCATTGTTGGGATGCCCAGCGGGGTTATCTGGCCGATACGCCGGAGAAAAAATTATATAGCCTGCATGCGCAGGTGCAGGCGCTTTTGGCGGGGGTCTGGACGGTGGCGCAGGGGCGGAAAATTCTGGCCCGGGCACTGGCCGATACCACCTTGACGCAACCCGGCTCGTTCTATTATCGGTTTTATGTCATGCAGGCCATCCGGGCTTGCGGGCTGGGGCAGGAGTTCTATAACCTGCTGCCGCGCTGGACCAAAATATTGGCGGAGACGGGCCTGACCACCTGGCCGGAGTCGGATGTGAATCCGCGCAGCGACTGTCATGCCTGGTCCATCGCCCCGGTGCTGGAGTTTGTGCAGACCACGCTGGGGATTACGACCGAACCGAGCAAACCGGGCTTTGCGGCGGTGCGGTTCGCGCCGGATTTGGGCCCGCTGCAACGGGCTGCGGGTACAGTGCCCACGCCCCATGGTGCAATTAAGGTGATGTTGACCCGCACAACTCCGGGGCGGATGACAGCGGAAGTCACCACCCCCGTGCCGATGTATGTGGTTCCGCTGCGGCGGAAATTGTCCGCCGGTACGCATCGGTTGCATTGGCCCGCCTAACGCATCAGGCTGGTGCCCTTAAGCTCATGCGGTCCGGATACTGCGGCAAAGTCGCTTGCGTAGTTTCAGATAGGCATCCAGATGCGGGATGGGAATATCGTGGGTGAGACCCCCGCCAACATTGAGCACATAACGGCGGGCGCGGGCTCCGGTTTCAAGGCAACGGGTAACTTCGGCTTCCAACGTCGCCAGCGGACCACTGGCGAGGACCGCCGAATTGATATTGCCGATCAGGATTTTGTCGGGATAGTCACGAACCAGACGTTCCAGGTCTACCAGATATTCAAAGTTCAAACCGTCCACCTGGGCGGTGCCCAACAAGTCATCCACGAACGCGGAGCAATTGCCGTCACTGGTGAAAATAATCGGGATTCCGGCCGCCTTCAGCGGGGCAAAGATAGTGCGATAATGCGGGAAGATGTAACGTCGGTACCAATCCGGTGAAAAAATCGGGCCGGACGTGATGGTTAAATCATCATGACAGATGAAGGCCCGCAAGGGTTTGCCCTCCGGATCGCGGACTTGCGCCCAGGCGGTGGTGATCCGGGTGGAGATTTCGGCGAATTTGGTCATCAGGTCAGCAAAAGGTTCTTCTTCCATACCCACTTCACACAGCAGTTCGAAACCGAAGATGGCCAGAGGCCAGTGGAAGCAGGTGGTGTAGTGGTGCGGAATGGGCAAACAGGTACGGCCACTAGAGGCTAACATGGCGTGATAGGCCTGCGTGAATCGGGTGGTGTACTCGGCCACCGATTCGGGGAAATAGTGTTGCGGTTCGAACGCCAGCGCCGCGGGGACATCGGCCGGTTTTGGGACATGGGTAAAGTGTCGGCCATCTTCCTGGTGCGTGGTGGCGAATATTCCCCAGCGCACCACTTCCAGTCCCGCCGCGTTACGGCGCACACTTGGACCGGTGGACCAGTCATAGATCTCGTCGCCCTTGCGCGGTAGACCACCACCCCAGAGCAGGTCAATCTCCAAGGCTGTGGCCACCTGTTGGAAGATGTCATTCAGATGCTCGGGCTCGCGCAACGGATCGCGTCCGGTCAGATGTTGTATGGCCTCCCGGGATAGGGGCCAAGGATGCTCCATGACCGGTATCCGGGTCCCGCAATAGGAGGGATTTAACAACTCTAAGGCCAGTTCCTGTGCCATGTTTCACCTTTCTTTAACTACGTCGTCTGTAACCCGGTATCGTGCCTAGCGGGCGGTGGATTAACCGGATTGGCACCGCACGTTATACATTGCAGGTCAGCATGAGTTCCACCTTGCGCAAGATGGTGGCTTCACAGCCGGGGACGCTCAGTACGTCGCATTCGCTGCCGAGGATGAACGGATGGCCCGCGCGGCGCATGTTGGTCAACAGTTGCCGGGTCAGGTCCGTGACTTGTTGGGGGCTGATGACGTCATCGGAATAGAATTTTTTTGTGGGCAAATTGCCATACAGCACGATGTCTTTGGGAACGATGCGGGCATCTTCCCAGAGTTTGCGCGAAGCGCCCAGACTCAGGATCACCGGCCGGAGGGTGCAGAAGTCCTCCACCATGCTGTCCACCAATTCACCGCAGCAGTGGAAAATCAGGTCCACACCGTGCGCATCCAGCAGGGCCTTGATCCGGCGATTGTTGGCCATGACGTAGCGTTCCCAGACACTGGCAGCGCCGCTTAATTGTTTGGGCGAGAAGAAGGCCAGATTGGCGGTGGGTTCGGCGATGCAGATGGCTTTCGCCCCGGCTTGAATCTGGGCCGTAACACTGCGCAGAACCATGCTGGTGGCCATGGCGAGGACACATTCCAGCGTACGGACTTCGTCATCCTCAGCGGCGGTGGTGCCCGTGCCGGCAATGTAGATGGGGGTGATGGGGTCGGCCAGCAGTTTGGTCATCAGACTGACCGGGCCGATGCTCATGCCGATGGGGAGGTATTTCGGTCCGGCTTTGACCACGTGGCGCAGGGCGGCACAACTGGCCTGCATACGGGGGGGCAGGGGGGCTTGCATCTGGGTCTGAAACTGCGCCAGCATGGCATCGGTGGGACAACTGCTGAAGTGATAGGTGTCGGCTGACTCGCTGATCCCGAGCATCTCCAACAGTGCGGCTTTTTCCAACATCAGGTCCATCAGGGCAAAGGCCAGCGGGGTATGGAAACGATCGGCTGCATCCAGCACCACCTGCCCCAGCCGGGTGCCATCCTGCACAATGGCCTTGGGGTCAGATTTTTCATGCAGCACCAGATCGGTGCCGATGGGCATGCGCAAGCCCTGGGCGGCGAGATCAAGATAATATTCTCGGGTCATATGTACCTTCTGTTTAAACGGTTAAACCAATCGGGGGGAGGTTCACACCCCGGCCCCAGATTTCGCGGATTTTCTGACAATAGAACACATAATTTTTCAGCGGCACATCGGGGGGCACGCGGTGGTCGGGCATGGGGATATACCCGCCGGACTCCACCAGCGGGGCCAATCGGCGGATTTCCCGTTCGATGGCGGCGGGGTCGCGCTGCAGAATGTGTTTGTCCAGCCCGCCCATCATCAGTAGGTCTTTGCCATACTGGGCGCGTAGTTTGACCGGATCGGCGTTCCAGGTGCCCAATTCGATAGGGAACATGCAATTGACGCCGGCTTGCAGCCACAAGGGGATGAGCGAATCAATCAAACCATCGCAATCCACCCAGATGACATCCACGCCATAGCGCCGCAACAGGCTGGTAATCCGCTGGTATTGCGGTACCAGATAGCGTTCAAAATGGGTTGGTGAAAGCAGCGGCCCGGCGTTATAGGCCATATCTTCCCACATTGAAGCGCCATCGAACTTCACCCCTGCGGCCAGCGTGCGTTCCAACACCGCCACGATGCAATCGGTGCGGGTCACGACCATTTCTTCAAACAGAGCTGGGTCGTCGTAGACACACAAGGCCACGTTTTCCAAGCCCATGGCATCGCGGGTATGGCCAAATAGGCTGCCCGCGCTGACGAACAGCGGTTTGGTACGCGGGGCTTTCCATTCCGCGATCCGCCGGTCAAAATCGCGCCAGCGCTCGGAGTGTTGGGGGTCGAGTCGCCACTTATAGTGCTTTTCCCAACTGGCGCGATCTTCCAACAGGTGGCCGACATGCTGGGGAATCGAACCTTTATATTTCTTGCGCAATACGCGCACCCCGTCCCCTTGCTGGGCGATTTCGTGATCGCCCCGGTCTTCAATGACGACCGACTCGAAGCAGGGGCAGATGTTTACCGGAAAACCGACTTCCCAGTTCTGATCGCCCCCGGCCAGACTGGCATCCAACCCAAAATAGCGCTGGGCATTGCGCCGAGTTACGCTGCTGGGCAGTCCCTGTTTGTGCCACTCGGGGAGCGTTTCGTCCCAGAAACTGAAATCGTACAAGGGGGACCGATCCAGGGGTTGGTAGTGCATGGTGGCTTGAAAACGTTCACGGTGATTCATCTTGACGGCGCCTTAATTCATCGGTCTGACCGTAATGATGTCGGTGGCAAGGCCAGTCGCAACGACTAAACACGGCATGGCATCACTCAATAGTTCCCATGTTTATTGACCAATTCGATCACCCCTTGATACGTTTTCCAGCTAACCTGCGGGGGGACGCTGTGATCGCTGTGGTAGATGTATCCTTTGGTCTGCTTGCCCGCGGCAAATTTGCGGATAATTTCCGCCTCAATGGCCGCCATATCATTATCCTTCATGATCATCACATCAATGTTGCCAAAAAAGGCCATTTTGTCACCATACTTGGGACACAGTGTGCGGATGTCCATACCGGCTTTGCATTCGATGGGCTGAAAACAATCAAACCCCGCCGCCAGATACAGGTCCATCACGCCGTTGACATTGCCATCGGTGTGATAAATAAGCTTCATGCGGTGGGCATGGGCCCAGTCGGCCAGCCGCTTGTGGTCCGGCCAGATTTGTTCCTGGTACATTTTGGGTGAGCAGAACGTGGCCGTCTTGAACGCCATGTCACCATAAATCCACAGCCCATCGGGTTGAATGCCCGCAGCCATGACGGCGTCCAAATTTTGCAGCATGATATCGGTAAAGGTGCGGGACACATCCTGGACCCAGTCCGGGTCCTCGGCCATGGCGATCATGGTGTTTTCGTCGCCCATCAGTTTGCGGGTTTCTTCAAAACTTTCCACCCCGGTCAGATGCGTCCATTGGCCCGCCGCACGGGCGCGCTGGTAATTGCACACAATCTCGGGCACCTTGATTTGCAGGGCATTTTTGATAAAGGCGGGTTTGTAAACCGTCTCCCACTTTTCCCGACTGTCACAGTCAAAACCCAGATGCTCGGGGGTGCCCGATTTGAAACGCCAATAGCGTACGAGTTGGCCATGTTCATCACGTACAACTTTGGTATCGGCGGTTTCTTCCACGACGTGTTGGGTGCCCGGAAAGGGGGCCGGCCAAAGCCAGGTCAAACTCGCAAAGTCCGATTCCAGCAGGCGGAGCACTTCCTCCTGACCGCCGTTGAGACCTTCCAATTTCCAGCGGGCAATCGTTTCCGACCAGAACGATTCGTGGCGCGGTACGCGGTCATGATCCTGCCGGGCAAACATCCGGTTGACGCGTTCCTGGCTGCTGAGATTGATGGACATGACAAATCCTACAGTTGAGTGGCCTCATGGTAATGCCGTGTGGTCGAATCCACAACCGGAGCTATCATTTGCGGTTTTAGAGCCCGTAATCTCTGGCTACAAATTTACTTTGGTCTATCTGCCCCATCATCAGATCAATAAACGCAGATTCGGTGGCGGGCAGTTCCGCAATGCTGTCCTGAATAATGTCCAGCATGGCCACTTCGCGGGGAGGAAGTTTTAATTGGCCCGTAGCATAGGCTTCTTTAAGTACGGCCACGGCGGTCAGGCCCGCCGCACAGCCAGCGGCATAGGCGTTGGGTGCGGCCACAATCGCGGCTGCCACCCGCAGCGCCGCTACCGGGGTAAGAATGAAGGCCTGCGGATCCAGCGCGGCATCGGAATCAATCAGCCATTTTTGCAGTTGCAGCGCCCCGCCATCCGCCAAAGCGCGGTTGAACAACCGGCAGTCATATACCAGTTGCTCGATCGAACACACCGGGGCCATAGCTCCCAGCAGTTTGATATTTTGCACCGACTCATTGGACCAGGTATCACACGCGGCGGCGGCCACATTGCCCACCGGCGACAAGTGCGCACACGCGGCGGTCTTGCCTTCCATGGCCATGGGGAACCCCGTGATGGCCTTCAGATAAATGTTCTCGTAGCCGCAATCCTTGCCCGGCCCCACCGCGCCACATTCATAGGCCACCAGCGAACGTACTGCGGTAATGGCCCGCACCACCGCCGCAAAGCAGCGGGAAATCAGTTTCTGCTCGGCCAGCACCATGGCGGTATTGCCGAAGCCACAGGCGGTGTCGCCGGCACTGATGACATTGTGTTTACGGGCGATTTTATCCAACTGCGTCCAGAGGAAACGCATATCGCGCACCCCCATCACGCACAGTGCGAAGATCACCGCGGGCATATCGCCCATGGTCAGGGCCTCGTCGCTGACTTCCTTGCCCCCGACCGATTCGATGGACAGCAACTCTGCCCCGGCCGCAGCGCAACCTTCAAAGGAGACCAGCATGTTTTCCCACAGTTCGCCGGACTGCATGTGGGGGGGGCGTTCAAATTCGCGGGTATCGTTGGGGGTGATGCGCAGGGTGGATTTCAGCCCCTTCTTGGCGTGGGCATATTCCAGACCTTCGATCAGGACTTTGGTGATATCAATGCCCCACTGGGGCACCTGGGTCATGGGCGGCAAGGTTTCAAATTCCACCACCAACCCCGGCGCTTCCAATTCGGCCGCCCGGTTGGCCACCCCGGCGATAATTTCGCGGTACTGCTGGATAATTTCCGGCATGGTATGCGCGTTGATATCAATGGCGGGGAGGGTGAAGTTGATTTCGGGATAGACCTGACCACCGCCGATGACCATACCCTTGCGGGTGGTCAGGGGTTTGGGGGCTACACCGAAGTGCAACTGCGCGGGATCGGTAATGGCGAGGGAATTGAAATGGGGCATAGCATCTCCTTGGCATTCAGCTAAATGACAACAAACATGATTCAGTATCACCACTTCCGGTAACGAGGTCCCTCGTCACAAACCCCGGAATTGGCCTACAATTGTATGGCGGGATCAGGCCGCCACAAGCTTACGCACCAGATCCACCGCGCTGGCGGCATCAGGCGAGAAGCCATCGGCTCCGATATCCCGGGCGAACTCTGCAGTAATCGGGGCGCCGCCGACCACAACCTTCACCTGATTAAGTCCGGCCCCGCGGATCGCGGCGACCGCTTCTTTCATGGCGGGCATGGTGGTGGTCAAGAGGGCCGACAAGCCGACGACATGAGCCTGATGTTCTTTGACGGCGGCGACAAATTTGTCCGGCGCCACATTGGTACCCAGATCCACCACCCGGAAATTGGCGCCCTTCCACATCATGGCGACCAGATTTTTGCCGATGTCATGCAGGTCGCCCTGCACGGTGCCGATGACGGCGGTGAATTCCGGCGTGATGCCGGCCTTGACCAGAATCGGCTCCAGAATCAGCATGGCCTCTTTCATCGCCCGGGCGGCAATCAGCATTTCCGGCACGAAAATTTCATTGCGTTGGAATTTCGCGCCGACCTGATCCATACCCAGTACCAGCGCATCGAGTATGGTCCGGGGCGACACACCCGCGGCCACGGCTTCGGTGACCAGACGTTTGGCTTCGTTGCGATTGCCGGCATTGATGGCTTGTGTGAGGGCGCTATGATCGGACATAAAAAATTCTCCTAAAATAAGTGTGTCCTGACCGAAACATATAGCAGACCAATAGGTCGCTATTCGGGCAATATAACCCTCCACGGGCGGGGTTGTCCACAGGAACGCAACTTTTTATCCGGGAATTCCATTGAAATGGCAGTTAATTGCTATAATCAGGCGTATGGCTGATACCTCACATCCGCGCGTCGCCCTCATTCTCTGTGATGTATTGGGGGATGAATTTACCGCCTTAACCCGGTCTCGACCGCATGTGGTGCATGTCGAAACTTTGGCTCAGGGCCTGCACAATACCCCGGCACTGCTCCGCAGCACTCTGCAGGAGGCGATTACCAGAATCGAAGCCCTGCCGCTGGGGATCGAGGCGATTGTGCTGGGGTATGGCCTGTGTTCGCGTGGCACCGAAGGTGTCACCACCCGCAGGGCCAAACTGGTATTGCCCCGGGCCCATGACTGTATCACCTTGCTGCTGGGCAGCAAAGAACGTTATCGCGACTATGTCCGTGCGCATCCAGGTTGCTACTGGTATTCGCCCGGCTGGAATCGCTGCCACACGCCCCCCGGTCCGGAGCGTTATGACAAACTCAAAGCCGAATACACCGCCAAGTTCGGACCCGAAGATGCCGAGTTTCTCATGGAGAATGAGCAGGCTTGGTTCACGCAATACACGCTGGCGACCTACGTGGATGTGGGCCTGACGGATGCCCAACGCGTGCATGAGGACATTCAATATACGCAGGCCTGCGCCTCGTGGCTCAAATGGACGTTCGACCGGCAACAGGGTTCCCCGGAGTTGCTGATTGCACTGCTGGATGGTCGCTGGTCGCCGGCAGCATTTTTGGTGTTGGCCCCCGGCCAATCCGCTGCGCTCACCGCCGACGAGCGCGTCATTACGGCGGTGGGTCTGCCCACCGGTGGGAGTGTGGCGCCATGACGCTCCCGATCCGCAGCCACATATTGCAGGTTGAACAACACGATACCCCGACGCGCGCGATTACGCTGACCGCCGCCGATGATCATCAGGTACTTAGCACGGTGCTGCACGACCACGGGATTCCACTCAATACCCGCTGTGGTGGCCGCGGTCTGTGTGATGCCTGTACGGTGGAAATCCTCAGCGGTCCCCACACCAGCAGTGCGATAAAGGCCTGTCTGGTCAAACTCTGCGATTTGCCCAGCGCCGCCACCACCCATATTCGTATCCCCACGCGTTCCAGTTTGCGCTATCGGCCCCAAATCGTCACCGAGTGGCGGGTTAATATTCCCTGCGGCCATGATCCACTGTATGTGCCCACGCGGGAGGAAACTACGCCGCTGGGTGTGGCGGTGGATATCGGCACCACCACGGTGGCCATCCTGCTGGTGGATTTGCGCACCGGTCGGGTGTTGACCCAGGCCGCGCAGTTCAACGAACAGATGAAACTCGGCGACGATGTGGTGACCCGCATCAATCTGTGTCTGACCGATCCCACGATGCTCGTGCGGCTCCAGCAGGCCATTATCGAAGCCACGCTCTATCCGCTGTTACGCAGCGCCCTGGCCCAGCTCGACGCCAGCCTGAACCAGGTTCGTTGTTTTACCATCGCGGGCAATACCACCATGCTGCATCTGTTGGCGGGGGTGAATCCCGGTCCGATGGGGATGGCCCCGTTTACACCGGTGTTTCTGGCCCATCGGGTGCTTCCAGCGCAGGAATTATTCCCCGCGCTCTTACTCCCGACCACCGTGCAGGTGCATTTGCTCCCCTCGGCGTCCGCCTATGTCGGGGCGGACCTGACCGCCGGGGTGGTTGCCAGTGGGATGTACTATGACGAAGGCCCCAGCCTGCTGGTGGATGTGGGTACCAATGGTGAGATGGTGCTGAAACATCAGGGGCAATTCTGGGGTTGTGCCACGGCGGCCGGTCCCGCCTTCGAGGGCGCGGGCTTGTATTGCGGCATGCGGGCGGGTACCGGGGCGATTTCTGATATCAGTCTGGCCGGGGAGGGGGACAGTTTTTCGGTCTCTACCCAGGTGATTGGCCCGGCACACACCGTGGCGGTGGGACTATGCGGTTCGGCTTATGTGGACTTTCTCGCGCAGGGGCGCGCGGTGGGTCTGCTGGGGGCACAGGGCCGTTTCCATGACAAGTTTAACGCCGCCGGGCATGTGATCCCCTGGGAAAAGGGTCTGGATAAAGCGTTCAATCTGGGCCCCGTCACCGATGCCCATCCGGTGGTGATTTCGCAGCGTGATATCGCCAGTCTGTTACAGGCCAAAGCCGCCATCGCGGCGGGCATCTTGACGTTGCTGAATCAGGCGGGCATTACCCCTGCCGAGATTAAAACCCTTTATCTCGCCGGTGGGTTTGGCACCAAGATGAATGTCGCCCATGCGCTGGCCTGTGGCTTGCTGCCTGGCTTTACCGTAGCCCAAATCCAACCGGTAGGTAATACCGCGCTGGCCGGGGCGTACCTGGCGTTGCTGGATCAGTCGTTGCTGACCGAGATGAAGCACGTAGGGGAGCAAATGCGGATCGTCGAGCTGAATCACGATCCCAATTTTGAAGATACCTACATTGATCAACTCAGTCTGCCCTGAACTGTGTGCTGTGGACGAAATATTGTTGGTTAGGCAAGTCTCGTATCGCTTACGGCTGGCTGGCGGGAACAATCTTGCCCGACAGGTCCAGTGCTTCGCCCCATTTGACTTGATAGGTTCCCGTCAGGCTATTGTCGGTGTTGATTTTCACGTCCAGGGTCACCGCACCAGCCGCACCGTCAAAACGCCGGCTCTGCTCCACATCGGGGGCACCAAGGTAGGTGTCGGTATTTAACACCACCCGGACGCTGCCGGTAATGTGATTGTCTTTAAGCGTTAAACCGCTGGCGTCCACTTCGTGCCAAGCCTGGCTGAAATTGAACGCGTAACCTCCGGCGCGGGTGAAGGACTTGCCATCATGATCGAAACTCAGGGTCAAGCCCCGGGGCTCGCCGCGCAGCGGGATGGCACCGTCCAGACTGAGTACCACCGTACGGGTGCCGGGGGGATTTTTACCCAGTGGGGTCCACGGTTGGTCGGCTAACCACGGGGTCGGCAGGCCGCGCACGTCGTTGACTTGTCCGATGAGGGTGCCTTGGGAGTTTTTGATTTCCGGCAGTGCCGGGATATGACGCTTCCAGGTACCGGTGATGATCGTGTCCTGTTTGCTCAGGTCCAGTTCCACCGGCCATTTGTGGGTACCAAAATTCACCCCCAACGTACCGGTTATCCGATTGCCGGCGATGTGCAAAGTTACCGCTTCGGCATTTTCCCAAGTGGGGCGCTGGCGCACTTTGCCATAGATTATTCCTGCCTCTTGGTCATCGGCGATCCAAGCTTTGGCGCTGACGACCTGCTCGGGCGTGGCCACGATCCGCACTTGCAGAGGCCCGGTTAGTCCTACATAGCCTCCTTCCAATCCGATCGGCCAGACCTGCGCCCCCTTGGCCTGCCGTAGATCGTAACAGGCTAACTGGCCATCGTCGGTGCGTTCAAAGATTCGCCCATCCACCAAAGGAATCTGCATCAGGACCTCGTAGGCGGTATCGAAGTTCACCAGATCAAGCCCGCCGGGACGCTTCTCATCCTGTAGGGGACGTAAATGCCCCGGTTCCGTTTGCCAGGCCACCAGCGGGTGGCGTCCGCCGTGCGAAGCGCCGTGGGAATGATTGGCACGTACGAAGGCACGGTCTCCCAGCCAGAGAATCAGTCCCTTGACGCTATTTAATTCCGACCCTCCATTGGGCGCTTCGGCCAGAATGGTGCCATCGCGCTCGGACAATAACAGAATCCGGCCCCGGACATCTTTGGTGCCGGTATGCAGGAATACCCGGCCATCCTTGATGAAGGCCTGCTGCTGGGCGCCGTCGTCCATCCAGGTGGAAATCTCATTGCGTGGTTCGTCCGGCATTTTCCATGCAGGTTCCGCCCCGGTGGGGGTGATCCGATAGGCACCCCAGAACCCCGGGGTGCGTTTGTCCACATTCGGTTTAACATTGACCATGACTGTGTTGGCGCTGGGGCATAACGTGTTCCAATTCTTGCCCAAGCCGGTGACCTTCCACGCGTTCTTGCCGGTCAGGGGGTCAATCAGTTGCAGACTGCCCGCGTCAGTGGCGGTCAGCAACCAGGTTTTGTCGCCGTGCCGCCATAGACTGGGGGTGGCGTATTTGCTGATGATGGCAGGGACTTCCCACAGCCGTTTGCCGGTGGCGGTTTCGTAACCGCTTAAGCCCACATCGGATGTACCGCGGAAATTGCTGCTGACCAGCACCCCATCGGCCACGACCAGCGAGGTAAACCAGCCCGGAGCATCGGGGATCACCACGGTGCCCCCGGCGGCAGTGGCTAAGGCCTCTTCACGCTCTTTAACTGCGGCCTGAAAGGCAGGACCAATATCGCTCTGCCACAGTTTTTTCCCGGTGGCGGTTTCATACGCAAATAACCGACCTGTGGAGCCCAGCGCAAAGGCCCGTCCTTCTGCCAGCGCCATCGCTACTTGGAACCCGCCGCGTTTGCCCCCAGCCCGGATCAAGCCACCCGGTTCGGTGGCCTGCCAGAGTAACTTGCCGTTGTTGGCATCCAGACAGATGACGATATCGTCGGCCTCAACCCGAAAACGGGTGGGTACTTTGGGGGTGTCCCCTTTTTCGTAGGGCCGGTTGGTTTTGTAGGGGGCGGTAAAAACTTTGCCCGAGGGCACCCAGGAGGAGGCGAAAACCCGGCCGTCGGCCACCACGACTCCCGCCCAGTTACCCTTGAAATCTTTGGCGTCCGGGCCCAGAAACGACTCCACCCGTTGGCTATTGGCCCAGGTTTGTGAACCAGTTTTCGCAGAGCCGAAATTCCGCGTTGCGCTGACCCAGAGCAGACGTGCGTGGGATAAATCATCCACCAGCGGGGTGTCGGTCCGCAACGGCAGCAGGTTGCCGGTAGGACCGGTCATCATTGGCCAACCGAGGTGCCAGGCGTCCGCCGACGGAGTGACAGGTTGTGTAGCCGGGGCATCAGCCGCCTGAATAGACGGGGAACCGTATAGACCCCAGCCCAAAACGCAAGCGCACAATAAGCTCATTTGCCGCATGGACAAGCTCCTTAGTTTGGCGCCGGTACCGACTTTCGCTGCCCGGTACCGGATACTCGATTCTCCCTGCCTTCTAGCCACAGAACGGACCGAATCGGCGTCTGCGTTTTCCGATCGGATTGGTCAGTTAAACGCACGGAGGGCGGATTCTATTGCCGGGTTCGGAAAAAATTCGTGTCAGCAGGCGGTTTAGTGCAAACGTAAATTTTGGAAGATGACGAGCAATTGCTTGGCCAGGCGTTGGGGGGCGTAGGTTTCCTGTAGCGCCCGGCTGTGGACTTGGGCCGAGCGCACCTGCTGCGGTGTCAGTTCGCCCAGCGCCCGGGTCAAGCCCGCCAGCGTGTTATCGTGGTAGAGCGCTGCCGGGCCCATGATTTCGCGGAAGTATTCCCATTCCGGCACCAGCATGGTCAGGCCCAGCGCGACGGCATCGCCTACGAGTCCGCTGGTCAGATAGGTATCGCCGGTATGGGCGGCAATCAGCAAATCGCATACGCCGGTATGTTCCGCGATGTCCGAACGCAGCATCCAGGAGTTGCGCGGCAGCTTGATGATATTGGTTGCTGTGGGTAGGGCGGTCTGATCGCGGTAGGCCGTGGTGACCAATTGCAGATCCGTGCGTCCGGTGGCATTAAACGCTTCCAGAATCAATTCGATCTGTTTTTCTGGTTGGTAACGCCCGAGCAACCCGATGCGCAGTTGGCACGGGGGCAGATGGAATTTCTGTTCCAACGCCGCGCGGTCCAAGCCATTGGTCATCATGGGGCCAAAATGCAGGTGCGGCAGGATATGATGCTGGCAATCCGCCCGGAACGGATATTCCCGCAGCATCAAGTCACGGCCCCACAGGGAATGATGCAGACACGCATCCACCACCGGGGCCAGTCGCTGGTACAACGCCACGCCGCGCTCGCGCGGCCAGGTGTGGGGCCGGCGGTTGTGCATGGTCCAGACAATCTTCTTGCCACTCTGGCGCAGGTGTTCAATAAACTCGCCCCAGCATTTATCAAAATCAGCGTCGCTCATGCCATGGGGTGAGAATAAGTGCTCGGGCCAGCCCAGGTGAATAATTTCCGCATCTCCAAACAGACGCAGACTGCCCATGTCACGAGGGGCGCAGGTCCCGTTTTCGAAGCCAATTTCCTGCACTCGCCCGGCGGGGATATAGTCGTATAAACCCCGGTTGTAGTCATGACTGACCGGGCCATGCGCCACTTTGAGTGCGGGCGTGATGGTGGTGGTGATGGTGATCGGCTGGCCCGCCTGCGGGGCGTTGAGTTCCAATTGATGCACCCGGGAAATTTCGCCCGTGGCCGAGCGCCACGCGGCCAGCCCCGCCACTGATACGGTGCTGGTGGTATAGGGCACATCCGCCGAAATTTGGACCACCAGAGGACGCTGGGCAGTTTCCGGAATCATATAACCCAGCGCTGTGATGGTGGGGGCGGTCGTGCCCAGCGTGAAGGTATCGGTGATGGTCAGGGTGTCCCCTGAGACGCGATACTCTACCCGCCGGGTGCCGGGGAGTGTTTCCGGCCCGTCTTTACCACAGTTGCGGGGAAAGTCGGTGTAGGTGACGATGAGGCCATCGGGGACTTTTTCGATACTGGTGGGCAAGCCGCCACCGGCGTAGGTGGATTCCCAGGCCGGTGCGCCGGTGCCCAGTACGGAATCGCCTGTTTCGCCAGCCCAGATTCGCGGCACCCCGCATACCATGGCGCTGTCCACCGGATTTTCAAACAGCCCCGGCGCGTGCAGCCACGGGCCATAGTCGGCGCTGTTGGCGTCCACCAGCGGTAGTTGCCATTGCAGGGCATTATTACGGTACATCCACACGGCCGCGGTGCGGCCTGCACTTTGGCCCAGTGGGATGAATTCATCGCGGGGCGGAAAGAGCGCTTCGGCGGTCAACGCTGGTCCGGCCGGCGGGGTGATATCTTCCAGCCACTTTGCGGTACAGGCAATCTTGCCCAGACAATCGAAGGTCATCTGCAGCAAACGGTGCGGTCCGCGGTAACCATCGGTCATCCGCCCGCGGTGGGCGTTGGTCAGATGGTCCGCAAACCAGCGTTGGGCGTGCTGAAAGGCATTCTCAACCAAGTGATATACCCGCTGGGGGTTCTGGGCCACACCGGCCTGCAGGGCCGCGGCCCCCAGTTCCATCGTCATGCATACCGACAACAATCCGATACTGCGTCCCCAGGCCACGAAGGTGCCATCGGCCAATGCCAGACTTTCCAGCAACCGCGTGTGGGCCTGCAGAATCGTGCGCAGCCGTTGCGGTTCCAATTCGCTCCACAGTGGGCGCATGAACAGCAGCACGTCGGCACTGTAAATATCGTAGCGCCCGGTGAGTTGGCGTGAGTCGTCAAAAAAGCCGTGCGGATTGGTACTCAGCAGCGTCTGCATCTGCCCCAGGGCTTGGCGCAGAATGGTATCGTCGGTCAATACGCCCAGTTGCTTGCGGGCATATTCGCAGCGGGCCAGTACGCCCCAGTAATTATTGGGCCGGCCCCCCAACGGTTTGCCCCACTGGTTCAGAATGTGGGTCGAATCGAGCGCATTCAGCAGGTTGTCCCTTTGGGGTGCGTTCAGTTGTGCCCATACCGGGTTCTGCTGAGTTAATCCACCCAGTGCCAGCAGTGTTTCCGCGATGCGATAAGAATAGAACGTCTCGGTTTTCTCCCCGTCAATCTGCGTTAGAATGGTGTGAATGATGTCGGTAATCGGGCGCTGGTTCAGGTGGGTCTGCCCGGCCTGATGCAGATACTTCAGCGTGTAGACAAAATCCACGGCGAAATTATCATTGATCCGCCAACCCGCAAACGTGCGGGGCAGGATCAAATCAGGGAAATATCGCATCAGCGCCGCAGTACATTCGGCCGCGACATACGCGTACATGGCCGGGGCGAGTGATTCCGCAGGCATGTCTACTCCATCATGTGGGGCAGGGCGGTTTAATTGGGTGCTGGTACCACGGCCGGGGCGATTTCGATCACAGCGCCTCCACCAATGGGAACGGGCCGTCCCGCCCCCGTGCCGGAATTGCGGTTCAAGCGAGCCTCCTGCATCAGCAGCGCGATAAACGTTTCCAGCAGCCGGGGGGTGGCTTCCATCGTGGCGGTTATCTGTTTGTCCTGAGTTTTGATTTGCAGGGATTCCACCCAAAGCAATGCGGCGCCGGACAGCCCATCCTTACGTACGGGGACAGATTCGATGTCTTTTTTTAAGCCCGTAGTGGCATCGGTTTTGAGCTTTTCACTGGCCGTGTTGGCCGCAGTTAGGTTTTCCGCATCGCTCCAGGTCGCCTGCAAGGTGGCCACCAACTTGCCCTCGGTCCCTTTCGTAATCCACGCGACACCCTCCTTGAGTCCGTTGACCATGGGCAACTCTTGTTGGAGTGTTGCGCTGGTCTTCCATACCGCCAGGTAGGCGGTGGCATCGGCGGGAACCTGCTTGCGCAGTTGTGCCCATGGGCCTACGTTCGCCACCGGCGGGACGGCTTTATGGGTCTTAATCTTGGTTTTGATTTGCTCCACCTGCTTGCGGCCATTTTCCTCATCCCGAGAGGCCAAAAGGATAAAATGATGCGGATCCGGAATGGCGACGATTGCATCCTGGGCCAGCACCGCAATATCATCGGTTTTTTGGGGTTCATTCGGGGTTGCGGTATCACCTCGGCTGCGGGTATTTTCGTCGCGGATTTGGCCCAGCAAGGCGGTTTGATCAAACGTGCCGTGCCAGATGAATACCGCCCAACCGGCATCGTTCGGATTGGTAAAGTCCTCGGAAACGCCCAGACTCATCCCGGTCACCCGCATATTGCCGATCTGTTCGACATAGCTGAGGATGTTCGCCTGCATGGCGCGCTGGTAGGTTGCGCCCAGACGTTGCACCGAAGCGGCCGCGCGATTGCGCGTGGCCGCTATATCCAAGCCGATTTCGGCCAAGGTGCGGGCCGGTGCAAAGCCACTTTGGGTCGCACCAAAGATGCCCACATTGTCCGGCAGTAGTGTCAAATCCTGATCCAGTTCCGTCCAGGTGGCGGGTTTCACCACCGGTGCGGGTTGCTCTTGTATCAGCGCCAACGCCCGCTGCGCATATTCCGCCACAAAGGGCGTCGGGGACTTGCCCAGTTTGGTTAAGAGCGCCACCGCGATCTTTTCTTTCGTTTCACCCAGGGTGCGGATGGCCATCAACTGGCGGATCTGCTTTTCCCGTCCCACAGCGCCGCGCTGGCTCATCTGTTCGAGCAAATCTTTGGCGCTGGCCACCACTTCGGGGTCTTTGCTCGTCACGGCTTTTTCCAATGCGGGTTTGGCCTTGCTGCCATAGGTAGCCAGCTTGTCCCGTGCCGCTTGGCGCACGGTGTACTGGTCATCCCCCAGTTGCTTGACCAATGCGTCCACATCATTCGGTAGCGTATCGGCGGTGACGACCACTTCTTCGGCATCGCGCAGCAATTGCTCGGGAGTTACCTGCACGCTCTTGGCTTTCCAGTAATCTTCCGTGCTGACCGCATCCAGCAGGTCCCGCCCTTGGGCGCCCCACAGGCACATCAATATCAGGTAGGTCTCCAATCGGAAAATCGCCGCCGCGCCACTGATCACCGCGCCTGTAATCATCATAATTCACCCTGAGCTAAGAACTTGCCACTTGTCCGCCATTGTAAGTCTGCGCCCCGGCGTGTGCAATTCTCGGACTCAGTTTGCGCCGCCGGTTCCCACCGGTTCCCGCCGCGACTTATGCCACACCCGTACGGCCTCCAGCGTTACAAACAGCGCCAGCAGCAGCAGCAAACATACCAGCACCATATTGATCCACGGGGTTGAGGTGATCGGATTTTGGCTGGTGGCAGCGCTGATCTTTTGCCAGAATTGCAGCCCATTCATCACCAGTGCGGTAATGGTTGTTACCAGCATAAATAGCGCTGGCAGCAGGGCATACCATACCGGCCGACCTGTGCGCCATAACCAGACACTGATCCCCACCAGCGTCAACGCCGCCAGTAATTGGTTCGACGTGCCAAACAGCGTCCAGAACTGCATAAAGCTCCCCGGCGGGCTTAACCATAGATACACCGCAGGGACAATCAACGTCACTCCGGTGGCTACCGTGGCACCCCAGAAACCGTCAACGCCCAACAATTCCTGCAGCACATAACGTCCCAGCCGGGTGCATACATCCATGGTATCGAACACAAAACTGGAAAACGCCAGCAAACCGAACCCGATGGCAAAGACCAGCGGGACCCCGCACAAGTTCATGAAATTCCCCAGCCCCCGGGCATAGACCGCATCGGGGTCGCCGATCTTGCTGTTGGGTGCCAGGACCATCACACACGCCAATGCCAGCACCGCCACCATGGATTCCAGCAACATCGCCCCATACGCCACGGGCTTGATGTCGCGCTCATTACGAATCTGTTTACACGTCGTCCCCGAGGCCACGATACTATGGAAGCCCGAGCAGGCGCCGCAGGCGATGGTAATAAACAGGAACGGGAACAGCGGCAGCATGCTGCCATCCTTGGCGGTAAAGACGAAGTCTTTGAACGCCGGCCATTGAATGGTCAGGCTACTGGACCCGCCCAAACCACCGATCAGCGTGCCGACGATCCCGAAGACCAGAGCCGCATACAGGAAAATCGCCCCGATCACCCCGCGCGGCTGGAGCAGAATCCACATCGGGGTCACACTGGCCACGAAGCAATACCCCAGCAGAATCAAATCCCAGTTCTTACGCAGGTCGC
>JBAXGE010000026.1:0-19140 GCA_037139555.1 Phycisphaerae bacterium
TTGACCTCGGCGAGCATCTGGGGCAGTCCTTCATCAGTATGGAATATGTGGACGGAGACAATCTGGCGAGTCTGCTGAAAAAAGTGGGACGGTTCCCCATGGATCGCGCCATGTTGCTGGCCCGGCAGATTACTGCCGGTCTGGCCAGCGTGCATGAGCAGGGCATGTTGCACCGTGATTTGAAGCCGGCCAACATTCTGGTGGATCACAGTGGTCAGGCCCATCTGGCCGATTTTGGACTTGCTGCTTTGGGCGAACGTGTTTCCGGCCGCGCGGCCAAAGCGGGCACCCCCGCGTATATGGCGCCGGAACAAACCCGCGGCAAGGATGTCACCATACGCAGCGATTTGTACGCGCTGGGTTTGGTGTTGTACGAATTACTCTCCGGCAAAGCCACCTTCCAAAGCGATACCCGCGACGGCTTTGCCAAACTGCATGAAAGTCATCCCCCGGTCCCCATTGGCGAGGTTATGCCCGAACCACTGGACCCGATCGTAGACGGCATCATCATGCAATGTCTGGAAAAAGACCCCGCCCGTCGGCCTGCGTCGGCCAAAGTGGTGCTGGCGGCACTTTCCGGCGGTGATGCCCTGCAGATGGCCATCAGTGCCGGGCAGTTACCCACGCCCGAACTGGTCGCGGCCGCAGGCCATCATACCGGCTTGTCCCGGCGGAGTGTGTGGGCTAGTCTGATATTGATTTTAGTCAGTCTGGCGGCGTTGGTGTGGGTCAAAGGTGCGGCGCAACTCGTCGCCCCCGAACAGATTCCCCTGTCGGCTGAAGTCCTCGCGGATCGTGCCCGTCAGATGCTGCTGGCAGCGGGCTGCAACGAAACGAATTACGACGAAGCCTACCGATTTTATTGGTCCTGGCGCGGGGCGGAATATGCCCAGAGCCTGGGCCCCCAGGCCCAGCGGGAGACCCAAAATAATCAACCCGGACTGATGCGCTTCTGGTATCGGCAGGCGACGCAGCCCCTGAGTCCCCGCGGCTTGGGCGGGCGAGTCACCCCCAATGATCCCGCGCTGCTGCAGCCGGGCATGGCCACGGTGGTGTTGACGCCTACCGGCCGTTTGCAAAAATATATCGCCGCCCCGGCCAGTCAGGTGTTGCCGGTGCCCACCACAGCGCCGGATTATAAATATCTCGCGGCCTTGTTTGATGCGGCAGATTTGGATTTGGTGCACAGCGTGCCTAAGTCCACCGACCGCCGGCCTCCGCTTTATGCCGATCAAATCCAAGCCTGGAACAGCGTCCTGCGCAGTACCGGCGAACGGGTCGAAGTGGTCAGCGCCACCGTCGGCGGGGTGCCGGTGTGGTTTACCGTGTTGGAACCCTGGCAAAAAACCAATCAAGTCTGGGAAGAAGACGAATTCCCCCACACGGCCAAGAATAATATCTGGTTCCGACTCCTGCTCTTTGTATCGGTGGTCAGTGTGGGTGTGGGGCTGACCTGGCGTAATGTAATGCAGCGCACGGTGGATCTGACCAATGCCCTGAAGCTGGCGGGTTTTTGTTTTGTACTCCATTTGATCGTATGGGCCGTTGAAGCCCACCACACCGCCGAAGCCATCCCGCAGTTCCTGCGCGTGATCAATGGCGCGTCCCTCTCGCTTCTGATTGCGACCTTGGTGCTGGTCTATTATCTGGCCTTGGAACCATTTATCCGCCGGAATTGGCCGCAGGCGATGATTTCCTGGAATAATCTGCTCAACGGCAATCCCAGTCATCCCATGGTGGCCGGGGGAGTGCTTGTGGGAATTTCGGCGGGCTTGGTTACCGCACTGATCTATGGTCTGGGACAGTGGCTGGTGAAATGTCTGACCGGCATTCCGGTGACCAGTCAGGCGGACAGTTTTGCCGCAGCCATCAGTTCCCGGCTGGGGCTGCAACTGCTCCCCGCCGCGCTGATTAATAGTATTTATTCGGGCTTTGTGATATTGCTAATTATGGTGATCTTCCGCAAATTGATCCCCCGGCGGTGGGTGGCCCAAAGCGTATTCGTGGGGTTGGTGGTGTTGTTATACTCACCTTGGTCCCTGGCGGAATGGCCGCTTTGGCTGTATGGGCTGGCGCTGGGCGTGACGGCATTGGTCGTCATGAAACGCTTTGGCCTGACCTCGGTGGTCATCGGCGGTTTTGTGCTGTCACTCTTGAACGTTACGCCCGTGGTGTGTGATTTTTCGGCGTGGTACAGCCAATACACGTGGCTGGTGGTGGCGGCGATCCTGACGCCCACGCTGTTGGTCCTGCCATTGGCATTGCGCGGGGTTCGTGACTAACGGGGCGCCGTTTGGGTGGTCGCGGATACCGGTGGGACCGGCGCCAAGCGCTGGCGTTCCCACGCATACAAAATCACCGCAGCCATCATCAATGTAGCCGCGCCCAACCGCCGGACAAACTCCCCGCGGGTGGCCCGGCGTTCCAGATGTTCCCAGCCGATCTTCACCAGCATCCACCCCAGCATCACCGACATCAACCCACGAGTGGATTGCAGGATGTTGCCCATCAATACGCCTACACTGGCGAAGGTGGCCGCCAGACAGATCATCGCGGTAAACCAGGCCACCGCAAACGGGGCCGCAGCCTGCCAGACATAGCGTTGCCGCGAACCCCACCAGGGCAGGACCAGCGCCGTCAATATGCCACACAGACCATAACACAACAGGGTACTGGTTACCGCGGCCATGGCGCCCAGCGGGGCCAAAGCCTTAATGGCCCGCTGGATATTCCAATCAGAAAACGAATAACACATACACGCCAGCAGCGTGGCGATGACCGCCCGCATGGGAATGGGTTTGCCCGAATAATTTAACGCGATTCCACCCAGCACACACATGCCCACCGCCACCCATTGGCCGGAACTTAGGAATTGTTCGGTCAGCACCATGGTCATGATGGCCAGAATGATCAGTTTCAGGGCCAGCAGCGGTGAGATTCGTGAAGGTTCAATCTTGCGCAGCGCATACAGCAAACTCGTCTGCCCGAGTACATACCAAATCGCGGTGGAAAAGGTCGGCTCCAACCACACGCCGATGGTCGGCAGCGGACTGGGCCATAAGATCAGCCACAGGACGAGCGAAAAAATCCCCATCCACACATGCCCCACCACCAGCAACGTGCGGTTGTCGTCGGGCCGCTCGTGGCGATAGTGCTGCATGGCCAGATAGCTGCACGCCTGACAAAACGCGGCCCCCAGTCCCAGCATCAATCCGGCAATCATGACGCGGACTCCTGATCCGCGGCCAGTTCCCGCAGCAGCGCATCCACCAGTGCGACCACCTCCGGCAGGGCTTCGCGGGCTGTGGCCTGATCCAGATCATGCACATGCCAATAACGGATCCGTTGGGCATGCGCGGGATGTCGTTGTTCCATCAGCCGGCGGTGTTCGTTTTCTTTTAGCGCGATGGTCAGATCAGCCCGGTCCAAATCTGCATCGGTCACCCCGCGCGGCAGCGCGTCGGGCCGGATCGGCGTAATCCCCATCTTGGCCAGAGTTTCCAGCGTCCATGGTGCAATAGGCCCGAAGTTCACCCCAATCCCCAACTCCACCGCCAGGCCCGCCGAGTCGGCCTGCCAATCCAAATGGCGCAGCCGGACGCAATGGTTAAAATACTCTTCGGCAAAACGGGAACGGTAATAATTTCCGGTACACAGGAACAGCACATGGCGCATGGGTTACTCTTACGGATGGCTGGTAGGTTGGGGGGTTGGTTGAGTGGCAGGTTGGGTCGCGGGTCCCACACGCTTCATATACTCGCTGGCGGCCTTCGCTAACGGGGGTAAATTGGACTTGCTGAAATCAGATATCTTCGCCCACAACTCCGGCGTGTACTGCCCGGCTTGCCCGGCCGCCTGCATGGCCACAATCCGGATATCCACAATCTGATCATCCAACATTTTTAGCAGCAACGCGTCTTTATCCGCGCGTTTGCTGGTGGGTATCCGCTGGGCGGCAATGACCCGAGCTTTGGGTTCGCTGGCGGTACTGAGTGGGGCCAGCCAATCTTCCGGAATGGCCACCTGATGTTCCGCCCGGCCCAGCGCGGCCCAGATGACCAGATCGCTGCGGCCCGTGCCAATCTGCTTGGCTATGGCGGCCTGTAATTCCGGCGCCTGCCAACCACCAGTCTTATACGCCACGATGCCGGCATGGCGATCGCCTTTTTCCACTTGCTGAATCAGGAAGGGCAGGGTTTCTTTGTTCTGTAATTGCGCGATCGTGGCAATCAGCCATTGCTGGCCCTCCGCAGTCAGCGCCTTGTCGTTCCAAAGCGTGATGAGGGACGGCGCAATAGCGCTGCCGTAGGCAACAGCCCGAATATTGGCCGCTTGTCCGGCCACGGCGTTATGGGTAAAACCATCACGCAGTTCCACCAGCAACGCCATGCGTTCCCCATCATTCAGTTGGTTAAAATCGGGCGCGGTGGGGGTGATATTGAACACGCTGGAGGTCCAGACCGTGGTCTTGCCATTTTGCGTCCGCGCGGCAATGACTTTGAGTTTAACTTTTTCGCCCAACAGCAAAACCTTGTCCAAATTACCCGCTACGGCAGGCCATGGGCGTTGCGCTGTGTTGATGGGCAGGCCCTGTTGCGTGGGAATCCCGGGTACCATGGGTCTAACTTCGATCTTATCAAAAGCCCAGGTTTGGCTGGCGGCAGCGCCGAGCGCCATGGGGGCGGTGAACCATAATTGTTTGCCTTGCACCAACAGGAAGTAGATTTGGGCATCTGCCGGGGCTTGGGGCGTGCTGCCGTCTTGCGTCTCCCAGCGTACCCGCAGGCTGGATGTTTCATTGGCGCGCGTGCCTGAGACCACATCCAACTGCAGGCGCAGATTATCCTGCCACGCACTGACGGCAACCGGCAGGGCTTCGGCCGTGGGGGCTGCGGGTTGGGCCGGTGACGGTACGGCGCAGGCAAGTGTGGCAGCCCAACCCAGAGCCAACATGCCCGCGTACATGGATATGGTTTTATTCATACCCCAATAATAGCACAAAGTGCCATCTTTTCAGATAACCATCCGCCGGAACTATGCGTACGGGCGGGTCTGCGGCATAATATTGGCATGGAGCAACGTTTCCCCATCCTCTTGCTGATGCTGGGTTTAGGTGCATTGGCGGGCCAGGCGGATGATACTGGTATTCAGGACCTGCTTAAGTCCGCGCCGGTCACCGCCGCCCCGACCAGCCAACCCCAAACCGCAACTCAGCCGATCAGCACCAGCCAACCCGCCGAATCGGCTCCTGAACGGGCCCGTCTGGGCATCATCGTACTATCCGATCAGACTCGTCTGGCCGGGCCGATCTGGACCACGCTGGCCACCCCGCTGCGCGTCTGGGAGGCTGATCAAAAGGTTTATCATGATGTGGACTGGGACGTAGTGGCCAAAATCGAAGTGGTTGATCCCAAATCAACCATGGAAGATGACTGGCGCTGGCTCAAAGAAGGCTCGAACGAAAAAGTCTTGTCCGGCAAACAGTACCCGCTCGTGCAGGCCAGTTATCGCCTCACCCTGACTCAGGGTGAGGTAGTCTTGGGCACCGTGGTGGCACCGATCAGTTGTCTGGTGCGTGGGCAACGCGTGAATTTGGCCCTGCATAAGAAGTGGCAGGGGGAATTGGGCCAGAAACTCTCCGACCTGCGTTACATTTCAAGTATCGAATTGGCCCCGGCTGCGACCACTGCGCCGGCGCGCCGCAGCACCCAACTCCCCCTGTTGGATTAAGCACCATGTCGGGAACCAAGGTAACGCTCGTATCTTCCATTACCAGCTCACGCCCCGGCGTAAAGCTGCTGGGCTTGCTGGCTTTGGCACTGGTGTTACGCTTGCTGGCGGTGGGGTTTATGCCCCAGACGCAATGGCCCGACGCCCAGGAATACCACGCCTTGGCGCTGGATATACTGCATGGGCAGCCGTATCAGGTGCATGGCCTGCTGGCGACCCGTATGCCGGGCTATCCCGTATTTATCGCCGCCGTCTATGCGGTGGTGGGGGTGCACCCCCAGGCGGTGTTATGTGTGCAGGCGTTATTAAGCACTGCTGCCGTGGGATTGGTATGGTTACTCGCCCGGCGGTTAAGGCCGGGCAGTGAATGGCTGGCCGGGTTGATTGCATGTCTGGACCCCCTGACGATTGCGTTCACGGCCTGCCTGTTGGCTGAAATCCCCTATGCCGTGGTTTTATTGGCTTCGTTATGGTGCATGCTACGGATACTCACCACACCCCAGGCGCGTGGACTATACCTGCAGGCCGTTTGGCTGGGCATCTTGTTGATGATCGGTGTGTATTTACGGGCCGCGAGCTTCTATCTTGCGGGGGGCTGTCTGCTGCTGGCTACCGTCGGACTATGGCGGCATGGTGCTGCGCGTGCATTGGGGGCAGGGCTGCTGATGCTCGTGATCATGCTGGGGGGCTTGGCGCCCTGGTGGCAGCGGAATCAACAATTGTTAGCCATGAGCCCACCCCGGCTAACCACGTTGGAAGGTGTGAGTCTATACGAATCTGTCTATGCGCAGGCCGATGGCGGGCCCCAGCAAGATCATTTGTCCGTGCCCCTGACTTTGGCCCTGCAGGATGAAGCCACCCGCGATGCCAGTTACCGGCAGATGGCTTGGCAGGCCATTCTGGCCGATCCGCTCCGACAGGTACGCTTGGCCGGGATAAAACTGGCCCGTACCTGGAGCCCCTGGCTGAATGATCCCGCCCAACGCAATAGCCCGCTCCAAGGGCCCTTAACGCTTTGGTACATCGGCTTGTACACCGCTATTGTCTTGGGCTCGGTTGGGTTATGGCGTCGGCAGCGCGGAATTGTGTTCGCATTGATGATATTGCCGATAGTATACTACAGCCTGCTGCACAGTCTTTTTTTGGGCTCGGTACGGTACCGGGTGCCTTGGCTGAGTGTGTTGGCGGTTTTGGCCGGTATCGGTCTGTTTGGTCTATGGCAACGGCTGCGGCGGTCACCTGCCGGGGCAGAATTGAAGGTATGAGTCGTTACATCCGGGGCAATCCTGCACGTTGGTGGCGCAGCCGACACGTCGGCGGGCTGCACCGCGCGCCGGTAGCGATGTTTATCAGCCCGTTGCGTAAATTTTCCACCTTATTGACGCTGACATTTTTGTTGGCCGTGATTGTCGGAGGCTGGTCTATTACCCGGCCGGAGCGTATCAGCCGCTTGGCCGGTTTGGCCTTGACCAATTTGGTCGGCCATCCGGTTCAGATTAAGGAAGCCAGCCTGACTTGGTCGGGTACGCTGCAATTACGTGGCGTGGAAATTCTTTCGGAACTGGGACAAGAGCCGTGGAATCAGTTGTTGCACGCCCAGGAACTGACGTTACGTTTTGATTGGTTCTCCCTGCTTACCGGCCAGCTTAAACTCACCCAGATTACCGCCATCCACCCGACCGTACGGCTGACCGAGCAGACCGAAGGCCACCGTGGCGAACTGGTGGGTATGATGCCGGCCAACAGCACCCAGACCACGCCCTCGATGGGCGCCGGGCTGACGCAACTGCCCGTGGTCTTGCTGCGGGATATGGAAGTGGTCTGGGGCGAGTTGCGTGAAGATGTGTATCGCAAGGTTTCCACCACCAATTTTAACGGTCGTCTGGTCCCGGAACCCGGCAGCGCTTCGCAGTACACCTTTGAGTTGATTCAGGATGTGCCCCAAGGACAGGGCCTGCGGATTGACGGCAAATTGGCACTTCCCAGCGGACGGGTGGAAGCGTGGACGGAAAATCTGGTCCTCAATCAAACCCTTCAGGATGCCATGCCCCGGCCAGTCCGGCAGTGGTGGCAGGCCCATCAACTGCATGGCCGTTTGCGGCGGTTGTTGGCTACCTACGATCCCATCAACGAGGCGGTGGGCTTGCGGGTGGTGCTCGATGGCGTGGGTTTTGGTGTGGATATTCCCGCCTCCTTGCCCGAACCGCATATCGCCACCCTGGAATTGGCCGAATTGCGCGGCGAAGCTGAATTGCAATTTGAAAAGACGCTGTCGCTGCGCAGCACCGGCCTGACGGCCCGGATCCTGGGCATTGACGTCAAATTAGACGCCGATTTGCGTGATGTACTCAATCAGGGCCCGTTCAGTTTGCGGCTGCAGGTGGATGATGCGACGGTGGGTCCGGATTATCCAGAACTCTTGCGGGCCTTTCCCGAAACCTCGGATGTGCTTGACCGCTTGCGCCCGCAAGGTCGTTTTGGGGCAGATTTCTTTGTCACCCGTAATGAGCCCCGGGCCGAGCCCAAGTTCGTTGGAACTTTGGACTGTAAGGATGCCGGCTTGCGCTTTGCACACTTCCCCTTCCCGGTGAAAAAGGGCAAAGGCACGGTGGAATTCCGCGAGGGCGTGGCCTATTTCAAAGATGTGCAGGGCTCGGCCGATGGCTATCCCATGCAATTGTCCGGCCACGCGGGTCTGACCCCGGAAAACCAAACACTCGATCTGGTAATTACCGCAGCTCGTGCGGGGGTTGACGAAAGCTTGAAGTTGTGTCTGCCCCAGCGCTATCAGGATGCCTGGGAACTATTCGCCCCCAGTGGCGAAGCGGCCGTGACCTGTCGCATTTATCGGACCGACCCCAGTGTTAACAATCCCAATATTGATGTGCAAGCGCGGCTGCTGGATGTATCGGCACGATATGAACGTCTGCCCTACCCAATCCAGCATTTTTATGGGGATCTACGTTTTACTGATGATAAGGTCGTGGTGGATGATCTGGTGGGGCAAACCGGCCCGGACCAAACCGGGCGCATCCGCATCAATGGTACGGTGGTTTATAGCGGGGGCATGCAGAATGTAAAGCCCAATCTGCGCATCCGCGGTTACGACCTGCCCGTAACCCCGGACCTGGTGATTGCTTTGCCCGCAAGTTATCGGACCTGGCTGCAGCGGGTGCAACTGCAGGGCCGACTGGGGGTAGATGCCCAACTGACGGCCGCCCCCAATGGTGATACCAAAGTTGCGGCGACCATGCAGTTGGCCGAGGGCCGGATGGCGCCGGATTTTCTCCCTTGGGCGATTGCTCGGGTCACTGGCCGCATCACGGTTGCTGATGAGGAAATTGGAATTCAGGATTTAGTGGGCCAGCCTGAGGGCCAGCCGGACGCCCGCCTGACCTACAACGCGAAAATTAATCTTGGCCCCACCGGAACGTATATTGTGAATCAGGCGCAGGCACAAGGCTTGAACCTTGACGCCCGCGTGCCCGGTTTTCTCCCCGATCAATGGCAGGCCTATTGGCGTGATTACCAGCCTACCGCTCAGGTGGACCTGACCGCCGGTTGGAATCATCATATTCCCCCCGCCCCCAAGCCGGACCTGACAGCCACGACTTTACCCGCCAGTGCGGCGCAGACTCAGCCTGCTGGCGTAGGGGGAGAGATTTCCGAACTGCGGGTACGGATGACCGTGCAGGACGGGGCGTTAACTTTACCCATGGGAAAAACCCGGATCACCGACCTGAGCGGTGAAATCACCTGGGACCCCAAGTTGCTGGAAATGGCCAAGTTGAAATTCGCTGTGGACACGATCAAGGCGGAGGGCCACCTACGCTATCACCCGGATAAAAAATTACTGGAAGCGCAGTTACAGGCCAACGCCCCGCAAATGCCCCCCGCCCTGATCGCCGCCATTCCGGGCGGTGGGGGGGCCTTTATCCAAGCACTCAAACCCACCGGCGTCATGCAGTTGCTGGTGCCCAGTTTCACCGTCCAATGGAAAGATGACAAGGCCACCATCGCCATGGATACGAATCTGACCATGCAACAAATGACCACCACCGGCCCGCTGGAAATGACGGCCCGGCAGTTTACGCTGCAAGGAAAAATTGGCTGGGTCCATGGCGGGGGTGGGGTTGATATCATCGGCAAAATCGCCGGGGAACAATTGACCATGGGTAAACGCCCGATTGATTCCCTCGCTGCGGATATTGTGGCCAATTCCGACAATCAAGCGATCTCGCTGCAACAAATTACGGGCCAGATTGCCGAAGGGACATTGCAAGGAAGCCTGCTGTTCAAACTGGTCAAGGGGGGCAGTTACGAAGCCTCGCTTACCCTTACAGACGCGAATGTGGCCTTGATTGCCCTGGCCCCCGATGCCACTGAGGAAGAACGCAAACGCTTTGGCACAGGCCGATTGACCGCTTCGCTGGCGGTCCAGGAAAGCTGGGGGGATCAGCCCCAACGCACCGGCCGGGGTTCGATGCTCATCCACGATGCCGCGCTCTATAACGTGCCGTTGACCATGGGATTACTCCAAATTGTCACCCTGCGCTTACCGGTCAGCGAAGCCTTCTCCAGTGGTGAGGTGTCGTATTATGTGCAGGATGATAAGGTTACGTTTGAGAAAGTTTTGCTTGCGAGTAAAGGTATGAATCTGGCCGGTCTGGGCACGTTGGATTTAACCAAGCGGGAGATTAGCATGCAAATGGTCACCGCCTCCCCCCAGGGCTTCAGTATTCCACTGCTTTCCCCTTTGCTGGAGGGGCTCCGTGGCCAACTTTTGCAGATCGAAGTCTTGGGCCCCTTGGATCAACCGATTATCCGGCCTCTGCCTTTGGGCGCAATTACCGGCCCCTTGGCCCGGCTGGTGGATCAGATCCGCCAAAAAAGCGATAAATAACCGCTTGCAGCCGCACCACCACGAGCATAATGTATGGTTTGTTTAGTTAAGGAATGAAAATATGGAAACTCCGCGGATCGGTATTATTGGTGGTTCGGGTCTGGGCCAACGGCTACTCGCCGAGGTCAAAGGCCAGAGCGTGGAAGTGGATACCCCCTTTGGCAAACCCTCCGCCCCGATCATGCTGGCGGATTGGGGTGGCATCCCCATCGCCTTTCTGGCCCGGCATGGCGTGGGCCATCTTTACAATCCCTCCACCGTTCCCTATCGCGCCAACATTTACGCGCTCAAGGCCCTGAACTGCCGTTGGATCGTGGCGTCCGGGGCGGTGGGTTCGCTGCGTGAGGAAATTCGTCCCAAGGATCTGGTCATTGCCGATCAGGTGATTGATAAAACCTACCGGCGTGATAACACCTTCTTTGATCACGCGGCGGTCCATGTGGAATTCGCCGACCCCTTCTGCCCGGAACTGCGTAAAATCTTGATTGAAAACAGTCCCGGTGCTGAGGCGGAATTCCGCATCCGCGGCGGGGGCACCTATGTGTGTATGGAGGGACCGGCCTTCTCCACCCGCGCGGAATCACTGATGCATCGCAGTTGGGGCGGGGACTTGATCGGTATGACTGCCATGCCCGAAGCCAAACTGGCGCGCGAGGCGGAAATCAGCTATGCCCTGGTGGCGCTGGCCACGGATTACGATTGCTGGAAAACCCATGCCATGAATCCCAGCAAACAAGCCTTGATCGAAGAAATCAGCGGTAATCTTTCCAAGGCGACCAATCACGTTCAGCAATTACTGACCCAGGCCCTGCCCGCGGTCTGGGAAAGCCGGCAACAGGACTTCCCCTCCCATCACGCCATGGAACTGGGAATTTGGAGCAATAAAAGCGCTATTAACCCAACCGAAATCAAGCGGTTGGAATTGCTCTGGGGCAAGTATTTCTAAGCGGTGAATCGAGTTTACAACGTCGCGCGGATGAATTTAGCCACAACCTTACCCAGAATGGCGCAGCCCGTCTCATTGTAATGCACTCCATCGGCGGTCTGGATTTTCGCCAGCCCTGCCTCCCGCGCCACACTGCATAGGTCATTGACCGCCACACCCAATTCCTGACAAATACTGCTGGCCGCTGCGTTATACAACGGGACGTCCGCATCATACCGGCAGAAATCCTGCCATTCCTTATGGGCGGTGTTATGGGCCGCATCCTGCACCGGCGTGGTCAGAGCCCAGATGATTTTCGCCTGCGTCGTGGTTTGTATCGCCTGCAACAGCTTGCGCACATTCTGGCGATAGTGTTCCACCGGAATCAAATTCTGCCGGGCTCCGTAGTAAATCGTTTTCAGATCATGCAGGCCGGCATTGATATGCACCAACGCCGGCTGGCGGCGCTGGATCCACAGATGAAAGTACGTCAGCAGATTCACTGTGTTGCCACCGTTTTCTTCCGGGCACCAGATGGCATAAGGCAAATCGGCCAATTCGGCTTTCACCGTGGCTTGATAACCCATGCGAATCGAATCGCCGATCAACACAATTTCACCCATAACCGCCTCGCTTTCGTACCGCGATTGTATCCGTGGCCGGATACATCGGGCAAATCGCATTTTGGATTGACATCTGTGGTTTGGGTATGCAGTGGGTGTGGGTGATTAAAAAAGCGAAACCGGTGCCTAAGCCGAATTCTGTCCCGGTTGGCCGGGGGTGATCATTTCTCTAGGCCCGCAGTTGCCCACGGGCTCAAGCGATCTACCCGAGACCTGTGAAGCGGGGGTTCCTCACCGCCGAAGCGGCTTCGTACTAACCACACCTCTGTGGCCGGGGGCCGAAGCCCACGACCACGCGCGCCGGGCCGGCGCTTGGGTCTCTTATTTGATCTTGCACCGGGTGGGGTTTGCCATGCCGCGACGGTCACCCGTCACGCGGTGCGCTCTTACCGCACCTTTTCACCCTTACCATCCCGGCAAGCCGACATGGCGGTTTATTTTCTGTGGCACTGTCCCGCATCATGCACCGCCCGAAGGCGGCTCCAGACGGGTGGGCGTTACCCACCACCCTGCCCTACGGTGTTCGGACTTTCCTCCCGGCTTGCGCCGGGCGATCACCGCACCGGTTTCGCTGGGGTATAGTATAACCGAAGTAATGGTTGCCGGATGCGAAAAACTTCCTCTGGCCCCCGGCCTGGGAATTGGGTATCATAATCCGTATTGGCGACCCCAAGCGCTTGTAGCTCAACTGGATAGAGCAGCGGATTTCTAATCCGCAGGTTGCGGGTTCGATTCCCGCCGGGCGCAGAAGCAATACTTGTAACCACAGATACACACAGATGAACACAGATTAAGGCGTGGGCAGGCTGGGACCTGCGAGGCGTTTGATCTCGATGCGTTGCTTACCGAAATTCATTAATAGGCAGAGTGGTTTGTGGGTGGCTTTGAGGTAATTCAGGCACTGCGCAATAAACACCTCATTCAGGGCTTGGCAGGCTTTTAATTCGATCAGGATTTCTTCCTCAACAACGATATCGGCGACATATTCGCCCACCACCATACCATCGTAATATACCTTTATGGATTCCTGTTGGGCCACATGCAAGCCCGCTTTGCGCAACTCATACACCAAGGCATTTTCATACACCTTTTCAAGAAACCCCGCCCCCAGTGTGTTCGCCACAGCATACGCACAACCAATGATCTTATGCGTCAAATCCGCATATCTGTGTTCATCTGTGTGCATCTGTGGTTGCATTGTATTTTTGAATTATCGTCCGCAGTAGTCAATCAACCGTGCCAGTTCGCTGCGCATGTCTTCGCGGCTGACGATCTTATCTACGAAGCCTTTATCGCGAAGGAATTCCGCACGCTGGAAGCCTTCGGGCAGTTCCGTTTTGATCGTGTTCCAGATGGTCCGCGCCCCGGCAAAGCCGATCATGGCCTTGGGTTCCGCGACGATCACATCGCCTAACATCGCAAAACTTGCGGTCGTCCCGCCGTAGGTGGGGTCGGCCAGTAAGGAAATGAATAGTCCGCCAGCCTGATCGAGGCGCGCCAGCGCCGCCGAGGTTTTAGCCATTTGCATCAGCGAGATGGTGGATTCCTGCATGCGGGCCCCGCCCGAGCAGCTTACCACCACCAGCGGTAGCTTTTCCTTCGCGGCCCGTTCGATGGCCCGGGTCAGCTTTTCGCCTACCACCGCGCCCATGGAACCGCCCATAAATTCAAAATCCATGACCGCCAGAATCAGCGTCCGGCCTTTGATAAAGGCCTGGCCGGTGACGATGGCGTCGCTGTTGCCGGTCTTTTTCTGTTCGGCATCCAGCCGGGTCTGATAGCTCTTTTGATCCACAAATTTCAACGGGTCATGGGGCATGATTTCGGTATCGTGTTCCACAAACGACCCATCATCCACCAGCGAACGGATGCGGGCCCGGGCACCCATGCGGAAATGATGGCCGCATTCGGGGCAGCAATAGAGGTTTTCCTCCATCGTCTTGCGATAGATGGTCTTTTCGCACGCCGGGCACTGTAGCCACAGCCCTTCGGGGATGGCCACATGCTTGGTGGTTTTCGGGTGAACATCGCCCCAGGTCGCTTGCTTGGCCTTGGCCATAGTGGTTCCTTGCATAAATAGGGCCTGCCCATGCGTCCATGCGGGGTGGCAGACCATTGTTTTCGTTGCGTCATTTTAACATATCCCGGCGGGCTGGGGAATAGCATCGGCCGGGGAAGGTGGCGGTTAATTACGTGATTGCGAACCGCCGTGTTATACCCACGCGTTGAATTGTTCCACGTGGAACAATTCAAATGAACCTGACAGGCTGGTACAGTTTCACATACCGCACAGACAATCCCCGTCTGATGCCCGTCTGCTGGACGTTACTACGGTTTTTTCGTAAAATGATAAACTTTGTTGCCCTTGCGGCCACTACGGTCGTATGTAGGCGTATTTGCAGCGGTAATACTTAAGCAGGTAGGTGGAAAATGGCGGAAATTGATGCCAAAGTCGTAATGAAACTCCGGGCTATGACCAACGCCGGGATGATGGAATGCAAAAAAGCCCTGACCGAAGCCAACGGCGATATGGACGGGGCCTGTGAATTGCTCCGCAAGTGGGGCGCGGGCCGGGCGGAAGCCAAGGCCAGCAACGAAATGAAGGAAGGCTTGATCGCCGGTAAGGTATCCGCCGACGGCAAGACCGGCGTGCTGGTCCGTCTGGGCTGCCAGACCGACTTTGTCGCCCGTAACGATTCGTTCCAGGCCTTGCTCAAGGATCTGGTTGAGTTGGCCTTTGCCAACGATATCAAGGGTCCCGCCTGCTTGAACAAGCTGGTCGCCCCGAGCTTTAACAAGACCGTCGAAGTGGTCTTGAACGAGTTTGCCGGCCAGACTCTGAAGGAAAACATTCAGGTCACCGGTGCGGCCCGTTTTGTCAGCGCCGATGGCGTGGTCGGTCTTTATGTCCACCACAATAGCAAGGTCGGTGGTCTGGTCCAGATTGATGGTTCCACCGCCGAAGCCGCCGCCAAGGTCGCCAGCGAAGTGGCCATGCACGTCACCGCGGGCATGCCCTTCACCCCCGTGGCCGTCAATCGCGATGGCGTCCCGGCCGATCAGTTAGCCAAGGAACGCGAAATCGCCGCCGAAGGCCTCACCGGCAAGCCGGCGAACATCGTCGAGAAGATTGTCGCGGGCAAGATTGAAAAGTTCTTCGAAGACCGCGTGCTGGTCGAACAGCCCTTCGTCAAGGACGACAAGAAGCGCATTCGCGAACTGGTCGCTGACGCGGGCAAGATTGCCGGCGCTACGTTGACCGTCAAAGCCTTTGCCCGGTATAAGGTCGGCGAAGTTTAAGCCGTAATTTCATAGAATCACACAAGTAAAGGGAACGGGGTCTATGCCTCGTTCCCTTTTTCGTATAAACTGGCGGTAGCTGCCACACCCGCTCCGGGGTGGTGCACCCTAAACGAGGTACAATTCATGGCCGGTCATCCGTATAAACGTATTCTGCTGAAAATTTCCGGCGAAAGTCTCAGCCATGAGGGGCAGTTGGGCATCGAGCCCGAAACCCTGATGGTCACCGCCCAGGAAATTGTGGATGTGGCCCGTTGCGGGGTGCAGGTGGCCGTGGTGGTGGGTGGGGGTAACCTCATCCGCGGTGAAAAGCTGGCCCGTTCGGGCAAGATTCAACGCGCCACCGCCGACTATATGGGCATGCTGGGCACCGTGATGAACGCCCTGGCGCTGCAAGACGCCTTGGAAGCCCTCGGCCAGCCCGCCCGGGTGGTCTCGGCTATCGCCATCGCGGCGGTATGCGAACCGTTTGTCCGTCGCCGGGTTATCCGGCATCTGGAAAAGAACCGCGTGGTTATTCTGGCCGCCGGGACCGGCAATCCCTTTGTCACCACCGACACCTGCGCCACCCTGCGGGCAGCGGAAATCGGCGCCGATATCGTGATGAAAGCCACCAAGGTGGACGGCGTCTACGACAGCGATCCCAAATTGAATCCCGCGGCCAAGCGTTACGAAAAATTGACCTATGCCGATGTGTTGCGCGATAATCTACGCGTGATGGATATGACCGCCATCAGTATGGCCATGGAACAGAAGATGCCGATTCTGGTCTTCAACGTCAAACAGCCCGGCAACATTATGCGGGCCATTGCCGGTGAGCCGGTCGGCACGTTGGTATCGTAAGCATTGCAGACGCTAAAGCTCTTTTGCGGAGGCACAATCATGCCCTTGGATGAAATCGAATTTGAAGCGGAAGAAACCATGGAAAAAGCCGTGGAGCATTGCCGGCACGAATTTCGTGGCCTGCGCACCGGCCGGCCCACCACCGCGCTGGTGGAATACATCAAGCTGGACTATTACGGCGCCCAGTCGGATTTGAAGTCGGTGGCCGTTCTGACCGTGCAACCGCCCAACAGCATTGTGATCAAACCCTTTGAGGCCAGTATGCTCAAGGAAGTGGTCAAGGCGCTGGAAGAAGCCAATCTGGGCATCAATCCCCAGATCGAAGGCAAACAGGTGCGGCTGGTGCTGCCCGCGCTGTCCGGCGAACGCCGGCAACAGTTGGCCGGCAAGGTCAAAGACGTGGCCGAACATGCCCGTATCGCCATGCGGAATGTGCGCCGCGATGCCAACAAGAAAATTGATAACGAAGAAAAAGCCGGTCTGATGACCGAGGACAATGTGGAACGCGCCCATGAGTCCATTCAGGAACTACTGAAACGCTACGAGGCCAAGGTGGAAGAATTGGTCGCGGTCAAGACCAAGGAAATCATGGAAAGCTGAACCGGTAAGGAAGCCCGCCATGCCGCGCGAGACCTTGGAACAACGTCGGCAGCGCGCGGGGCGAATCTACGCTGGCTTACGGCAAATCTATCCCGACGCGCACTGCGAGTTAAACCATCGTAATGCCTGGGAATTGCTGGTGGCGACCATCCTATCGGCCCAATGTACCGATGTCCGGGTAAATCTGGTCACGCCCGGCCTGTTTCAGCGTTATCCAGCTGCGGCCAGCATGGCCCGGGCCACCCCGGCGGATATCGAGCCCTTGATCGCGTCGGTGGGATTGTTCCGCAGCAAAGCCAAATCCCTGCATGCTACGGCTACTGCGCTGGTGGCGAATTTCCAGGGTCGGGTGCCCCGGCGGATGGAAGACCTGATTACCCTCGCCGGTGTGGGCCGCAAGACCGCCAATGTGGTGCTGGGCAATGCGTTTGGTATCAATGTTGGCGTGGTGGTGGATACCCATGTGCAGCGCCTCGCGGGGCGCTTGGCACTGACCAAAGCCGCCACCCCCGAAACGATTGAAGTGGAACTGATGAAATTATTTCCCGCCGACCAGTGGTGCATGCTCAGTCACCTGCTGATCTGGCATGGCCGACGGATGTGCATGGCCCGCAAACCCGCGTGTGCGGCGTGTCCGGTGGCCCAGGATTGTCCCAGTGCGGCCCGCTAGGCCCGATAAGGAGTAAATGCTATGAGTCAGGTCATCGTGGTGAGTATCGGAACGCTGGCGCGGAATCTGCTCTGGAACGAACGCAGCGAGACGCGGACCAGTCACGCCACCACCACGCTGATCACCAGCGGGGACCGGCAGATACTGGTGGACCCCTCGCTGCCGGGACAGGTGCTGGACGCCCGGCTGTTCGAGCGTGCGGGGATTCATGCGGATGCCATTACCGATGTATTTCTGACCAGCTTCAAGCCCGTGCACCGGCGCGGGCTGGGGGCGTTTCGCAAGGCCACCTGGTATCTGCACGCGCCCGAGCGCGACGCCGCGCAGCGCGGTCTGACGGCGGCGCTGGAGCGGGCCCGGGCGGGAGCGGCGCTGGATTTGGAACCGTTGGAATTGGATCAGGAATTATTGGAGCGGCTGCAGGATGCGCCGGATGAATTGACGGCGGGGGTGTCGCTGTTCCCGCTGCCGGGCTATACGCCGGGGCAGTGCGGGTTATTGGTGGCCCAGCCCACGCGCACGGTGATCATCGCCGGTGATGCGGTGGCGACCGAAGGGCATTTCATCGCCGGCCAGGTCCTGCCGGGGGCGTATGATCTGGAACAAGCCAAAGCGAGTCTGCTGGAACTCTACGAAATCGCCGACATGATTGTGCCGGGGCATGATAATGTGTTCGTGAATCCCCGAATTGCGGGGATGTAAGCGTGTGCAGTGGCGTCAAGGGACCGTTAGGTTGCCAGTGTAATCATGAAGACTGTGTTGGATTATTGGCGTAAGCAACCGTCACCATTTCGGCGTATACCGCGATGGGTCGCGTGGATTGCACTGTTTTTGATCATGGTTACGCTGTATACGTTGGACTATTCCTCTGGTGTCTGGCATTCATATATTGAGAAGGGAATACGGAATACCAAATGCTTGGAGATGCAATCTTGCCGTCTTTCACTCTATGTTGAATTTTGGTATTTAAGTTACCCAGAGCATTCACCCCCCATGTTTTATCTTCTCCCGACTGAAAACGGTATAGGGGGAAATGCAATTGCACATTTTGAGTTAAGATTCTATGATTATGATGCAATAGCCCCAATTAATTTCAAAGAACGTAAACTTAATGGCGGTAAAAACTATACCGTGCAAGTGTCGTGGTTGTGGCTTGTGCCAGCCATATTTGTATGGCTTGTTTATGGTCGGAATATTCGGGCCAAATGGTTCAAAAAGCCTCAGTCATAGGGCCTGCCGCGCCAAGTTCACATTCTGCCAGCACCTCACCCATATTTTTCCCGCACATACCGCCGCAGGCTTTCTTCCCACGGAGCCATGATGTCCATGCCCATGCTGCGCAGGCGGGCGTTGTCCAGCACGCTATAAGTGGGGCGGAGCGCCGCGGCGGCCCAGGTGCTGCTGGGGACGGGTTCGATGGGGTGATCAATCCCGGCCAGGCGCAGGGTCTCGACGGCGAACTGGTGCCATGTTGCCTCGCCGTGCGAGACCGCATGATAGATGCCCGTGGGCATGCGCTTTTCCAGAATGTTGATAATCTGCCGGG
>JBAXGE010000027.1:0-18932 GCA_037139555.1 Phycisphaerae bacterium
CCGCGCAAGGGGGCGCGCAGATCATGGGACACGGAATAGGAGAAGGCTTCCAGCTCTTGATTGGATACCTGCAATTGAGCCGTGCGCCGGCGCACCCGGGCCTCCAATTCTGCGTTGAGTTGGCGAATTTCGGCCTCCGCCCGACGGCTTTCGGTCACATCACGCATCACCATGACCGCACCCAACTTGCGCTGCTGGGCATCAAAGAATGGCCCACCCTCAGCGACGACCAGACGCGGTTCCTGTCCGGTGGCGACAATGGTAAACATGGCCGCGTGTACGGTCTCACCCACAAACGCCCGGACCAGCGGAATTTCATGGGATTGCAGCAGCGTCACGCCATCCTCGGCATAAAGCCCAAAATAATTTGCCCATTCAGTATTGGGCATAGTCCGGACATCCGTACCATGCCACTGCCGCAAGGTCTGGTTAAAGAGCACCAATTTGCCCTGATCATCGCAGGCCACCACACCTTCGGCCAGATTGTCCAGTAAGGTACGGATAAATTCTTCCTGGCGTTGCAACGCCGCCTCAACGCGCTTGCGCTCGGTAATGTTTTCAAACAAAACCGCCACGCATTGCCCGGGGATGGGGAAGACGCGGACCGCATAGGTGGATTCGGGGATATTATTGTCGGTGTAGGTGATACTCTCAAAGGTAATGGATTGCTGGGTACGCACGACCTGGGCAAATTTTTGCGGCACACCCTGAACTCGTAAATTGGGGAAGCATACATCAATGTACTGCCCCATAATCTGCGTGGCATCCAAGCCTAATTCCGTGGTGCTGGCGGGATTGACCGCCACCAGACGCAGGCTGCGGTCGTCGGCGGGATTTTCCAGATGATAGACATACAGCCCCAGTTGCATGTTGGTAACAATATCCGCGTATTGTTGGATATGCTCCTGAGCCAATTTCCGGTCAGTGATATCCTGCAGCACCACCACATGGCGGCGCCAAGGGTCCTGCGGCTGCCACAGGGCCGACACACTGAGACTGCCCCATAAGGTGGTTCCATCTTTACGCAGATAGCGTTTTTCCGCCACATATTCCCGGATCGTACCGTCCAGTAATTGTTCCATGCGCTGCGCGGCGGTCGGCAGATCCTCAGGATGGGTATGTTCCTGATGGGTAGTTTGCTCCATTTCCGCCACGGAATAGCCAAACATGGCGGCAAGACGGTGATTGACATGCAGGTATCGGCCCGTCAGGCTGTCCACTTCCGCCACCCCCACCGCCGCCTGTTCGAACAGCGCGGCAAAGCGCCGGTCACTGGCCTGTTTATCCTGCTGGGCCTGATATTCGCGCCGTACGATCTGCAATTCCTGCTGGCGGGCCCAGAGACTGGCCGCCAGCGTGATGGCCACAATCAGACTCAGCAGCAATAGCGCATTATTCCAAATCCGCTGCCGGAGCGGGGCATAGATCTCCTCCATATCAATTTTGGCAATCAGGTACCAAGCGGTACCGGGCAGCTTTTTACTCACCGTAAGTACAGGAATTCCGCGATAATCCAGACCTTCGTATTCGCCAAGATGGCCCAGTACCGTCCGCACGGCGGGGAGTTGGCTCGTTTCGGTAATGGGGAAGTGCTGGCTTAACGGGGGCAAGGAACTATGCCGCAGCGGATTGATAAAGACCACCTCCGAGCCTTCGCGCCGGAATAACACGGTTTCACCACTGCGACTGAGGGTGGGCCAACTCTGCACCACAGGGAAAAGAAACTGCGCGGGATTGATGATAAAAATCAGGACGCCATCGGCCGAGGTCCCGGCCTGAGGTTTTATGCCGATGGGCACCAGATACGCCATATGTGTAGTCGGGCTATCTGGTTCCCGATGCATGTCCATGGCAACCACGCCCCGTGCCGTCAAGGCCTGGTTCAGGTATTGTGGCCAATCATCATGGAAGACCCCGGTCCCATCGGGAATGGTCAGGCGCGCCTGCCCGCTGGCATCAAGCAATACGATCGCCTGATAATCATAATTAAAAAGTAAGGCCTTCATGGATTCGCGCAACGCGTCCGTGCCGACCTCGGTCGCAGCGCCGGGGGGGGGATTCAGATAGGCCTGCACTTGCTGGATAAACGCACGATTATGCAGCAGTGCCGTGGCATCCCCCCGGCGTTCGGATACCCATTGGGTAATTTGGCTGGCTTTTAATGTGGCAATCGTGGTGAGTTCCTGACTGGCGCTCTGGCGGACTTCACCAATCTGGTTTTCCAGATAAAAAATCCCCCCCCCACCAATGACCAGATACAGGGTCAACAACACCCCCACCGGGCCAAGCCGGGAGGCGGCATCGGCGGGCGCATTTTTCGGCACCAGTCCAATCATCCGGAACAATGTCGCGGGCCAGAGCTGACTGCTGCCGCCAATGATCATACCAAAACTCAGCAGGGTGATGGCAATGGCGGTCAGCAGTGCCATGGGGATGGTTTGGGCATCATAAAGCAGCGGGGTGCCCGCGCTGTAACTGACCAGCACGGTCAGGCTCAGACTCCACGGAATCAACGGTAAACCCGCCGACAATTGCCGACACACCCGATAGCCCCGGCAAGGTCGTTGATCAAAAGCGAAGGACAGGGCCAAGAGCACGTAATTCATGGCTACCAGCGGTGGGAAGGGACTGTCCGCCACCGCGCTGGCCGGGGTGGTAAGTAAATAAAACAACCAGGCATCCCAGGTGAGGCCAAAAAAAGCACGGGTCCCAACCCACAAACTGAATAGCATAATTCCCGTCACGGCACTCCAGCCCAGCCAGCGCGACAGCGGCCACTGCGGCCGGTGGCGATTCAACACGATGGCCAAAGCCAACATAGTGATGTACAGCGCTGAGACCGGGGACATGGGCACGTGACCATGCCATACCGAGGTGGGTCCCCAGCCAATATATTCGGTATACCCCACCGAGAACAGCACCAAGGTGATGGCCCCGAAGGCACAACCATCCAGAATACCCCAGGTTCTGGGGGTGTTGGATGTGTTAGTGGGCATCAGGACCTCCCATCCAGAACCAACCCTCTGCCCACCCGGTATGCATCCAAGCCACGCCCTGCCCAACCCGCACCAACACACTTACGCAGGCACATAATAACACCGGTATATTTGCCCCTGCCATCATTGTGCTTCACCTTGCTGTCATGGACGTGCCGAAACCGATTCGCCTTCATTGTAACTTATTTAGCCGCTAGTCAAAGCAATAAATTAGCGAAATCCCGGCTTGCGCTGGCAGGAAATCAGGATAAAATTCGTTGCATATAGATGACATCCAACCAACGACCAAACTTATGACCCACTTGGACCAGATGCCCCGCCGGAATAAACCCCTGCCGGGTATGCAGAGCCAAACTGCCGGGCTGTTGGGCGTCAATCATGGCCACGATAGCGTGATGCCCCAGGGTCTGGGCCTGGGTAATCAGTTCGGCCAGCAGCAGACTCCCCACGCCCTGCCGATGCTGGTCATGCTGCACATAGACCGAGTTCTCCACGGTATGGGCATAGGCACTGCGCGGGTGAAAAGCTGATAACGAGCCCCACCCCACCACCGCGCTGGCGCGTTCGGCAACGAGTACCGGGTATTGCGGACCATGTTTGAGAAACCAAGCATGACGTTCGGACAGCGTTTCCGGCTCGGTCTGATAGGTACAGGTGGAGTGCAGGACATAATAATTGTAAATTGCGTTGATGGCGTCCAAGTCCGCCACCTGGGCCGCACGGATGAGGATGGGGAGTGCCATGGCTGCCTTTCCAAGCGTTAAACCGGGCTAATCCTACCAAAAAGACGTTGACTTGCCAGGTTGAGACTAAAATAATCTCGCCGGGTAGACGGTTTTAAGGATAGGAATGGTATGAACATACATTATCTCCAGCATGTGGCGTTTGAAGGACCGTCGGCGATTGCCCAGTGGGCGCTGGCACGGGGGCATCGGATCACCGGGACGCATCTGTACCGGGGTGAGGCCCTGCCGCAGGTGGCGGAGTTTGACCTGCTGGTCATCATGGGCGGGCCGATGAGTGTGCTGGAGGAGTCGGAGTACGCGTGGTTACGGGCGGAAAAGCAGTTGGTACGGGACGTGATCGCGGCCCAGCGTTCGGTGCTGGGGATTTGTCTGGGGGCTCAGATGATTGCAAATGCGCTGGGCGCGCGGGTGTATCCCGGGCCGGAAAAGGAAATTGGCTGGTTCCCGGTTCGCAGGGTAAGTACGGCGGGGATGGGGGCCTTGCTGCCGGAAGTGTTTACCCCGCTGCATTGGCATGGGGAGACCTTTGACCTGCCCGCGCAGGCAGTGCGCTTGGCGGAAACGGACCCGGTGCCCAATCAGGCCTTTGCCCTCGGAAATCGCTTGTTGGGTCTGCAGTTCCATCTGGAAGCCACGCCCGAGAGTGTGCGCGAATTGGTGGCGGCGGATGGGGCCAGTATCCGGCCTGGGGGCTATCAGCAACCGGCTGAGGTAATTTTGGAATGCGAAAAAAGCTGCCAAGCGGTGCATCCGGTATTGCACCGGTTGCTGGATTATTTGTGTGCCCGCCCTTAACCCGGTGGGAAGCCTACAATTGGATCAGGACCCCTTTTCAAGAAAGGCAAGGGTACGTTATGGATGCTATGACATTGGTCGCGCAAGGCTTGAATGCCTCCCGTAATATTCTGGGCATGACGCTGGCGGATTTTACCGATGCGGACATGCTGGTACGCCCTGTGACCGGGGCCAATCATGCGTTGTGGCAGTTGGGGCATTTGATTGCCGCCGAGAACCATATGCTCGGTGCCGTAGGGTTGAAGTTGCCAGCCCTGCCTGCGGGGTTTGCGGAGAAATTCGACAAAAAGACCGCCGGTCAGAACGAGGCCAAGGATTTTGGTTACACCAAGGCGCAATTGCTGGCGTTGTACAATCAGCAGCGCGATGCGGTGGTGGCCGGTGTCAGGACCCTCTCGGATGCCACGTTAAGCGCGCCTGCCCCGGAACCAATGCGGCGCATGTGTCCGACGAATGCAGACCTCGTGGCGCTGGGCATCGGCCATGACACCATGCACATCGGCCAGTTTCAGGTAATTCGCCGGAAGCTGGGCAAGCCGGTTTTGTTCTAAACGCGCCCGGCGGGTTTAACCCATCGTCAGTTTGCGGTACTTGATCCGATGCGGCTTATCGGCATCAGTGCCCATGCGCCGATGCTTATCTTCTTCGTAGGCCTGAAAATTACCCTCAAAGAAGACCACCTGCGAATCGCCCTCGAAGGCCATGATATGCGTGGCCAGACGGTCGAGGAACGAGCGGTCGTGGCTGATGATAATCGCGCAGCCGGCGAAGTTTTGCAGGGCTTCTTCCAGCGCGCGGATGGTGTTCACATCCAGATCATTGGTGGGTTCGTCGAGCAGAATCACATTGGCGCCGCTCTTGAGCATGCGGGCCAGATGCACGCGGTGGCGCTCACCGCCGGAGAGGACGCCGAGTTTTTTCTGCTGGTCATTGCCGGTAAAGCCAAACCGCGCCGCATAGGTGCGGCTGTTGACCGTGACCGTGCCCAGCTTCATATGTTCCTGACCATCGGCAATGGCTTCCCAGACCGTCGCTTCGGGATCGAGGCTATCGCGGACCTGTTCGACATAGGCGAGTTTGACGGTCTCGCCCACGGTCACCGTGCCCCGGTCGGGGGTTTCCGCGCCGATGATCATTTTGAACAATGTGGTTTTACCCGCACCGTTGGGGCCGATGATACCCACGATGCCGCCGGGCGGCATGGAGAAGGAGAAGTTCTCAAACAACAGTTTATCGCCATACGCCTTGGTCAGTTTGTCGGCTTCGATGACCCGCTGGCCCAGCCGCGGGCCGGGGGGGATATAGATTTCGATTTCCGAACTCTTCTTCTCGCCGTTTTCGCTGACCATCTGTTCATAGGCGGCGATGCGGGCCTTGCTCTTGGCCCGGCGGGCGGAGGGATTGGAGCGGATCCATTCCAATTCGCGGGCCAGAGCGCGTTGGCGTTGGGATTCCTGTTTTTCTTCGATCTTGAGCCGGGCGCCCTTTTGTTCCAGCCACGAGGAATAATTGCCCTTCCACGGGATGCCCGCGCCGCGATCCAATTCCAGAATCCAGCCCGCGACATTATCAAGGAAGTAACGGTCATGCGTAACCGCGATGACCGTACCGGCATACCGCCGCAGGTGCTGTTCCAACCACTGCACCGATTCGGCATCAAGATGGTTGGTGGGTTCGTCCAAAATCAGCACATCGGGATTTTTCAGCAGTAGGCGGCACAACGCCACGCGGCGTTTTTCCCCGCCGGAGAGGACGCCGGTTTTGGCATCCGGCGGTGGGCAACGCAGGGCATCCATCGCCATATCCAACTGCTGATCGAGCTCCCACGCGTTGAGCGTGTCGAGTTTTTCCTGCAAGACCCCCTGCTGCTCGAGCAGTTTGTCCATCTGGGCATCGGAGAGCGGTTCGGCAAACTTGGCCGAGAGTTCCTCGAATTGCCGCAGCAGGTCCACGGTGCCCTGCACCCCTTCCTGCACAATTTCGCGGACGGTCTTGTTGGGATCGAGCTGTGGTTCTTGCTCCAGAAAACCGAGGGTATAACCGGGCTGGAGAGAAATCTGGCCGTCGAAATCCTTATCCACCCCCGCGAGGATACGCAGGAGCGTGGATTTACCCGCGCCGTTGTAACCTAGGACGCCAATCTTGGCGCCGTAGAAGTAGGAAAGATAGATGTCTTTGAGGATGACCTTCTTATCAATTTTCTTGGTCACACCGATCATCGAATAGATGATCTTGTTGGGTTCATTCGTATCAGCCATTCCGATTCACTCCAAAGTACTTTACAACACAGCGCATCGCGAGGCGGTATTCTAACCGAATTGGGCATAATGCGCCGAGATATAGGGTGCTAACAGACTAAGCGTGCCCCCTCCCTAATGCGGGGTAGATTTGCGTCGCTGGGAGTTACGGGCGATAATTGTCCCCATGGCGTCATCCGGAAGCCATATGGTGCCATGTTGTGAATTGTTCCGGTCCGAAAGTCACCCTCTGTGACCGCGTTGTTTCCGTGAGGAGTATTCATGTTCATCCCCCAAGCCGATCCGACCCCGATTGCCCCTGTGCCGTCAGCCGCCCAACTGCGCTGGCAGCGCAGCGAATTCGGCATCTTTGTCCATTATGGCATCAACACCTATACCGGGAGAGAATGGGGCGATGGTACGGAAGACCCCAAACTATTTAATCCCACGCGTTTGGATACCGATCAATGGGCCGCCGCGGCCAAAGCTGCCGGAGCCGCACACATGGTGCTGACGTGCAAACATCATGATGGTTTTTGCATGTGGCCCAGTGCCCACACCGATCATTCGGTGAAGAGTTCCCCCTGGGAAGGTGGTAAAGGGGATGTGGTCCGGCGGTTTGTGGATTCGTGCAATAAGTACGGTCTGGGTTATGGCTTTTACCTCAGCCCGTGGGATCGCCACGAACCACGTTATGGCAACAGTGATGCCTACAACGCCTATTATCAGGCCCAACTCAAAGAGTTGCTGACCGGCTATGGCACCGGGGTGCACGAATTGTGGTTCGATGGCGCTATTGATAGCGAAAGCCGCAAACGCGGCCAAAAATATGACTTCGACACCATTTTTGCCCTGTGCAAACAGTACCAGCCGCAGGCCGTAACCTTTGGGGATGGCGGCACGGATGTGCGTTGGATTGGCAATGAACGGGGCTTCGCCGCCGACCCCTGCTGGGCCCCGGTGCGCCCGGACGTGATCCGCTATCCCGGCGACAGCGGGATTGATACCGGCATGGATGCCCGCGCCAAGGGGTTGGATATTGCCCGGCAATTACAGCACGGCGACACCGATGGCACGGTCTGGCGTCCCGGCGAGGCGGATGTTTCCATCCGGCCCGGCTGGTTCTACCACCCGTATGAAGATGAACAGGTGCGTTCGGTGGACAACCTGATTGATTTGTATTTCCACTCGGTGGGCCGCAATGCCTTTATGTTGTTGAACGTCCCACCGACGCCCGAGGGGGTATTCCATGATGTGGATGTAGCGCGACTGCGTGATTTCCGCCAGCGGTTGGACACGCTGTTCGCCCATGATCTGGCCGAGGGTTCGCAGGTCACCCTGCGCGATCAGGAGATTGAACTGACACTGCCGGGGCCCACGCGTTTCGACACCATCAGTCTGCGCGAGAAAATTGAACTGGGCCAGCGGGTGCGGACCTATTGGTTCCTATACCGTGATGTGGCCGGACAATGGCATTGGGCCGTGGAAGGCCACACCATCGGCAACCGCAAATTGGACCGCTTGAGCGCTCCGGTGGTAGCCACCGCCGTGAAAGTCATGATTAAATGGACCAAAGTGCCCACGCGGATCAGTGAGATTGCATTGTACGATTCGCAGGCCGGTACGTAACCGGCCATGGCAATAATCCACAAGGGGCTTCCAACGTGATTCCTGAGCACGTTGTCAAGAAGTAGAACTATCACCCTGATCCCATTAATATAACCATCACGGCCCGCCCGGACGCCGGGCCCGCCCGACCGGATCCCGGTTCCACGGATGGTCCGGACCGGGCTTCCAAGCCCGCCGATTCACAAACACCGGCTTGACCTTGGGCGGGCCGGATTACGGCAATATTTCCCGGCAATTTCCGTTATACTTGTAGACGCTCAAAGTACTTAGGAGTTGCTATGCGATTATTTGGACTGGCTCGGAAGGTACTGTTGCCCGTGGTGGCGATTGTAGCCTTGGTAAATGTCGCCTCAGTGCAGGCTGAGTTCAAAGACCTCCCCCACCCATTTATGCTGTGGACCAAGGCGGAAGCCGCCGCCATCAAGCAGCGGATTGACACCGACCCACAAGCACAGGCTCAATACGAAATAATGCCGGTCCGCGAAGGCAAGGCGGGGGGTAACGTATCCTTCCTTAACCTCTTCAAGTACGCCGTGATGGGGGATGCCAAGGCCGGCGCGACGGAAAAAGCCGAATTGTTAAAATTTATCGGTAAGGTGCCCGAACCACTGACCGACGAGTTCAAAACCAAGGTCGAAGCCATGATCAAAGAAGCCGGGGGCGACGAAGACAAAATCTGGCAGCGTGGCATGTCTTCTTTTGCCGACCGGCATATGCGTGACGAACAAACCATGCAGGTGTTGCGGTATGATGTGCTGTATGATCTGCTGAGTGCCGAGGAACGCGCTGGCATTGAAAAATCCATGCGGACGTATATTCAATTCCACCTCGATGGGCACAAGCCCTGGCATCCGGATTTCAAATATTCCAAAGCGGGATGGCTACCCAATATGTCCTGGCCGCGGACCATCGGCACCCACGTTATGGCGGTGGCACTCAAAGATCAAAAACTGATTGACGCCATGTTCAACGCCAAGGGTGGCTGGAAATGGTATTTTGACGACTATATCTCGGATGGCCGGTTTTATAATGAAGAGTTCGCCAAGTATTACTCCAATATCTACACCATGTTGCTCTACTGCGAGGGTTTGGAACGGCTGGGTTTGGGCCAGTATGGCTACGGTTACACCGGCACCGATCATGGTAGTGGCGGCGCCACCATGCGCCGGTTTCTGGCCATGCAAATGGAGATCGGCTATCCCCGGATTGATATCCCCGGCGGCACGCCCCAGTATCAACGCGTCATGATGGGTGATGCCAAAGGCGCCGGCCACAACCTGCAGGGTTTTGGCGGTCACGCCTTCGTGTCGGGTTATTTGCCCGGCGGTTCCGGTGGTGAAACCTACTGGGGTCGGTGGACTATGAACGGCCCGTTGACCAAGGCGCTGGCGCCGCTATGGCACGAAATCGGCCAACGGCGTTTTCCCGACGATCATTATGACTACTTCCTGGCGGCGATGCGCAAGCCGGGTGAAGAGGTGTATCTGCCCTCCCTGTACTTTGGTTTGGGGCCGATAGATGCCAAGAAAACCACCCCGCCCACGGTCAAGAGTTATCTGGCCTATGAGCGGCAATTCGCCCTGCTGCGGGCGGAAGAGTCACCGGCATATTGGGAAGGCCCCGGGCCGGCGGTAGCGGTACAATTTGGTGGTTATTATCCCCACTATGCCCATGACAGCTTCAGCCTGTTGGGCTATTATGCCTTCAACCGTCCCCTCTACACCAATGCCTATGGCGCACCGTCTGCAGGCCATTATGTTCACCCGCAAATCCGCAACGGTCCACCGACCGGCTATATTGGCAAACATCCGTGGAAAGATACCAACCGGGGCCACAATGGCGTTACCGTGGATAACCTCGGCCCCCGGCCCGTGGAAACCGGGGAACAGGGTTTGAAGAACCATGTCATGCGCAGCAGTTTCACGCCTGCGGTGAAGTTTGTCGCGGGGCGGACCCAGAATGTCTTCCCGAGTGTGCAGCAGGAACGCGCGGTATTTCTGACCAAGGAGTACATGCTGGATGTATTCTGGCTGGCAGATACCGCGGATAAAACCCGGCGCTACGAGTGGGCCGTGATGGGCATGGGGGCACTGCAATTGGACGACACCTTCAAACCCAGCTCGGAACTCAATGGCTCGATGTTGTATCGCCCGTTGCCATGGCAGGGCGCTGTTGAAGAGGTGACCGAAGAGGAAAAGGCCAATATCGCCCAGCCCGCCGGTTATGAAGATAAAACTGATGCCAATGATCTGACCCAGGTAAGTAAACTTACCGCGGACAACACCCCGTGGACGGCCGGGATTCTGCAAACCTGCGCCCTAGCCGATGTGGCAACCAGCAAATTGGGCAAAGCGTTCTATGACCGCAAGGTCGGCGTACGCGTAAGTATGTTGCCCGAAAAAGCGACGGCCATTTATGCGGGCAATCCTCCCCAGCCCACCGCGGATTCCGGTGGTGGCGCCGCGACCATCCGCGCGGGCTCGGAAGTGGGCGGGGCTTATATTATGGTACGGCGTGAAGCCCCCAGCACCACATTTGTAGCACTGCATGAACCCTATGAAAACAGCCAACCCCGCCCGCTGACCATCGCCCGGCTGGCCCAGGCCAGCAATGCGTTCGCGGTCGTGCATATGGCCCCTGATCCGGCAGGCGGGCCAGCCCCGTATGTGAAGACCCCCAAGTTTGAGGTCGTGGCCGTGGCCGTCAAAGGCCCCGGCGTGGATGATCGCGTGGCGCTGGTCTATGGTGGCGAAGCGGGTCTGACCACGGTGGTTCTGGGTGAAGGCGAGTCCATGACTTTCGCCTCCCAGGCGTATATCCGCATCACCCCCGCCACGGTAACCGTGGACGGTTCTGTTACCGCACTCACTCTGAAGGTTGCCGGCACACCGAAACTGATCCTGAATGGCAAGGAGGCCAGCGCCTCGGTGGCCAGCGGGCTACTGGTGTTCAAGACCCCGTAACGGATACAATATACGACGATTGTGTGAGTCCGCTGACGACATGAGTCCCTAACCTGAGGCGTACGAAGATTTTATGGCGCAATATGCCTTTAACGATGTGTTGATCCTGCTCAATCCGCTGGATTCGGTGGCGGGGGCCAAGCGGGTGTTGCATCCGGGGGATGTGATTGTGCAGGTCCCGGCGGGCGCGGGCGTGGCGGGGCGCGTCGAAGTTAGCGCGGTCATCCCGGTGGCGCACAAACTGGCCCTGCGTGGGATTGCCGCCGATGAAGCCATCATCAAATATGGCCAGACCATCGGCTTTGCCACCACCAGCATCCTCCCCGGCCAGCATGTGCATTCGCATAATGTCTACCTCAAAGATTACGCGCGGGATTATGCCTACGGCTCGGATGTCCGCCAATTACCCCCCCCACCCACGGACGGCCCCCAGTCTTTCCAAGGCTATGCCCGGGCGGATGGCCGGGTCGGCACGCGGAACTATATCGCCATCGTGGCCAGCGTGAATTGTTCGGCCAGTGTCACCAACTATGTACGCGACCGTTTCCGCACGCCGGAATTCCGGCGCGACTTCCCCAATGTGGACGGCGTAATCGCCTTCACCCATAAATCCGGCTGCTGCGTGCAACCGGGCGAACCGATGGAAATGCTGCAACGGACTCTGGCGGGTATTGCCCGGCACCCGAATATCTTTGGTTATGTGATGGTGGGCCTCGGTTGCGAGACCAATCAGATTCCGGTCATGGTCGAGTCGCACCGGCTGAAGGTGCTGCAGAACAATGAACCATCGCCAGCATTTATGACGATTCAGGATTTGGGCGGGATCGCCAAGACCGTGGAAGCGGGCGTCGTAGCTGTGCGGGAATTGGCCAAGCTGGCCAATCAGGCCCAGCGCACCACCCAACCCCTGAGCAAGCTGACTCTGGCCATGAACTGTGGCGGTTCGGATGGGGCATCGGGGATCACCGCCAATCCGGCGCTGGGCGTCGCGTCCGACCTGCTGGTCCGTCACGGCGGCACCAGCGTGCTGGCGGAAACCACGGAAATCTACGGAGCTGAGCATCTGTTAACCCGCCGCGCGGTGACCCGCGCTGTGGGCGAAAAACTGGTGGAACGCATCCGTTGGTGGGAAGCGCATGTGCGGCTGCACAATGCCACCATTGACAACAATCCCACCTATGGCAACAAAGAAGGCGGCCTGACCACCATCTACGAAAAGTCGTTGGGCGCAGTGGCCAAAGCCGGCGTGGCGCCGTTGCAGGATGTCCTGCTGTATGCCCAGCGTATCACGCGGCCAGGTCTGAACTTCATGGACACGCCGGGGCTGGACCCCGTCAGCATGACCGGACTGGTGGCGGGCGGGTGTAATATCTGTTGCTTTACCACCGGCCGCGGCAGCGTGTATGGGTGCAAGCCGGCGCCGTCACTGAAAATCGCCACCAATACGCGGCTCTACGAACACATGCGCGATGACATGGATATGAACGCGGGCATGATTCTGGATGCCGGCGGCGGAGAGACGGTGGATACGCTCGGGCACAAGATTTTCGCCGAACTGGTGGCGCTGGCCTCGGGCAAACCCAGCAAATCTGAAGCACAAGGCATCGGGGATGAAGAATTCGCGCCGTGGATTCTCGGCCCGACATTCTAAGCGCTTACGCCCCGGTGGCAGCGCGGCAGAATTGCCCGATATCACGTATCGGGGCGCACCAGATGCGGGCGTGATGGGTTCCCAGCCATTGCATGAGTGCTTGATGGGCAGGTAATCCCAGCGCGGTCAATGCGGGACCATCCATACGCACAATCACCCACTGCTGCTGAGTCACCACCGACTCGATCAAGGCCTGCATGGCGTTACCATCTGCCAGCACGGGCAACGAAGGCAATTCAGCCGGAAGTGACGCAGGAGGAGGAAGCATGGCGCCGGGGTTTATGCCCAACTGATACGTGGCCGCGGAGATCGGGAAAGTCACGCGCTGGTCCACGGCATCCCGCGCGGGCAGGTCCCAGTTACGCTGGGTCAATAAATCCATCACCACCGCAGCACCCTCGTCGGCCAATGTGGCCCGAATCCCTACCGCCGCATGATGCGCCACCACAGTCTCCAACTGCCCCGCCGGGAGATCGTGGTAACAGAGACTCACTGCCCCATAACGGCCTTCTTTCCATAGTCCGGTACCGAATGCCATGATCTATATCCTCTCGCAATAACTATTGACTGGCCGAAAACTGGCCGTGGCCACCGGGCGCTATGCGCCCGGGCCAGTGTGCCATCATCAGGCAATCCGCAGCAACCAACGTGCGATGAGCATGATGGGCAGATACGCCAGCAGGTAAACCCACAGCCAGCCCAAATTCCAATCTATCCCGGGCAGTTTCCAGAAGACCTGCGTGGTTTTGGGTTTGGGATAGGTGATTTTCAGACTCTGGATCGGTCCGTCCGGCCCGCATTCCAGCGTGCGCGGCGCGGGCGGATTCAGATCGCCCAGCACAATGTCCATGCTGTGGGGGGCGGAACCTTGGGCGGTCACGGTGACTTTATAACTCCCGTTGGCTTTATCATCGGACAAAATCGGCCAGGCGATTTCACGCGCTGGGATCGGAGCTTTCAAAAACGTATCCAAATCTGCCAGCAGTTCGGTACGGGTACGTTCAGCCGCCGCCCGCACCTCCCATGGTTGGCCCGCGAGATCGGAAGGCTGACTCCATTTCGTGCGGAGTTTTTCCAGCGTTGCCCGGATCGGTGGCGGGGTTATCGTGGCCTCGGAGCCGAGGCGCAGCGGACTAGCCGGGGCCAGTGCCAAGGTTACCGGCGCGGTGTGTTCACCACTCACCAGAGCGCTGACCACCACGGTACTGCCCGCAGGGGCATTGGCCGCACTGGGATCAACCCGTTCCGGTAGCCAGGCAAAGATCATGACCATCGGCCCCAGCAACAGGGCGATGGGCAACAAGGCCCCGGCCAGCAAACGCCCGGAAACCGGACCGGCCGCGGCCAGCAGCACCGCCCGACGCGGGGAGGCTTCCGGCAACTGGGCCGCATCTTTCTGCAATAATTGAGAACGCTGCTTGGCCACGAGCAGACGGCGATTATCCGTCAGCAGGGCCTGCATCACCATCGTCGTGAGCGCCAGTGCTCCGGCGAGGATGGCCACTGCCGCAGGTTTGCCCACGGCCACCAAGAGCGGCCAGAACATTGCATCCAACACCCGCAACGAGGGATCATAGACCCACGGGGCGGGCAGCAGGAACGCGCCGCCCAGATACAACAGCCACAGCACCAAACAGACATTGCGCCACTTGGCACCGAGCCGTTCCACCGGTCCCGGCGGAGGCGGCAACGCCACCGAGGGGATATGCGTATCGTTTTCATTCTGGCTGGCCGTGACCACCGGCGTGGCATTGCCGCGCAGTACCGCCCCGCCTTCACCATCCACAATGATCGCTTCGCCTTCTTTGAGCAGCTTGGTCGCTCCCGGCAATACAACTGCGGGCAAGCCCATCTCGCGGGCCACTACCGCACCGTGCGACAATGAACCTCCGCATTCCAGCACCAGCGCCGCGGCGTTGATGAACAGCGGGGTCCAGGCGGGATCGGTGGACGGTGCCACCAGCACATAGCCCGGCTCCAAGTCACCGGCCTGCGTGGGACTCATCAGGATGCGTGCCGGCCCGGTGGCCGTGCCGCGTGATAAGGCAAAGGCCGGCATACGATCCGCATTCAGAGGCAATTCGGCCTGGCCCAGCGTGGCCAGCGAATCACGCGCGATCACACGCGGTAATTCCAAACGGGTATTGGCTTTGGCAATCCGTTGCCGCGTCACCACCGGCGCATCGGGCGCAAAGCCCATACGCAGCGCGGCAAAGAGTTCGTCACGGGTGAGATAGAACACCCCTTCGCCCAAGCCCAGCCGACGGCCCGATTCCAGCGCCAGATCGCGCAGCAAATCATAGCCCAACATCAGGAAATATTTGCCGTCTTCGCGGAAGGCCATATAACGATGCACCGCGCTGAGCTTTTGCCGCAACGTGGCCCGGAGACCGGGCGTCAAATCACGGTCAATGCGGGCCAGATGTTCCTGCGCCCGCCGGCCAAATTCCTCATGCCGCGTGACCGGATCAGGGCCACTGGTCAATTGTTTGGCCAGCGTGGTCACCGCATCGGGCATTTCCCGCCAACGCGGCGCGGCCAAGTCAAACTCGCCGGGACCACGATGGCCATATTGGTTCAGCCACGCGTCCAGCGTAATCTTGCGGTTGGACAGGGCATACAAACCGGCATTGGCCTGGAAGGTCAGATCGGGTGGCCCCCCCGCCGAAAGTTCCGTGGCCAATACTTCAATTTCATCATTCCAGCAGTGCTCGGTGAGGAAACTCTTCAACTCCGCCAGCGCCCAACCGGCCACAAAACTCGGCAACAGCGAGCGCGGCGCAAAGGCGTCCATCACCTTGCTTTCGCGGGTTTCCCACAACGCCACCAACTCCGCCCCGCTCAGGGCCGTCAAGGGACGCTGTTTTTCCTGCGCACACCAGGTGGCGAACTGGGGGAACTCTTCCTGCCGCAGTTTGCGGTCCAAATCCTGCGCGAGTTCGGTCAATTTGTGATAGACCGCAGTACTCTGGCGCGCGGCCTGCATACGCTGCCCGGTATTACCCACCGACACCGTCGGCGGGTCCTGCGCGGCCTGAGGATCGTGGCGCAGCTTTTCGACATCGTAAGCAAAGGGATAATCGTCAGCGAACATCTCAGACGCCCGGCTGCAATCCATATAGATGCGGCCGCCAATCAGATCCAAAAAGCCCGCAGTCTGCACTTTGGCGCTCGGTTGATAGCCGACCATCCGGTACAATTCGCCAAAGCCACCCACCCCCGACATGAAGCGTTGCAGGACGGACCACGTCAAAGGGGTGGGCCGGGGCACGGTTTCGCCCAGATTGTGCAGCACCCACGGGCCGCGCTGCCGGTCCAGATCGGCGGTCAACTGGGCCCGCACATCATCCAATGCCGTGATGGATTCTTCCGCATGTTCCAGCGTGGTGATGGGGCGCGATTGCAGCAGATAAATTTTATCCCCGGCGATCCCCCATTCGATATCCTGGGGCCGCCCGAAGTGGGCGGCCACTTTATGGCACAAGGCCCAGATTTCGCGTAATTGCGCATGATTCACGCAGGGCAGCGCACGCCGTGCTTCCGGCACGGGCTGCTGGCCACTGACGCCGCGCGGCGGATACCAGTGGGCTTTATTGCCGATGTGGGCGTCGAGAATCAGGCCCGAATTGGCATCCAGCCGAAACGTGTCGGGTTGCACATGCCCGGAGACCACGGCTTCGCCCAGGCCCCAACTGGCCTCAATCACCACGCCGGGTGCGGCGCCGGTGCCTGGGTCGGTGGAGAAGGCCACCCCCGCGACATCGGAAGGAACCATCAACTGCACCACCACCGCCATCGCCACGGTATCAGGGTCCAGCCCATGTTCACGCAGATAGGCCAGCGTGCCGACCCGATCAATACTGGCCCAGCACAAGCCGATCGCGTGCAACAGCGCGTCATCACCCTCGATGCGCAGATGTGTGCCATACTGCCCCGCCATCGAGGCTTCGGCCAGATCTTCCGCCGTGGCGCTGGAGCGCACCGCAACCTGGGGACGCCCCATGCGGGCATAGGCTTCCAAAATACTCGCTCGGGCTTCTGCGGGCATACCCCCCTGCGCCTTGGCGGCGCGGTAGGTGGCCGTAGTGACCACAAACCCGCCCGGTGCGGGCATATCCGCCCGCAACAACAGGCCCAGATTCAGAGCCTTACCCCCGACAATCTTGATATCAGCCGCATCGCGCAAATCCAGTTGCCAGGGAATGCTCATGGTGTCTCCTTGCCGCCGACGAAGCAACGCAGCCCGCCGGTTTCCGAACCCACATACAAACGTCCATCCACCACCACCGGCGAACTGACCGAAAAACCGTCCTGTCCGGGAATGGTGGGGGAATTCACCTGCGTGGTTTCCAGTATTTTGCCATCGGAGCGTTGCAATACGGCCAGCGTGCCATCATTGGCTACAGCGTACACATAACGCCCCGCCACTGCGGGACTCGCCAGCAGCGGCGCCTTGCCGGAGACGGCCTGACGCCAAAGAACTTTGCCATCGGATAATTGCAGCGCGGCCAACTCACCACTTCGTACTGGTGCATAGGCGGTATCGTCCACCACCGCAATCGCCCCCAGCACCGCATCGCCCAGCGGGGTCTGCCACAAGACCGTTCCGGTCTTGCGGTCCAAACACACCGCCTTGCCGGCCGGTACCGGCGCGGCTTTCACAAAATCGCCCAAGCCAATCCCAATTAACAATTTGTCACCCACCAAAGTCACCGCACCCAGCGCGGGATGGTCCACCTTGGTGGTCCACAACAAGCGTGGCTGCCCCAGTTTTTTCAGTTCCGCATCCGTTTCGCTCCGCAGCGCGACCACGGCATGGCCATTGACGCCACTGCCGATATAGACCGTGCCGTCATCCGCAATCGCCGGTGCGCCTTCGGGATCAATCACGGGGTATTCCCACAGGCGTTCGCCCGTAGAAATCCGCACCGCAAGAACCACGCCCGGGCCTTCGGCAACCTTGCCCTGTTCATCTTCAATCGCGCCCGCGCCCACCACGGCCAGATCACCCAGCACCGCCGGGGAACCTTCAATATGATTCAGCGGGGTTTTCTGCGACCACAGCAGCTTGCCCGTGGCCGTTTCAAAACACATCAGCGCACAACCCTTGTCCGTATGCAGCCCCTGACCAATCACCAGATTTTTGCCATCGGCACTCAGTGACGGGGAACTGAAAAAACCTTTCAGCGGTTCCTTACCAGCCTGGGTTACTTCCCAAATCTTTTGCCCCCGAGCATCCAGACAAGTCAGGACGCCATAGAAAGTCCCCAAATCCTGCAGAATCCCGGCGGTATAAATCCGCCCGTTGTCCACCGCCACATCGGAAAGGTAATAACTGCTCCCTTCCGATTTGTACTCCCACAGCGGCTGCAGGCCCAGCGGGGCCGGACCGCCCAGATGCCCATTGCGGAGAAAATTACCCCGGCGATTGAACGCCCCGGCCGATGGCGTAGGGATCGGTTGCGTATTGGCTGCCGGCAGCGTACGGCCGGCCAGTTTCTCTTCCCGCAGGATTTGCAGCGCCACCGCCGTCCAATCGGTTTTAGCCACAGTTGCGGGCACGGTGCGTGCCGCAAGGTCCTTCGATAAAGTCAGCCACCAGATGCCCCCCGCCGCCACCGCCAGTACCACCCCCGCGATCACAGGGACATGGGGCTTGCGCCGACACAGCGCCAAGGTCTCTCGCGGTTTGAGCAGTTGCATCACCACACTGCTGATCCCCGCCAGTACGGCGGGCAACACGGCAATCCCGGCATTAGTCAGAATTGGCACCACACCCAGAGTATCAAACATAATTATCCCTATTAAATAGCCCGCAGCCATGCGGCCCCGGAAGGTTTCTCGTCATTTGGCCTGCAACACCACCGGTTGCGTCTGGTCTTTGAGCGGCAACTCCAGCGTGCGTTTCTGCCCGG
>JBAXGE010000028.1:0-18462 GCA_037139555.1 Phycisphaerae bacterium
GCCCCCGCCCCCACCACCAAAGAAGCCCGGGAACGTGAAGCCCCGCTGGCCGGTGGTGCTGGTGGTCGCATCTGTCTTAAACAGTTCGGTAATTAATTTGGCCGTGGTTGAAGCCACGGCATTCTTGAGTTGGAATACCTTGATATCCGAAGCGCTGTTGAGGTGGCGGTCCATGGCGTGGATGATCTCCACGATCCGGCGGATATTGGCTGAGGTGTCAGTGATGATGATGGTATTGGAGGCGGCATTGGAGGTGACATCCGCGTCGGCGCTGAACATCGCGGTCAGGTCCTGACGCAGTTTGGCGGCGTCCACCTGCCCCATGGGGATCACCTGGGTGATGATCTCATCGGTGGCTTTGATCTTTTCTGGATCAGCGCCGAATTGGACGGGGATATTGGCCTTTTTCGCCTGATCACGGGTCATGATCTTGAGCACACGGCCACTCTGGATGGCGGTATAGTTCAGCGGCTTGAGCACGGTGTTGACCAGTTCCACCGCTTCATCGGGCGACACCGCCTGCCGTGAGACGATGGTCACCCGGCCTTCGATTTTAGTGCCTTTGATCACAATGAAACCGAGATTTTCCGACAGGAAGTCCAGCACCGCATCCACGCTGGCTTCGGTGAAGTTGAAACTCACCCGGTTGTTGGGCGAGTACTCCACCAACGGGCGTACCGGCGTACGGGCTGGCAGCGTGGTGGGCATAGTGCTTGGTTGCGTGCTGGGCTGTGTATCCGCCGGGGCGGTGGCGGCTTGGGTGGCCGGCTCCGTTGCGGCGCTGGTGGTGGGCATTGTGGTCTGGGCCCGGGCCATGACCGCGAGGGTCAGCAGCAGTGCCACAGCGTGGGAGATGGGTTGGGTTTGCGAACGAATCATACAGAACTCCTTTATACCGGTCGGGCCGGGGTGATGCAAGTTACGTTATTTCCCTAGTTCTTTTAATCGGCGCCGCCGCATTTGTTCAATAATATCACCGCCCCCGCTGGTCACCGGCGGGGTGGACGGCGTGGCACTGGTGGTACCAGGCTGGGTGGTGGTGGTGGTGTCACTGGTGGCAACGGCGGGGGCCGCAGCGACAATCGGTGGGGCGGTCCCAGCCAGCGTTTGCCCCACGGCGATCCGCCGCAGCACGGGGGCGGTTTCCGTCCCGCCTTTGATAATCAACGCGTCGAGTGTTAAATCGTACACCGTGCCGGCATCGAGCGGTAGGGCTTCGCCTAATCGTACGGAACTGGTCTTGCCCAGTTCCGGGTCTTCGATATAGGCTACGTAGCCTTGATCATCGTGCAGCACGCCGATCAGAATGGGCTGGGCCCGGGTCCGTACCGGGATGGTCGTGTTTTCGTTATTGTTGCGTCCGGAACGCCGACTGCTGCGGTCCTTGGCAAAAATGCTCTTGGAGGCCAGTGTTTCAAATTCGGCAGGCAGACCGCGGGCATTCTGGGCTGATAGCGGCAGGGTCAGCGCCAGGCCCAATACGAGCAACGCGCCCACTCGGGTAGGTTTCAGGTTCATAAATCCTCCGCATCGGTAGTGAGTTTACGCTTGGGTTTAATTTCCTGCGGGTCAAAGAAAATCGTGATCAGGCTGAACTGCAGCATCAAGTCATCGCTGCCTTCGCGGCGGGCGTTGATCCGCACATCTTCCAATTTAACCGGCAGTGTGCTGGTTTCCACCAGATACAAAAAGCGGCTGAGGTTGGTCATCGAGCCCACGCAGGACCCCTGGAAACGAATTTGCTGAAAATCATCGACCCGGGTCAAACGGTCCGGTTTCAGGGCCTGCATGTCAATCCGGCTGGTTTGCGCCCAGTCGAACAGCGCGGCCATGGTTTGACTGCCGGTGCTGGCGCCATTGGTGCTGACGCCGCGCTGCGTTTGGGCCACCCAGGCGGTGGTGACCTTTTTTTGGTTGGCCAGCAATTTGTCCTGCTGGTTCAGCTTTTTGGTGGCGCTGGTCAGCGCTACGCCCAATCGGGTGCGTTCTGCCAGATAGGGCTCCAGCAACAGGCTATATGCCAGCCAGAGCAGTAGCGTCAGCCCCAGAATCAGGCCGATGAATATTTCGCGTTTCTTTAACTTCACGGTTTACTCCGGGACTTTATAAGTGAAACTGATGGTGAAGGCTTTTTCATTGGCCGCACCCCCGCGCGAGGCATCGCGTAGGTCCACCACTTTGGCGTTGAGAAATTGTTTGCTGGCAATCATACGATTGACCAGCGCGCGGACCTGACTTTCACTGGTGGCCTTGCCGGTCATCATCCCGGCCTGATTGGCCTGCAGGCTGATATTGGTGGTCCAGATGACCCCATCGTCGGGGAACAGATTGGTCAGATCCCGCAGACAGGCCAGATACAATGGCTTGCCGGTGCCGTAAGAGCGGGCGAGTCTGAGTTGGTCCACCTGCCGCTGGGCTTTCGCTACGGCGGGGTCCTGGGTCTTTAGCCGCGTATTGGTCTCCGCCAGAGTCGTTTGTTGGGTCCACATTTCCAACAGCGCCCAGCCGACCAGCAATAACACAATCACGCCCAGCAGAGACAGAATGGTATATAACCGTCGCCGCGACGGCGGGGGTGGGGCAGATAAGCGTGGCTGGGCGAAGTTTAACGGGAGCCCGGTGGCGCTCAACGCCGCGCGGGCCAGCCCCAGACTCGCCGCGCCAGGTGCAGCACCGGCGGAATCCGCCAGTGTACTGGTGGGCAGAACCGTGGCTTTCATACCCAAGCGCAGGGCCAGCAGGTCGGCATTGGCGGGGGAAACATCCCACAATTTAAGTTCCGTGTCCGGGCCTGCTAGCGACAGACCCGCAAAGCTGCGGCGGATATCGCCGGCCAGCGTGGGGAGGGCTTCGGCCTGCGTGATATCCACCGGCAGATGCCGTAGGAGCACAGGCAGTCCGTCGGCCTGGACCATCAGATCGGTGCCACCCTGACCATCGGGCATCAGCCAGACGGCGGATTCGGAAGTGATGGCCAGCGTCAACGGGATCAGTGTGATGCCCGTCAACAAAAGGCCCGCAGCTTTCGCAAGGGCCTGATATTGTTCCACTAACGGGATCGGCGCGGCGACCAGTAAAATCGTACTGGCTGCATCGGACCGGGGAGTGCCGATAAAATCAGCGTTGTAACCACCTTCATCCGTGTACGTAAATTCCGCTTCGGCCTGCAAACGCAGCGCCGCGCGGGCCAGGGCCTCAGTCATGGGAGGAATGGTTTTGGCGCGGACCAGTACCTGCCGGCCCCACAGCCCCATGACGCAGTGCCGGGTGGAGAATTGCCGTTGGCGTATGAAACTCTGCAAGGCCTGGCCCAATTCCGCCGGGTTGGCCAGTGTGACTCCTTCCGGATAGGCAAAGGTGGCCGTTTGCACCACTTTAAGCGCGGTACCGTGGTGCTGGGTGACCTCGGTCAGGGTCAGCGAATTGACGCCCGGGATAAGGCTGATGATCTTGTGGAGACGGGATTTCACGGTGCTAAGACTCCACTGGGGGTAGAGGAAGTAGAAACAGTTGTGCCCAGACGCAGCGCGGCCCGGATCGTGTCGGGCAGCGGCCAGCCATGGACGGTCATGTCGCGGCGGTAAATAATCCGCGCCGGTGTCACCCCGCCATTGACCACGATGTGACTGCGTTTGAACGCACGGCCGGCATCACTGACGGCCACGATATCGGCGGAGTATATTTTCGAAGTGCCGGTAACCCAGGCGCCTACTTTACTGATCTTGTCTTTACTAAGCACATCCAGCAACCAGGAAATATCACCGGGATTGGCGGTATTGGCGTCCCGGCGATTGATGATGGCGCTGGCGTCCGACTCATCACAGCCGGGCAGACACATCAACGTCTGCTTGGCGGCGGTGTTGATATTCAGTTTGGCGATGGCCTGACTGCCGGGGACATTGGCAGTGACTTTGCTGCTGACTTTGGCAAATTCCGCGCTGGTGAGATTTACGCGGGCGGCCCAGTCGAAGACGCTGTTGTAGGGTCGGCCCAGCCGGGTCAGTCCGACGATTTCTTCGGTGCGGGTGCTGCCCAGCGTGGGGCTGAGGGCCTGACGCAGAGGATTGGAGTTATTGGCGTTGACATCGGCCACGCCACTGGTGCTGGAAGTGGTGGCAGTGGGACGATACACCGTCAGATAGGGCATAATGCCCCGGGGTGAGGTATAGCCCACCGTCAGGGTGCTGGTGCTGCTGGCGGCACGGGCAAGTTCATTATCATCCAGCCAGCCTTCGCGGGTGCGATCGGCCCCGTACAGCAGGTCCAGCGTCACGCCTTTGACCAGCAACAGTTCTTCCGGGGTTTCAAAGTTACCATTCTTGCAATGGTAGGGTTCCGCCAGCGCCAGATAGTAGGGGTCTTCCGCCCCTTCCGCGCCCGGCGTACTGTCGGGATCGCGCCAGTCCACGATGCTGTCCACCACATCCTGCGTGATGTCGGGCAGACCCGCCAGCATTTCGGGGGTGGCGAAATTAATATTGAGCTTGCCACATTCGTCAGTCAGGCCATAAGCCAATGTGCCCGCGTCTTCCACGTCGGGCTTGATGATCCAAACTTGGGCAGTGCCGATGGTCATGTCTTCCATGCTGACGTTGGCCAGCGTGCCGGGGGTAGCGACTTCGGCTTGAACGGCGGCGAGGACAAATTGCTCCGCCCCGCGCAGCGCCGCTTCCGCCTGCGCTGCGGCCATACGGTTGGCGCTGGCCTGGGTTTCCACCCGCATAGTGCCAGCCAGCGTCAGGACCAGCGCCGCCAGCGCGGTGATGACCCACAAGGTGGTGATAAAGGCGCTGCCCCGGGGATGATGATTGGGATACATCACAAACCCCCCGTAGTACTGGCGCTGCTGACGCCGCAGGTAATCGGAATCATCATCACGACCCGCTGATTGACGCTGTTCGTGCCGCGTTTGCTGGGCGCGGGGGCGAGTTCGAGCGTGAGTTCCACCGCAAGGGGCAGGGCGTCACTCTTTTGGGTCGAGTCCCAAGTCTCATACCAATTGGCGCCATCGGTGTAACGCAGTTGAAAACTGATCACATCATGACAGATGACATCTTCGGGTGGCGTTTCGATGACCGGAGCGAGTTGGTTGGTGCGGACGCGCCGCACCAGCATCTGGCCTTGAGTTTCATTATCGGTGGTCAGGGCGTATTCGATCTCACGCACATCGTGGGCCAGCGTGGCATATGGTTCGGTCCCGGCGGCGGAAAAGGTCACCGCTTCCGCCGTACCCGTAAACGCCCCGATGATATTGCCACTGTTACCCAGACCGATAATCGTGAAGCCGCCCTGAGAGCTGTTGGCCGTGGGCGGCAGACAATGGCCCAGTTCCTGGGCGAGAATATCAATAGCCAGACTCGAGGCGCGATTCGCCGCCACAGCTTCTTCCGCGCTGGTTTTAGCCCGGTAGGCGGTGTAGATGCTGGCCCCCAGCGCGGTGGCGATCACCACCATCATGGTCAGCGCCAGAAGCAATTCCAGCAGCGTAAATCCGCGGCGTTGGCTCATTGGGTCAACCCTCCGCTCAGTCCGCTGGTGCTGCCATCGTCATAGACTAGCGTGTCGAGCGCCACTTGATAGGGTTTGTTCCGGCAAGTGAATGTGACCTCAAGCAATACGTGTTCCAGTGCCTTACCACTGGCCAGACTCATGGGTGCTTCCCAACTTTCGCTGGCCATGCGCCACTGGTATTCCTGCCAGGGTTCGGCGAATGTGCCGGATTGGGCGCCATTACGCCACCCGCCGGTAATCATCAATTCGTTAAGCTTGCTCTGGGCCAGAGTGGTAGCCTGCGTGCGCTGCCGGGCCAGACTGGCGGCATTGGTAATCAGGCTCATGCCGTGCATCGCCACGGGCAGCACGATGGACAAAACCAGCATGGCCACCAATACTTCGATCAGGGTGACCCCGCGCGGGGGGGTATGGGGATGATGGGTCGCTAATAAAGCCATCAGCGTCCCTCCGCAGCGGGTAGAATGCGATACAGGTCATACGCGGACGGGCAACCCACGGTGATGGTCTCGCCGCGCTGGCCGCTGAAGACCACCCGGGCGGTGACGGTGCGGCCACTGGGATCAAATTCCATAATCGCCACGCCGTTTTCCAGCGGGGCATCGGTTTCAAAGCGTACCGACTCGGGCATGGGCTGCAACCGGGTGGGCAGCGGGCTGGCGTGGTCGTCTTCCGCCTGCGTCACCCACCACTTGCCGGTACTGGCCTGCAAATGAATGCGATGTGTGATCCCCTCGGTAATGGCGCGGCTGCGGGTCCACCGGGTCAGGGCGACGAATTGCTCCGCCGCATGGAGGGTGCCTTGTCCCTGACTCCAGCGCGCCAGCGAGTGCGCTGAGGCCAGCATCACCAGGCTGATCAGGGCCAGAACCAGCACCAGTTCCAGCAGGGTGAAAGCAGAAAATATGCGGCGCCGGGTCATCGTCACTCACACGCTTGGGTTACTTGCTGTCGGACCAACTGACAATATCATCATCGCCACCTTCCACGCCATCGGGTCCGTTCGACGACAGGTCATAGTCGCCGTGGGTACCCGGGGCGACGTAGTTATAGGCATTGCCCCAGGGGTCTTTGGGCAGGCCTTTCTTCAAATACGGGCCCTTCCAACTGCCATTGCTGGCGGAGTTTTCCAGCAATGCCTGCAAGCCCTCTTCGGTCTTGGGGTAATGGCCGATATCCACTTCAAAGGCATCCAGAGCCGTACCGATATTGGAGATATCCGTCCTGGCCGCGGCAATCCGGGCATCCTTGGATCGGCCGGTGAATTTGGGTATGACCACCGCAGCCAGAATGCCGAGAATGACCAGTACGAGCAAAAGCTCGACCAGGGTAAAACCGAGGGGTTTACGGATGCGACGGCGTAACTGCATAACCTGCTCCTTCAAAGCGTGCCGGGGTTGCCGGCTTATTTGATTAAATCCTGCAAATTAAAGATGGGCAGCAACATGCCCACCACAACCGTGCCAATCAGCGCGGCCATAATCATCAACATCAACGGTTCGGCCAAGGCCACCACCATGCGCAACTGCCGGTCCAGATCGGCTTCATACGCTGTGGCCAGCCGCACCAGTTCTTTATCCAACCGGCCGGTTTCTTCCGCGATGGCAATCATTTCCACCACGGTGGGGGGGAACAGCTTTTCCGCCGCACCCAGCGCCCGGGCCAGTGATTCCCCGCGCTGCACATCCTCGATCCCCTGACTGACGGTATCGGCCAGGGTCTGATTGCCGATGGCCTCCTTAGCCACGCGCAGCGAATTGACCAACGGCACGCCCGCACCCAGCAGGGTGCCCAGCATCCGGCAGAATCGGACCATCGCAAAGAAGGCCACCACCCGGCCCAGTACCGGGGCGCTGAGGATAATTTGTTCCGCCTTGCGCTTGCCCGCATCGGTACCCAGATAACGCCGCAACACCAAGGCCAGAATCACCACGGCCACCGCGACAAACGGCCCGTACGAGGTGATCACCCCGCTGCAGGCCATGATAAAACGCGTCAACGCGGGCAACTCACCGCCGAAGTCGGCAAAGATGGTGGAGAATTTGGGGATGAAAAACGTCATCAGGAAAATCAGCACGCTAACTGCCAGCGTGGCCAGCACACACGGATAGACCATGGCGGTTTTGACTTTGCCCAGTAACTCCTGCTCGCGCGTCCGCAGATCGGCGATTTGTTGCAGCACCAGGTCCAGAAAACCGCCGGTTTCACCGGCCCGCACCATGGCGACGTAAACATTGGAGAATTGCCGGGGATGCACCGCCAGCGCGTCGGCCAGCGGAGTTCCATCCACCACCGAATCGTGTATCTGGCTCCATAACTGCTGGGCGGCGGGGGAATTCGATTGTCTCCGCAGCAGAAAAAGCCCCCGGGACAGCGGTACCCCACCGGCCAGCAGACTGGCCAACTCACGGGTAAAGTTTTCCACCTGTCGCATACTGACGCGGCCCAGATTGGGCTCATGGGCGGTTTTGACTTCGCGCTGGGCGGCGCGCGCGGACTGTTCCTGAATGGCCACCGGCTGCAAACCCTTGCCCACCACGGCGGCGAACGCAGCGCTGCGATTGTCGGCGGGCAACAGGCCCGTCACGCTGCGGCCATCGGTCCCGACTGCGGTATAGCGATACATTATCATGGTCATGACCACCCGTTACGGGGCAGCCCCTCCCGCGGCGCCAGACTTGGCCAGCAGTTCATCTTTGGTCGAACGCACCACTTCTTGAATCGTGGTAATGCCCGCGCGGACCAACCGCCAGCCATCATCACGCAGACTGCGCATCCCCTGTTGCATCGCCTTGCGCCGCACCCGGTCCACCGAAGCGCGTTCCATGGTCATGGCGCGGATTTCTTCGGTTACGGGCATGAGTTCAAAAATACCGGTCCGGCCCCGGAACCCGGTGCCCTGACACTGCCGGCAACCGCGGCCCTGATAAACCGTTTCAGGCACCAGTTGGCCGAATTCTTTACGCATCGCCTCATAGTCCGCCACGGGTGTGGGTTCTTTGCAGTGTTTACAAATCACGCGGACCAGCCGTTGGGCCACCACCATTTCCAGCGAGGACGAGACCAAATACGGCTCGACGCCCATATCCACCAGACGCGTGACCGCGCCGGGGGCATCGTTGGTATGCAGGGTGGAGAACACCAAATGCCCGGTCAGCGACGCCTGCACGGCGATTTCCGCCGTCTCGCGGTCACGGATTTCCCCAATCAGCACCACATCGGGGTCATGACGCAGAATCGCCCGCAAACTGCTGGCGAAAGACAAACCGGTCTTGGTATTCACCTGAATCTGATTGATCCCGCGCAACTGATATTCCACGGGGTCTTCGACGGTGATAATTTTGCGTTCGACATCATTGATATGCGTCAGCGCCGCATACAGCGTGGTGGTTTTACCCGAGCCGGTCGGCCCGGTGACCAGCACGATGCCATGGGGCAAATCGAGGATGCGTTCAAAGCGGGCACCGTCTTCCGGGGCCATGCCCAGATATTCCAGACCATACCGGGCATCGCCACGGTCAAGAATACGCAGCACCACCGCTTCGCCATGGATCATGGGAATGACCGAAACACGCAGATCAATTTCCCGCCCGGCGATTTTCACCCGGATGCGCCCATCCTGCGGCAGGCGCTTTTCTGCGATGTCCAGATGGCTGAGAATCTTGATACGCGAGACAATCGCGGCGTGATACCGGCGCACCTCGGCGGGGATGTTAGCTTCCTGCAACACGCCATCCACGCGATACCGTACCCGCAATTCATTTTCATAGGGTTCGACATGCACGTCCGTGGCCCGGGCTTCCAGCGCCTCGGCCAACACCTGATTAACGAAGCGGATGATCGAGGCATCTTCCGCCGCCATGGTCAGGTCCATGTCGTCGCCGGGATCATCCAGCACGCGGACATCATTCTCGTTTTCCTGGGCCATGGATTGCAGGGTATCGGCCCCGATGCCCAGATGGGTTTTAATGCAGCGGTCTATTTCCGCCATGGGGGCCAGCAGGGGGCGGATATCCATCCCGGTGGCCACACGTAACTCATCCAGCCCGGCAGAGTCGAAAATCTTGCTGGTAGCGACATGTACGATGCCGTGTTCTTCCCGTACCGGCAGTAAATGATGCTGCAGCAGCAGCCGGGCGGGGAATTTGGCCAGGAAATTGGCCGGGGGGGCATAATCTGCCAAATTGCTGTAGGGGATTTCAAACTGCCGGGCCAATACCGGCAAAATGCGGTCATCAGCGCCCAGCGCATGGATGGCGTCTTCCAGCGACTTGCCCTCCGCCTGGGCCGCACGGATGCGGGCCACCGCTGGAGCATCAATAATTTCTTCCTGCTGCAGAATCTTGATCACATCAAACATAAGTATCACTGCTATAGGACGTTATAGAAAACTATTCCCGCCGCTGAAGGTCCGGGACCACGACACCATGGGGCACATATGCCTACACCATCCGCCGACTACTACTTAGTTGCCTGTGGCGGGTGTTTTCTTCCATTTAAGTGTGAATTATCTCCGTTGTATGGCCATTATCATACCCCGAACACTGGGTTACCGGTTGCAGCAACTCACTTTGGGCCCTAAATTACCGTCTGAACCCATGGCGTAGGGGTTCAAATTCCCTTTGGGGCATTATTGTTGCCACTCGTGCGTTGTAGGTATCGCACTCGGTTGGTTGTTTGGCGGTTGGCTACTTGAAAGTACACAGGAAACTTTATGAATATGCGTTGGTGTTGGGCGTTGGTGTCCGGTTTATGCTTGGGCATGGCATCAATAGTCGGGGCGGGTTCCACCACTCAGCCGGCGCAACCTGCGGCGGTCGCGGTGGAAATCTGTCCGTTCAAAGACGACAAAGACGCCGCCCTGAGCTTTACCTTCGATGACGGGATTCGCGATCAGGTTGATCTGGCGGTGCCGTTGTTGGAGCGTTATGGCTTTCGTGCGACCTTTTTTGTGATTGCCGGTCTGACTCCGGACCATAAAAAGGATCCGCGGGCCCAGCGCTCCGGGGAATGGGCCAGTGTGGCTTGGGAAGAATGGGCCGAGTTGGCCAAACGCGGTCATGAAATTGGCAGCCACTCACTGAGTCATCCCATGTTGGACCGCGTCACTGAGGACAAAAAACTTACCCGCGAAATTGTGCAATCCAAGAAACTCATCCAAACCAAACTGGGCTTGACGCCCATCAGCTTTTGTTATCCCTACAACCAGCGCACCGATCATGTGCGTGATCTGGTGCTGAAACAATACCCGCTGGTCCGCGAGGAAGAATTGGTCTACGGCCGGACGGACTTTACCGCCGATACCGCCAATAGCTGGGTCAATCAGGCGATCCAACAGCACCGTTGGATGGTACCGATGATTCATGGCATTGAAAAAGGCTTTACCGCTTTTAGCAGCGTCAAGGTGCTGGAGGCCCATCTGAAATATCTGAAGCAGCGGGAACCGCAAATCTGGGTGGATACGTTTGGCACCATTGGACGCTACGTCAAGCTGCGCGATGCCACCACCCTCAAAATTCTCCAGACGGGTGCCAAAAAAGTGGTGTTCCAGCTAACATCCAATCTGGACCCAACGATTTATAACTTACCGCTGACGGTGGCGATTGAGGTTCATACCAAGAAAGCCGTGGCCAGCCGCGATGCCAAAAAAGAACCCCTGCCAATGCCGATCCAGATTCAGGATCAACAATTATTGCTGGATGTTACCCCCGGGCCAAACCCGATCACCGTGACGTGGGAATGACCCCGCGCTCATGGCCCCAGAAACACCAGTGATTGTCCCTCTACCAGAGTCAGGTATATTACATCCAAATGGGCCTGGGAAAAACGCACCCCGCCAAAACGGCCTTCGATAGCCTCGCCGATCGGTCCGGCCGGACCATACAGGCTCAGCCCCGGCACATTGCCCGCCGGTGCCGCCTGACGCTCGATGAGCAGGCGGGAGACCTGATTGTTGTTTTTTAACTTGCCGTTCGGGCAGACGCTATAGGTTCCATTGGGCGTTTGCTGGCCGGGATCAAAGTAGGGTTGCAGCGTGCAGACAAACATCTCCCCCGCATACAATTCCGCGCTCAGACGCTGTCGGCTGATGCGCAGATGGAACGGGCCGGAGACGATTTTGACATTCTGACCCGCGATCATTTTATCGCTGGTGAGTTGGGGGTTGAGGATGCTCAGTAATTCTACCGGCAGGGCATAACGCCGGGCCAGTGTGCCAAACGTGTCGCCACGTTCAATGGGGACCGCGCGGGCCAGCGGATCATCCGCCCAGATATCGGGTCCGAGAAAGATCGGGATATTCATGCTGCTGAGTTGTTCCCGCCAGCGTGGTGCCTGCGGGTGGTTGGGTTGGGCATACAACGCCTGATTGAGCAACCCCCGGGCCGTGACGAAGTGTTCCTGGGTTAATGCCTTTTGGGCATCGCGTAAGGTGGCCTCAAGATCAATATGGATGGTTTCAACGACCCCCGAACCGGTGGGGCTGGTGGGGGCCACCTCGGGAATTTCCACTACTTCATTGGGGATGACGAGATTATCAGGTATTTCCTGGGCGGGTTTATCGGGTTGCTGATCGGGTGCGGGAACGGGTGGATTCCGCCGGGCGATATCCTGTTTCAACCCCCGGACAAATGCCACCGCCTGCCACGAGCTCCAACCCAAGAGCGCCAGCAGCAACAAGGCCCGCAGCCACGTGAACAGACGATTTTTCGGGCGACCGCGCGATGAAGCCATAGTGGTTCCTGGGGCTTAGTGCCGATGGGCCCCCGTGGCCACCGAAACCCGCACAATCCGTGCATCGGTCACAATCATTTGCATCGGCATATCGTGCGGTTCGATGGCAATTTCCGGAAGCAATTGCTCATCATAACCAAATCCGCAGCGCATGCCAGCAAAATCGGGTCGCGCCAGCAACCGGTCATAGAAGCCCTTGCCCCGGCCGAGGCGATAACCGCGCCGATCAAAGGCCATGCCCGGAATCACGGCGAAATTGATCATATCGAGCGATACTGGAGTCCCCGCCACCGGTTCACGCAGGCCGGGGATGCCCCGGTCGGACAAGCCGGTATCCAACGAACGGATTTCAATCAGGTCCATCCGCCGGGTATCCCAATCCACGCGCGGCACACAGACCGATTTGCCTTCGGTCCAACAGCGCAAGAGCAGGGGGGTGGTATCAATTTCCGTGGGCATGCTCAAAAACAGCAGGACCATACCGGCTCGGCGGAATTCGGGTAGACTGGCCACTTGGCTGCAGGCGGTACGGGAGCGCACTTCGCGTTGTTCCGGCGGAATGGCGGCCATGATGGCCCGCATCTGTTTGCGTAAATCTGTTTTCATGGTTCACCGTTGCGTAATAAACACTGGCTAGACCCAGCGACTATGAATCCATTAGTATACACTCGATACTAGACTTGGGTATGGATTCAGGCAACCCCCCAGACCCTCAGGTCTACGAATTGGGGCAATCAGGTCGTTTCTGGTGCGTTAAAGCGGTAGAATCAAAATTCACGAGCCTGAACTTTGAGGAGTTTAATATGCGAATTTTAGGAAACGTAGGGGTGCTAGGTTTGGCGGTTGGTGCGGCGCTGGCGTGGGGCCAAGCCCCTAAGGGTCCCAGTCCGGTGCCGACTGACGAACGGGTCTGGAAAGATGAGCAAGGTCTGATTCGCATTCGGCCCTTGCTCATCCCGGCCGATGCGCAGAATCCCGCATGGGCACCAGAGTTGGAAACCGCGTTTTGGCAACGGGCCAATAAGGTCATGAGCAATGCCGCCGGTACGGATGCCAGAACCACTGGTGAAGGGGAGAAATGGTCCTATCCGCAGAATATGCTGCGTTTTCTCAATGGCGATCGGGCCGGCGCGTTGGAAATGCTGCAAGCGCCGGATCTTGAAGCGGGGGACCACGCTCATACCAACGGTATTGACTATTACTGGTGTTTCACGCTCAAGGGTCAGGTGCGTAAGTATTTCTTTTTCGGGCAGTATCTGAACCCCGATTATCGGCAAAAAATGTTTGACGGGGCCAAAGCCTGGACCGCGGAAGACCCCCGGCCGAATTTTGAACTGATCTTATCGCTGACCAGTCCCAATGAGACCGTACGCAAGTATGCACTGGCAAGCCTGCAAAAGCTGAAAGCCGAGTATGAAAAGGAAACCGGCAAGACCACCCCGGATTTTGGCGCTGATCTGGCCCAGTGGCGCAAGTGGTGGCGCGGCTATTCGGATCAGGGGTGGGAAGTGTTCGAAGATGTCGAACGACTCATGAATACCCGCACCCATCCGATCTACAAAAAAGGGTTTGCCGGCGCCATTGGCAAAGATTTCTCCCCCAATGCCCGCGGGTATTGGGTGGATGGCCGCAATACCGACAATCTGCGGGCCATGCGCGAAACTTCGGTGTATCTGATGGCCGAGGAGACCGGCAACGAAACCGTGCGTCTGCTGTATGCCGATAAGCTGCATCACTACGTCAATGCGCTCTACACCATCGGCATGGGCGAATGGGATAGTGAAAACTACATTGCCCACACGATTATGCCCTACCACAATTTGTACGACTGCGCCAAAGACCCCCAGGTTCGCATGCAGGCCAAAGCCGCATTGGACTGGCTCTACACTGCGCTGGCGCTGAAATATTATCGTGGCGGTATGGGTGGTCCCACCAAACGCGATTACGGCGGGGCCAGCCGGCCATTCGGTTCCAGTGCGGCCAGTCTCATGTGGCTGATGGCCGGGGATAGCCCGGTGGAACAACGCACTTGGCACCATGATGAAATTCACGCGGTGACTTCGGGTTACCGCCCACCCCGGGCGGTGATTGCGGTGGCGCTGAAGGATTTCCCCAAGCCGGTGGAAATGTGGGATACCAAGCCGGAGTATTCCAACTGGCTACCGGGCGCTGATGAAAAGCCCGAGTTCTTTGAGACTATGTACTACAGTGCGCATCATTATCTGGGCACCGTGGTTTCAGCCGGGGCTTCCAGCGATGTGGGGGCCTTTAAGCTGCTCAGTCACCATGACACCCGCGGGGTGGAATATTTCCTCGCTGGCAGCAAGCTCAACGGCAAGATGGCCGGCGAACAGATGGGCCAATACCGCAATCTGTGCGTGTTCCTGACCAAGCATGGTAAAGTCAATTTCCAATGGCCCAAGGCTGCGCAGGTGCAATACGACGAAGGCGTTTGGTGGATTGGTTTGGAAAAATCCTATCTCGCCGTCCGGCCCATTGCGCTGGAACGTCCCGCACCCGGATCGGGCAAAGTGGACACTGCGGATCAAATCATGTCCGCCAATGGGGTTGGTTCCGGTTTGCGCGGCTTTGCGCTGGAAACCGGCGATCGGGATCAGTTTAAGACCATGGATGACTTCCGCAAGGCCGTCAGCGGCAAGGGGGCCTTTACCTTTGCCGCCGATAAGGGGGTGGCCACTTTGACCGGCAGTGATGGTCGTAAACTGGAAGTCACTTACAACAAGGAAACCGACTTTCCGCAGGTAGTGCGCGATGGCATAGCCCGGCAGTGGGACAAGGAATTTGACTTGTATAAACCCATCGGGAGCACTGCACCGGTCTCGTTGGGGTGGAAGAAGGGCACTTTGCGTGTGGAAGCCGGCGGTGAGGTGTTTACCCAGACCCTCGACGAGCAGCGGCAGGTGAAGTTCACAATTACCCCCGCCGCGCGTTAAACCGTGGGTCGGGGCTTGCTTGGTTGGACGCCAGCGCCTAGGCTATGAGCTTGGAAGGTGAAAAACCGCCGTACACATGGTGCGGCGGTGCGTAGCGCCTGTGTAGAGTTTGGTTGTATATGGCCCGCGCGACATCGCTATTGGACTTTTTGACCCCCCTGCGTAACGCTCAGGCGGTGGCCGACCTATGCGCCAAAATCAGCGCCCACCGCCATGCCGTGACCGTGGGTCATTGGGGCTCCGCCGGTCTGGCGCTGGCGGCCATTACCCAGCAGCAACTCCGTCGGCCGATGATTGTGGTGGTGGGGCATCTGGATGAAGCTGATGATGCCGTGGATATTCTGGAATACTTCGTCCCCGGCGCCCGGGCGGTGTTGTATCCGGCCTATGAAGTGCTGCCCGGCGAATCAAATATCAGCTATGAGCTGGCCGTGCAGCGGTTGGACTTGCTGGCCGAATTACATGCCCAGCCCACCGCCCAACCGGAGTTTATCATCGCCCCCATCCAGGCGCTGATGCAGCCTGCCCCCGGTCCGCATCTGCTGGCCCAGCAGTTGATCGCTCTGAAGACCGGCCAGACCTATGCCCGCGATACGTTAATTCACTGGCTCGGGGAACATGGCTATACCCGTTTGGACGCGGTGGAGGATGCCGGCGATTTTGCCGTACGCGGGGATATTCTGGATGTGTGGCCGCCGGGGGATGGTCAGCCGTTGCGCATTGATTTCTTCGGCGACCAGATTGAAACGCTGGCCCGGTTCGACTTGGAAACCATGGGCACAATCAAAGTTGAGCAACACGCCCGGCTGGTGGCCTTGGGCGACCGCGCCACCTGGCCGGTGGCAGATACCACGCATCTGCTCAAATACATGGCCCAGGATACTCTGATCTGGTTACTGGAACCAACGGAAATTCAGGAGCAGGGGCGCAGTTATTACCAGCGGTTGGATGAGACCCGCGGCACTTATAGCCCGCAGGCGGTATTGCAGAATGTCCAGCAGTTTGCCTGGGTGGAGCTGCATCAGTTCGCCCCCGCTGGGGTGACGGACGTGGTGCGGCTGCCCTGCCAATCGCTGATGCGTTTCGACACGCAGGTGGATGCGGCGGTGCGGGAATTGGCCGAGTTGGCGCAGCGCAGTCAAACTTTGGTGGTGTGCGATAGTAAGGGTGATTTGCAGCGTCTGACGGATTTGCTGGAGGTGAAATGTCCCGGCGCCCAGCACAGCATGCAGATGCAGGTGGGGGCCTTGGGGCTGGGCTTTGGCTGGGAGGAACCGCTCTGTGTAGGGCGCAGTCTGACGTTGGTGGGGCATCATGAGTTATTCCACCGTTACACCACGCGCCGGCGCCTGCGTTCGGTGGCCGGGGCCAAGCCGCTGGATACTTTTCTGGACCTGCAGCCCGGTGATTACGTGGTGCATGTCCAGCACGGTATTGCCAAATTTGAAGGGATGAAAACCATCGCCCGCGATGGCATGGGGGCGGAATATCTGACCCTGAAATTCTCCGGCGAGTCGGTCCTGCAGGTGCCGGTGACGCAGATTCATCTGGTCCAAAAATATGTCGGCAGTCCCCATGGCCGTCCCACGCTGTCCGCGCTGGGCGGGACCAGTTGGAACAAACAAAAAGAAAAAGTCAGCGAAGCCGTGGTGAAGCTGGCCGGGGACTTGCTGGCCGTGCAGGCCGCCCGGGCGGCTGCGCCGGGGATCGCCTATCCGGCGGATACCGCGTGGACCAAAGAATTTGAAGAAGCGTTCCCCTATCCGCCTACCGAGGACCAGATCCGCTGCACCGGCGAAATCAAAAATGATCTGGCACTGCCCCGGCCCATGGACCGGTTGTTGTGCGGTGATGTGGGCTACGGCAAAACTGAACTGGCCATGCGGGCGGCGTTCAAAGTGTGCGAATTTGGCAAACAGGTCGCGGTGCTGGTGCCCACCACGGTATTGTGCGAACAACATGAAAAGAGCTTCCGCAACCGCATGGCAGGTTATCCCTTTGTAATCAATTCTGTGTCCCGCTTCAAAACCCTCAAGGAAGTAAAGCTGAATCTGGAAGCGGTCCGTACCGGGCAGGTGGATATCCTGATCGGTACGCATCGGCTCTTGAGTAAAGACGTGAGTTTCGCGGATTTGGGCCTGGTGATTATTGATGAAGAGCAGCGTTTCGGGGTGGAACACAAGGAACGCCTCAAACAGTTGCGCACGACCGTGGATGTGCTGACCCTGACGGCCACACCCATTCCGCGTACCCTGCACATGAGTATGCTGGGCATCCGCGATATTTCCAATCTCAGCACTCCGCCCATGGACCGGCGCAGTGTCGTCACCGAAGTGATTCCCTACGATCGCGCCCGCATCCATATGGCCATCCAGCGGGAACTGGCGCGCGACGGGCAGATATATTTTGTGCATAACCGTGTGTGGAACATCCAGACGGTCGCCGACGACATCCGGCAGATGGCCCCCGGCGCCCGCATCGGCATCGGCCACGGCCAGATGGCCGATGGCGAGTTGGAAGATGTGATGCACAAGTTCATCAATCACGAGCTGGATATTCTGGTCTGCACCACCATCATCGAAAGCGGTCTGGATATCCCCAACGCCAACACCATGATTATCAACGAGGCGGAGCATTTCGGCCTTTCGGGGCTGCACCAGTTGCGCGGCCGGGTGGGCCGGTGGAAACATCGGGCGTATTGCTATCTGCTCCTGAGTCCCGACAAGACTATCAGTTCCACGGCGGCCAAACGACTGAAGGCCATGGAAGAATACGCCAGCCTAGGGGCAGGTTTCAAAATCGCCCTGCGCGATCTGGAAATCCGCGGGGCGGGTAATATTCTCGGCCCGGAACAATCCGGCCATATCACCGCCGTCGGTTATGAGATGTATTGCCAACTGCTGGAAGAAGCCGTCAAGAAAATGCGCAACGAGCCGATTCTCAAGCCCATTGATGCCGTGATTGAAATCGGCGTCACCGGTTCGGTGCCGCGCACCTACATCGAATCCGACCGGCAACGCATGGATATTTATCGCCGGCTGGGCCGGTGTCACACCATCGAGCAGGTACGCACGCTGGAAAATGATATGGTGGATGCCTTCGGTGCTCTGCCCAAAGCCACCGAGTTATTGCTCATGCTGGCCGAATTGAAAATCTTTGCCGAAGGCTGGGGCGTGTCGCATGTCCTCACCCGCACGCCCGATGTGGTGTTTACCTTGTCCGATCTGGCCAAGCTCGGGCCGCTCATGGGCACCAAAGGCCCCGG
>JBAXGE010000029.1:0-18337 GCA_037139555.1 Phycisphaerae bacterium
CGAGTTCAACTTTTCCATCTCGGCCCACAGCGCCGCATACGTTACATCCACCGCCTGCGGAATCACCCGTACGCCCCCCACCACCGACATAAAGTTCACGTCCCCGTTCCAGCGCGGCACAATATGCAGATGCAAATGGCCCGGCACGCCCGCACCGGCACAGCGGCCCTGATTAATTCCCACATTAAACCCTTGTGGATTAACCACTTGCGTTAATAACTGCTGCCCCAAAGCCACCAATTCCAGCAATTCGGCCCGCACTTCGGTCGGTAAATGCAGCAAATCCGAACCATGCTGATAGGACGCCACCAGCAAATGCCCATTCACATATGGGTATTTATTCATCAGGAGCATCCCAAACGCCCCCCGATGCAGCACTAAATGTTCGCGATCGCGATCAGGCTGCCGGGCATTATCACACAAAAAGCACTCGGTAGGCCCATCGGCCACGGATTTGATGTAATCCAGCCGCCACGGCGCCCAGAGGGTGGGAATAATGGCGACACCTTCAGGATGTTTTTTATGCGACATAGCGTGTATCCCTATAGATTCCGGCAGTCGGGTGCCGATTGGCAAACCTTTCCCATTTTCGGGTGTCCAGCACACGAGCAACTCGTGTTGCGGTCTATGTTACCCGAAAGGCAACGGCCCTTTATGCTTGATTCTACCTTAGTCCCCAGCGTCAGCATAGTCGTACCGACGTACCGTGAAGCCGACAACCTGCCCATCCTGACCCGCCGGCTGGCCGCGACCCTGCGGCCCTTGGGCTGGGTCTGGGAAGTGATCATCGTGGATGACAATTCACCCGATGCCACCCCCGCCGTGCTGGAGCAGTTGCGCAAACAATATCCCGAATTCAATTATCGCATCCGGACCAACGAACGCGGGCTGAGTTCCGCCGTGCTGGCGGGTATCTCACTGGCCCGGCATGATTACGTGCTGGTCATGGATGCCGACCTCAGCCACCCGCCCGAATCGGTCCCCGAACTGATCAAACCACTCGCCCAAGGGCAGGCGGATTATGTGATCGGCTCGCGTTACGTGGATGGTGGCCGGACCGAGGATTGGGGCTTCCTGCGTTGGCTCAACAGCTATGGCGCCACGTTGCTCAGTCGCCCGCTGATTGGGGCGGTGCGTGATCCCATGGCTGGTTTCTTCGCCCTGCGGCGCAATACGCTGGTACAGGCCGCGGCCCTGAATCCCGTGGGCTACAAAATCAGTCTGGAATTGATGGTCAAATGTGGCACGCAACGCGTCCACGAAGTGCCCATCGTCTTCCGCAATCGCCTGCTGGGCGAAAGCAAACTCACTATGGGCCAGCAGATGCAATACCTGCAACATCTCGCCCGGCTGTATCAATTCCGCTTCCCGCGGCTGGTCCGGGGGGCATATTGGGCCTTGGGCAGTCTGGCCGGGGTGACGCTGGCGACCGCCTGTGCCGGGCTATTGTGGCTGATGGGCGTGGCGGACGTGATTGTCCTGTCCACCGGGATGGCACTGGTCGCCGGGGCCGTGGCGGTCCTGTGGCACCGGCAACCCCAGCCGCAGACCCAACAGACCCGTCTACCCCTGCAACCGCAAACCCAACCCATGCGCCGCGCCGCCTCGGCGTGACGTTAATATGATTAACCCAGCCAACCAAAACCAATCCGCGCCCAGGCGCGCGGACTGGTTTTCCTGCATTAAGATCGGGTTAGGTGCACAGGATTTCCAACGCTCATTTGGGGTTTACCTAGCCAGAATCCCAACCTTCGGGCATAATCGCCACTATACAAGATTGGCTTTGATGGAGAATTATCATGCGAGTGGTTGTAACCGGACAAGTTGGGCTCGATAAGCAGGACTATCTGGAGCAGGTGGTGCAGATGGCCCGTGACCACGGGGAAGATGTCGTGCTGTTCAATATCGGGGACATGATGTACCGCGAGGCCCCCGATGTGCGGCCGGGGCGGATTCTGGATTTGCCGCTGGCCCGGCTGAACAACCTGCGCCGGGCGGTGTTCCGCGATGTGATCTCCGCCGCCGCCAAACACAAGCATGTCATCGTGAATACCCACGCCACGTTCCGCTGGAAGCACGGGCTGTTTTCCGCGTTTGATTTCGACCAACTATCCCAGTTCGGGGCGGACACATACCTGACGCTGGTGGATAATATCGAAGCCGTCCACGAACGTATGAACCGCGATCATGATCTGGAACACTCGCTCAAAGACCTGATGGTCTGGCGCGAGGAGGAAATGCTGGCCACGGAAATTGTCGCGCGCAGCAACCCCGCCAAGGCAGCCCAGTTTTTCGTCATTGCCCGGGGCCGGCATCAGAATACCTGCGCCGCCATGTTCCGCCTGATCTTCCGGCCCAATATGGTCAAGGTCTATCCCAGCTTTCCCATGAGCCATGTCACCGACATGCCCGATATCCTCAAGGAAATTGACGCCTTCCGCGCCGCGTTGGCCGAACGCTTTGTCACGTTTGATCCCGGCGATGTGGATGAAAAGCTGCTCGCCGATCAGGCCATCGCCGCCGCGCGCGAAGGCAAACAGGCGCTGGTTTTGGAGGTCAACGGTAACACCATCCACATCAAGACCGCCGAAATCCTGCAAATCGTCGGCGACATTGACGGCCAGATTTACGCCCGCGATTTTACCCTAGTGCGCCAGAGCGACATGATTGTGTCGTACATCCCGGAATTGCCCACCGGCAAGCCGGGGCTGTCCAGCGGAGTGGAACGCGAACTCCAGCATGCCCATGAACACGCCAAAGATGTCTTTGTCATCTGGAAGCCCAAGCGCGAACCAAGTCCCTTTATCACCCAAACCGCCAACAAAGTCTTCCGCAGTGTGGATGAGGCCATCGCCTATTTCGAAGAAAAGGGTTACTGTAAAGATTACAACCTGTTCGGTAGTTAAGGCCGATCCGATTGCCGTCTAACCCGAGCCGTGCAGTTGTACGAAACGACCTATACCCCACAGGCCAGCTCGGGTTTCATGCCGGAGGCATGGCAGCGGGTAGCCGGTGGTTGGAACGAAGTGGAAACCACCGGGTCAGGACGACGCGTCTTGGGCACCCCGGTAGCGGGTGCCAGAAATTATTGGCAAAGGGGCAATCCGTTTCATTGGGGATGAAGACTGTCACATGCCTGCTGCCATCCCTGCCGGGATGGCGGAATTTTTCCGTACCATTACCGGTGGTTTTCGCTACGCTACAACCACCGGCTACCAGCTGTAATGCCTCCGGCATCAAGACCAAACCTCCGGACTCATACGCAGCTACTCAGGGCGTTGCCCTGAGCTATATAAATACCGCCCCTTGGGGGCGAAGACCATGCCCCGGTAATACCGGATGAATCCATAATAAAAAAGGGCAACCCGAGTGGGTTGCCCTGAGGGGAAATCAGAATTAAGTCCAAACGCTTACATCGCGCTCCAGAAGAGCAGGATGATCGCCTGGGTCGTGATGATACGCAGAATCATGGTCAGCGGATACACCATCGCATAGGTCACGGCGGGGTTTTCCGACTGGGTCATCTGGTTGGCAAAAGCCAACGCCGGGGGATCGGTCATCGAACCGGCCAGCAGACCGCATAGCGACACATAGTTGAGCTTCATGAAGGCCCGGCCGATAAAGCCGACCAGCAGCATCGGCACGGCGGTGATGAACGCGGCCATCACCATCCAGTAGACGCCGGGGCCCGAGACTAGCGTGCTGAGGAACTTGGGACCGGAGACCAGACCCACGCACGCCAGAAACAGCACGATGCCGAACTCACGCATCAACAGATTCGCACTGCGCGACATGTACCAGGTCAAATGGCCGACCTGGCCAATGCGGGCGAAGATGATCGCAATGAGCAGCGGGCCACCGGCCAGACCCAGCTTCACAGGGGCCGACAGACCCACCGGGATCGGGCAGCTGCCGATAAACACGCCCAGCGCCAGCCCGATGAAGATCGGGATCATGTGCGGGTGTTCCAGCTTCTTGGGCGAATTGCCCAGCAATGCCGCTACCCGGTCAATGGCTTCAACATTACCCACGGCCAGTACCGTATCGCCAAACTGGAAATCCCAGTCCGGCTGGGCGGCGATTTCCTGGTCCGCACGGGCCACGCGGGTGATCACCACGCCATATTTCTCGACCAGATCCAGTTCATCAATGCTCTTGCCAAACACTTCGGCGTGGGTGACCACGATCCGACGGGTCGTGATATTGCCGGGGATGGCCTTCACATCGGTCTTGGATTCGCGGCCGATGGTGAACTTGAGCCGTTCCAGACCGGCCTTGGGGCCGACGAGATGAACCACATCGCCCACATGCAACGTCATATCCGGCTGGGCCACCTGGGCCTGGCCGTTATGCAACACGCGCGAGATGACGACTTCGTTTTCATCCAACATCGGCACGGTGGCAATCCTCATTCCTTCAAGGTTGGGATTCGTGACTTCCACATTCACACCCAGCAGGGCATGGGCGCCTTTGTGGGCGGCTAGCGCGGCTTCGTTTTCCTTGTGGATATCCACCTTGAAGAATTTACGGATGATCAGCATCGTCAGAATGATGCCCAGAATGCCGAAGGGATAGGCTAACGCATACGCGCCACCCTGGGTGGCTTTAACTTCGACCGCTTTGGCGATGGGTTTAACGGTCGCAACCACGGGCTGGCTGGCTGCGGATTGGGTCGTCAAGGCTACGCCCGGCGCGCTGGCCGGGTCCGTGGTTGGACTATGTGGAAGAGTGACAACAGGGGCTTGGGCCGCGGCTGCGGTGGCCAAGGCGATTTTATCACTCATCGCCGAAGCGGCGGAACTCAAGCTGGGGGTATTGGTCGTCGCCCCGGAGAGCAGACCCACCGCGGCGGGGTAATCAATATTGCCCCCGACCACCAACTTGGGATCATCCTTGATGGGATTGGCGGCATTCCAGTTGACGATCGAAGCCACAAAACCGGGCAGAGGAATCTCGTTCCGGGGCAGATAACGACTAACACAGACAATCGCCAGGGTCACGGCCACGCCCAGCATGACGGTGGTTGCCGCCAAAATATTCAGCGGTAAGCCGTGTTTGCGCAGCGAGGCGATAATACCAGGCCCGACCTGCAAACCAATCGTATATACGAATAACATCAAGCCGAATTCACGGACGAATTCCAGCGTATGTTCATCAATATTGAAGCCAAAATGGGACAGCGCCAGACCGGAAAAGAGCACCCCGCCGATCCCGAGGCTGATCCCGCCGACTTTGATACTGCCCAACCACAGGCCCAGCGCCACCACCGCACCCAGCACCAATACGGTATGGGCGGTCATCATCGCTCCGGGCTTGGGGGCGACGAGAATCTCGTATACCCAGGTCGCCTTAAAACCTTCGGCCGGAGCCGTAGTGGCGACCGCGTGGGCGGTTTCCGCCAAAAACTGCATCATGGCGAGGCCGCCGGTGCCTAATTGTCCCAATACGTCGAACATGCTAACTCCTATCAAAAACAAGGTCGGGCTGCCTTCGGGTAGCCCGACCCATGTAGCCTTGATTTGCCCCCATTATAGATAAACAGGTCGTATTTCACAAATAACCCCCAATAATGCTGGCTTTTTGCGCGTTTTCACAATAGAATGTAGTCTCGGTTACTGTTCAGGAAAGTTTGCATCTTGCCCATCAGCCCAGCCATCCGTTGGGTTGTATGGGGGTGTTGTTATACGAGGTTTCCGGTGACATCAGGCCAGCCTTCGACTTCCGTTACCAGCCCGGATCATGACCCCGCCCCGATTGTGGCGTGGGTGGCGGTAGGGTTGGGCTGGTTAATCCCCGGCGTGGGCCATGCGATGCTCGGGCAATGGCGGCGGGCGCTATTGCTAGGCGGATTGGTTTATCTCTTATTTGCTGGCGGACTCTGGCTGGGCGGGGTCCGGGTGATTAGTCCCCCCGACCAGCAACCCTGGGCCTATACCAGTTATCTCATCGGCTGGCCGGCGTTGGCCGCCAACCAGATTTTTCAGGCCACCGCGGCCAAGGTTCCCGCCAATGCCGACCCCAAGCTGGCCCCCCCGCGTTTGCTGGATGTCGGCACGGTCTACTGCGGGATTGCGGGGATGCTCAATCTGCTGCTGATTTCGGACCTGCTGGGGCGCGCCTTGGGCAAGCCCAACGGGAAAGCGGGGTCCCAATGATGCCCCTACTCGCCACCGCCAACGATTACACCCCCTTTATTGATTCCGCCCATGCTGTGGCCCCGTGGCTCTCGGACGTCTGGTATCTGCTGGCCATTCCGTTAATTCTGGTGATTGCGGTGGTATACAAAACCATGCGCCACGAAGCCAAGCCCCCCACCAATGGACGTAGTTTGCCGGTGGCAATTGTGTTCTGGGCGGGCAAGGTCATCATGGGTCTGGTCATCGCCGGGGTGCTGATCAGTAGCTTGTATTGGATTTCGACGCGGTAAAATTCCCAACCACTTTTACAGCAACGGCGGTAACTTCGGCATATCTTTGCGCTGGCTGGCATAGATGCCATGGGAACCGCTGCACAGATACGACACAAAACAGGCCACGGCCAGATAGACCGCGTGGGTGGGGCCGAAGAGTTCCACCCCCATAATCGTGCAGGCTAATGGCGTATTGGTTGCCCCGGCAAAGACCGCCACGAAACCCAGTGCGGCCATCATATCCACCGGCACGCCCAGTACGCCCCCCAAGGTATTACCCAGTGCCGCGCCGATGAAAAATAGCGGCGTCACTTCGCCCCCCTTGAAACCACAACTCAAGGTAAGCACGGTGAACAGCAACTTCCAGAACCAACTGAACGCTTGCGCCCCGCCGGGGCTGAAACTGCTGACGATGGTTACACTGCCCTGCGGGCCGGTGACACCCAGCCCCAGATAATCGCGTGTGCCCAGCAGATAGACCAGCAGAATAATCACCGAACCACCCACCACAGGCCGCAGCCAGGCCCACGGAATTGCATACGCCCAAAATTGGGTCAGCCGATGGGTGCCGCGGGCAAAGAGTTGGCTGGCGAGTCCAAACGCCACCGCTGCTACCACGACCTTGAGCATGAGTAGTGCGTGGGCGGGTAGCGCCATCGCGCTGAGATTTTGCATCAATCCCTGCACCTGAAAACCGGTGTGATGAATCCCCCAGCCCTGACAGACCCAGTCCGACACCACACTGGCGATCAGGCAGGGCAGAATGGCATCATAGCTCATGCGTCCGATCACCAGCACTTCCAGCGCAAAGATGGCCCCGGCCAGCGGGGTGCCAAAGACGCCACCAAAACCCGCCGCAATGCCGGCCATCAGCAGGATGCGAATCTCCGCGGCGTGCAGCCAGCGCCAGGCATGGGCGAGCGTGCTGGCGATGCTGCCGCCCATTTGAATGGCGGTGCCTTCGCGGCCGGCGGACCCGCCGGTGAGATGCGTCAGGATGGTGCTGATGAGAATGAGCGGCGCCATGCGCCGGGGTACGCCCCCGCCGGGCTTGTGAACCGCGTCGAGCAACAGGTTGTTGCCCCCCTTGGCCGAGGCGCCCAGATGCTCATAGAGCAGGACCATGACCAGACCCGCTACCGGCAGCAGAAATAACAGCCATGGCAACTGCGTGCGTTGCTGCGTGGCCCAATCCAACAGATACAGAAACAAGGCACAGGCCGAACCCACCAACACGCCCAAACCCGTGGCCAACCAGGCCCAGCGCCAGGCATAGCGCAGCAGGTCGGCGCTTTCGCGACGAAAACGCTGCCACGAATGACTGAGCTGATGATTCCATGGGACCGTCGGCATGCAGACTCCCAAAACGGGCCTAAATCCGACGGGTAGTATAACGATTATGCCGGGATATTTCCGCATGGCCGGGCGGGCGGAAACGGGAGAACATCAGCGTCGGCCCTGCACACTAGCCTCATAGGCCCGTTGGGCCAGCGTTTTAAGCGCCGCATCATCAGGCCGGAGTTTGAGGGCGATTTGCGCCCAGCGATAGGCCTCCTTGCCATCGCCCTGATGCTGCAATATTCCATCGGCCAGATTCTTGGCGGCTAAATATTGTTTGGGGTCCAGTTCGTAAATCCGCCGCAGGGCGATCTCCGCCAGCGGCCAGTCCTTTTGGCCATCGGCCCACGCCGCCAGCGTCCAGAAGCGCCGTTGCAACGCCGCCGTTTCATCGGGGCGGTCGGCCGGGGGTATGCTCTTGAGTTCCAGTGCGGTCAGGGTTTGGAAGTGGTTTACCAGACTGATCGTGTGGGGCCACACGCCGTCCTGGCGCAAGCCCAGCGCCAAGCCTAGCGCCACGGGGGTCAGCCCCGGCCGTAAGGTCACAGCCTTGAGCCAATGCGCCCCGGCCGTATCGCGATCACCGGACCGCTGGGCCGCCACGGCCAGAAACATATGGCCCACCGCATGGCGCGGCGCGATGACAATCACCTCATGCAATAGAATTGCCGCGCGGGCCGAAGCCTTGGGATCACTTTTCTGGTTGAGCAGCAATTGCGCCTGGAGCAACCGCCATGTCGTCGCATCGGGTGGGGATTGGGATTTGATGCGGGCAATCACATCGGCCTGCCGGGCCTCATCCGCGCGATGCACAAAACACTGAGCTAGAGCGAGTAATTGGACCCGGGATAAATCATCCAATTTACGCCCCGGGTCGGCACAGAGCGGACAGGTTACTGCCGGGCGGGTGGCGGTTGGCGATTGCACAGGTGCGGAGGTCGCGCCGGTTTCATTGATGTTGGGGATCATACCGGCCACGGCTTCATCACCACTGGCTACCAGGGTCAAGGCCAGCAAATTACGGGCTTGGGTCCACCACGGCGCCAGCGTGGCGGCGCGGTCCGACCAGCGCAAGGCCGACCAGGGCTCATCCAGCGCCAGCAGGGCTTCGGCCCGCACATACGCCAGCGGGGCCAGTGCCGGAGCCACCGTGGCCAGACGCTCCGCAGCCCGGGCCACCCGCAGCGCATCGCGCGGGGTGGACGTGACGGCAACAATCAATTCCTGCCATAACGCCCCCAGCGCGGGATCGCCCGAGGCGCCCACCAAGGCCGCGACCTGAGCGATCTCTGACCCACGTCCCAGTTGCGCCAGGGCCAGCGCCGCCGTGAAGGCCATTCCGCCATCCACATCGCCGGGCGGACGGTGCTGCCAAAGCGCCAGGACCGCATCGTGGCGCCCCAGCGTGTAATTATGTATCATGGCGCTGCGCCGCAACATGGTGGGCAAGGGTAGTGCGGCATGCTCCGTTACCCAGGCGGTGGCGCGGTCATTTTGGCCTTGACGTTGCCACAACCAGTAATAGGAATACACCAACAGGGGATCATCCGTCGCGGCCGGAGGGGTGAGTGCCGCGGCCGGCGCATTGAGATAATCCTGCCAGATTTTTACCGCCGGATGGTCCGCCACCGAGGGGGGCAGACGCGTTAAAAAGTTCCGGGCTTCGTCGTTTTTGTTCAGGCTGAGTAAAATCCGCAGGTTCAACACCGCACTAGCTGCGTCAGGCTGGGCTTCCCAATGACGGGTGCCCCAGAGCAGGCTATCGCTGTTGCGATTGGTCTGCAGCGCCAAATCCGCCAGCAGCGCGGTGGCGCTTGGGCCCAACTTGGGATCGGCGATTACTTTGCGGGCGGCGCTGATGGCCATTTCCAAATGCTGGCCGGCCGGAACAGGACATTCCATCCAGGCCCGGGCCATGGCCAATTGGTCCGCGGTGGTATAAGGCAACTTGTAGGCGCGCTTGTACTGCATCAAAGCCGCGCCCCAGCGCTGTTCGCTAATGGCCTGCCGGGCCGCAGTCAAGGCACTTTCCGCAGACACCTGGGTGTTATTACGCTGGCCCAGCCACCATTTACCAGCCACGACAGCGCCCAGCACCATACTGCCCAGCACCAGCCACATGATCAGCCTGTTTTTTTTCATGGCGCCGCCTCCGGGCGCGGAGCCACAATTTTGGTTTGATTGAGCAGCAAATCCGCCAGCGTGGTGGCGGTGTCCGCATCATTGGCCACCACATGCACCAGCCAGGCGGCCTGACTCTTGTGGGTACCCCAGGAACTGCGCTGGTCTTCGGTCCGGCCGGAAGGGTTGATCAACCATTCCGCCAAAACATGTTCCGTACCGTTGTGCGGATCACGGAAGGTATACACTTTCCCCGCCGCCGTCTCACCGGGCAAGTTGCGCGTATGGGTGGAGAGGACGTCCCACCCCTGCGCCTGCAGGCACCATTCCGGATAATGCCCCGCCAGATTACCGGCATTACTCACGCCGATCAGGGTCATATTGGCGGTCACGGTCTGTTCGGAAGTAATCTTGGTGTATTGTCGGCCGATAATTTGACTGCCCGTGAGTAGTTTTTTCACCGCCGGGGGTACCGGCACATCTTCGCCGTACCAAGAGTCAAGCCGATAGGGAATCGTGGGCATGGTGATCGGTCTGGGTTTGAGCAATGGTCCGCGCCAAAGCACTCCGACCAACGCCACGATCCCACAGGCCCACAGCGCCCAGCGCCACGCCGTGGACAGCTTGGCCAGGTGGGCGATTTCCGGCAGGAAGGGTTTGGTGACACGCATTTTGGCCACCCACCAGCAGCTTAACAATCCCGCCCCCGTCATAAGTACCCAGCCCGCCCAGTCATGGGCCATTTGAATGCCCGGTTCATACCAGAGCGCCACGAGCACCAGGAATCCCAAGCGCACAAAATTGGCCAGCGTGGCCAGTACAGACCCCACCACCAGCATGACCAGCAGATTCCGCCGGGGTACTCTCCGCCAGATTCCCACGCACAAGGTAATAGCCACCACCGGAATAATTAGCCGCATACCATCGCACGCCTGCGTGACCGTCAACAGGTGATCCTGGACGATGAATTGATTGCCCGCCGACTCCACGGGTATGCCCAGCAGTGCCAGGACATAGGCCACCAGTGCGGTGGAATATTTTTGCAATTCGCCCAGCGTCCAGCGCTCAATCAGCGCCGACCACGGGACCGCGAGAATCATGGCCCCGGTCACGCCCCAACGGAAATACGCATCACCGCGCCGGCATAGATTGAGCAGCGCCAGTGCCATCAGGCACAGGACCGCCGCCTGAATCAGACTGGTGGCATCCAGCCAAAAACCAATACTTAACACCGCCAGCGCCACACTGATCCCACGCCAACTCCCTGCCCGCGGCAGATCCCGCACCAGCACCCCCAGCAGGAGCAATATGGCCATGGCAAAGGCCAGCAAGTGGTCCTGACCACTGGGCCCCATCCAGACCATACCCATGGCCTTGAGTTCGGGCCAGGTAAAGATTGGGGCCAGTACTAAAATTAGTACCAGCCCCAAGTGTTCCCATCGTAAGGACTTTGCCATCATCGGGCCCGCCCTGTGGTAAGATCCGGTTGTTTACATGTTGGCCATATTCTTTTTGGTCATCCGCCGACGGATACCACTGTACACCATCCAGCCCGCCGGGGCCAGTGCTGCCCAGATCGGTGCGGGCAGGGGAACCGCAGTACCCATCAACTGGGCCACATTAGCCCGGCCGATATCCACGGCAATAATCACATCGTTATAGTCCTTATCGCCACCACCGATCAGGTCCTCAAAGCCGAGGATCAAATACGGACTGTTGGCCACCGCCATCGCAAACGAGACTACATGTTGAAGCTTGTCAGGGTTGTTTTTCGGGTCCGTAGTAAAAACCTGAGTACCACCCTGGTTGCCATTGGAGACAATGAAGAAATTCAACTGGGTTCCGGCGGACTTAACCCCGAGGTCCACAAAATCGCCCGAGAGCAACGGATTGTTTTTATCGCGTTTGATACCCGTGGTCTTGCCCAGATAGCTGCTGTTGGACGAAGCGTTGGGGAAAATGATTTTCGCGTCGGTTTTCTTGATGCCGGACTGCAGCGAATATTCCGACGTGAAGAAACCCAGCGAATTCTGGTACCCGGCACCCTCACCCACAAAATAGACCCGGGCGTTGGTATCGTGCGACAGAGTCAGTTGCTTGGGGTCCAGTGCGAAGGTATCCAACTTGCTGACTTTGGTATACTCGGACAAATTGATATTGACGTTGTTCTGAATGGACGGCAATACTTTCTTTTGGAAAGCCTCGGAACGATCATCCGAGCCGGCCTCGCGCACCTTGCCAGCCAGTGGGAGGCCCAAAGTGCTGAGTTTTTCATTTTCCGGTAGTTCAATGTTTGCCCGGGCAACCTTGGTCGCTCCAGCCATCACACTTGCACCCAATGCCAAACCGACTAACGCTTTCAAGTTACGCTGCATGTTCAAGCCTCCAAGAACTAAACTAAACCATCTCATTTTGACAAACCCGTCAGTAAGACGGACATGGTTATAAAGAACCACAAAGGTCGTGCCAAAAGGTTGATACCGCCTAGATTTAGGCCTCATTGTCATTCTGAGATGGCTTCCACGCGATTGCGAACCCGATTCGACAGTTGTGTTGCGGCCACTTGGTCAGGCTCTCAAACTGGTATCCAGCCGCATTATGACGCCTTAATCGCCTGTTCCAGCCGGGCATAGGCCACCGACAGATCGGGCATAAGTTTAGCCACCTGCGCCCACTGTTCCTGTAGGGCGTATTGCTCCATCGAGGCAGCCACCTGGCGCAATTGTTCCGCATTGATATTCGCCGCCGCACCTTTGATGGTGTGGGCTTCGCGCAGAATACTCGGTCCGTTTTTAGTCTGGATGCTTTGCGTCAAGGCGTCGATGCGCTGGGGGGTGTCTTTGATAAACAGGCCTAGGATTTCCTGGGCCAAATCCTCGAACCCCATAACCCGCTCGATCAAGCCCGCACGATCAAAAATGTCTTTATCCGGCGGTGCCGTGACCGGGGGCGCAGGACTGGCGGGCAGGGGTGTAACCACGGGCTCAGCCGGTACTTCAGGGGCAATTCCGCCATCGAGCCACCGATGCAAGACATCCGCCAACTCTTTAGGGTTGATCGGCTTGGAAATGTAATCGTTCATCCCCGCCGTCAGGCAGATCTCGCGATCCCCCTGCATGGCATGCGCCGTCATGGCAATAATGGGTATCTGGTGATTCAGAACCTGCGCGTCACGGTTCCGGAGGTTGTAGGTCGCTTCGATCCCGCTCAATTCGGGCATCTGCACATCCATGAGGACCAAATCAAACGGCATGGTCTGCAGGGCGTCCAAAGCTTCGCGGCCATTGCCCACCGCGGTGGCACTGTAACCGAGTTTCTGCAAAATCCCCAGCGCCACCTGTTGGTTGGTGGTATTGTCCTCGGCCACCAGAATGCGGCCATGACCGTGCTGGAGTTCCCGAATCCGCTGCCGGGTGATCAGCGGGCCAGGCCGCTCGTGTTTGGCCAGTACCAGCAGGAGACAATCATACAACTCGGTCTGCCGGACCGGCTTGGTCAGGTATGCGGCAAAGCCCATGGTTTCGAACCGTTGCGCATCGCCGCGCTGGGTCAACGAACTCATCATCACCAAATGCATCTGCTGGATGCGGGTGTCGCCCTTGATGACCCGACCCAAGGCTTCGCCGTCCATACCGGGCATCTGCATATCCAAAATCGCCAGAACGTAGGGGTCCTTTTCCGCATGCGCCTGGTAAAGTTTTTGCAGCGCCGTGGGACCATCGTGGGCCTCGTCGGCCCGGGCACCCCAGCCGCGCAGATGCGTCATCACGATTTCCCGGTTGGTGCTGTTGTCGTCCACCACCAGCACCCGCACCTGAGCCAGGCTCTTGGGCAACAACATCGGGAGCAGCGCGGCGTTGTTCTGCCGGGCCATCCGCACGGTGAACCAGAATTCCGAACCCGCCCCCGCGCGCGTGTTGACCCCGATTTCCCCGCCCATCATTTCCACCAGTTGCTTACAGATCGCCAGCCCCAGGCCGGTTCCGCCATAACGCCGGGTGGTGCTGGCGTCAATCTGCGAGAAACTTTGGAAGAGCCGGTCCAGTTTGTCGGCGGGAATCCCGATGCCAGTATCCCGGATCGTGAAATGCAATAGAACCGAGTCTGTGGTTTCACTCAACAATTTCACCTGAACCGCGATTTCCCCGGTTTGGGTGAACTTGATTGCGTTGCCCACCAGATTATTCAACACCTGCCGGAGCCGGCCCGGATCGCCGCGCAGCTTCGTGGGCACATTGGTTTGTACCACGCTGAGGAATTCCAGACCCTTTTCCTGGGCCTTCACGGCCATCATGGCGCCAAAATCTTCCAAGGTGTTGAGCAGATCAAAGTCCAACAGTTCCAAATCCATTTTGCCGGCTTCAATCTTGGAGAAGTCGAGAATATCATTGACCACAGCCAGCAGACTGTCAGCGCTGTTGCGCACGGTTTCCGCGTACCGATGTTGTTCGGCGTCCAGTTCGGTATCCAACAGCAGGCCGGTCATACCGATCACCCCGTTCATGGGGGTGCGGATTTCATGGCTCATATTGGCCAGAAATTCACTCTTGGCCGCATTGGCCTGGCGGGCTTCGGCCATGGCCTGCTTGAGTTGTTCGTTGCTTTCCAGCAGCATGTTTTCGGCCAGCTTGCGCGTGGTGATATTGGCATGGCTGACAATAATCCCCCGCGCCCCGTGCTGCAGTGGGATGGCCACCAGATGATACCAGCGCAGCACCGTGGGACTGTGACAGGGATAATCCAACTCATAACTTTTATCCAACCGATTCAGCACACGCTGGATACCGGCCCGGACTTCCTTCACGTCCGCCTCCACCATACTGGCGCGGGCACATACGTCCAGATAATTTTCGCCCACGAAGTCCTGAATACCGCCATTCTCCCGCGCGAAACGCCGCCAGGATTCGTTCACCTGGATAATGATCCCGCTGGGGTCCAGCACCGCCACGTGATCGCTGAGGGAATCCAAAATCCCCAGCGCAAACTCCTGACTGGCCCGCAGTTCGTGTTCGGTCTGTTTCCGCAGGGTGATATTCTGCACCACCGACCAGAGGGATTCCCGGCCCTCATGATCGCGGACCAGAATCCCATTCAGCAGTACATTGATCCGGGCGCCGGTTTTGGTGACATATTCTTTTTCATACGGGCCATAACCGCCGCGCTCTTTGATGACCTGAAGCTGAATCTGCTCCTGCTCGGTATAACTCGCCGGGGTCACCTGCCAATAGTTCAGGTTCAGCAGTTCCGCCCGGGTATAGCCCAACATATCCAGCAAGGCCTGATTCACTTCAATGAACTGCCCGGTCGCCGGATCGTTCAGGGCAATACCTACCGGGGCCATTTCATAGAACGAGCGATATTTCTGCTCACTTTCCTGCAGCACCTGTTCGATCCGTTTGCGTTCGGAAATATCCACAAAGGTTTCCAGCAGTTTGTCCCGCCCGCCGATGCGGATCATCCGGGCCGATTTCAATACCGCCAGCCGCGCACCCTGCGCGGTGAGCATTATCCGGTCGGCCTGATCCACTTCCTGATGCAAGTCGGTAACCGGACAGGCATGTTCCTCGGCAGGGCAGAGGAATTTATGGCATTTCTGCCCAACAATCTGCGCCGCCGGGGCGCCGAACATATTCGCCGCCGCGGGGTTCACCAACTCAATGACATGGGTTTGCGCATCCACAATGATGACGCCAGCCGACAGGCTATCGAACAAGACCTGCTGGTTTGCCACAATTTCCCGCAGCGCCTCGCGCTGACGATATTCCGGGGTGACATCCCGGAAGACCAGCACCGCCCCGAGGATGGTACCGTCCGGGGCGCGGATCGGCGCACAACTGTCGGCAATCTGGCGCTCAATCCCATTGCGGGCCAACAGAACCGAATGATTGGCCAGAGACTGGGCTTCACCCGACCGCAAGGCAGACCAGATGGGATTTTCCACCGGAGTCCGGGTTTCACTATGGATAATATTGAACACGCGATCCACCAATACCCCTGCGGCCTCCCGTTGGGTCCAGCCACACAGATCCTGCGCCACACTGTTGAGCGAGACAATATCCCCCTTGGGATTGGTGCAGATCACGCCGTCGCCAATGGATTGCAGCGTGGCCGCCAGCAAACCCTCGCTGTTGCGCAGTTGGGTTTCCCGCCCATGGATGGCACGATCGGTCCGCCCCAGCACACTGTACAAAAACACCAGCACACACGTGGCCAGCAGCGCCAGCACCGTGAGTAAAACCCATAACCGCTGATAGAACAGCGCATAATCTTTGGTGAAATCATGGACCAGAATAATCCGTCCCACAGTCCGGTTCGCCACATCGTACAGCGGTGCGGTCGCCAAACGTAGTTGCTTGGCCTGATGGGTAACCGCGGTATTGTTGAGCTCATGATCGGCGGACTGGGGCAGAGGTTGATCGAGTACATCGGGCAAATAGACCAACGAAGAATATATCAGCGCCTCGTTGGGATAGCGCGACCAGTTCGCTTCGCGCCCCAGCATACGCATGCCGGCTTCCCATTCGCCCCGTTGCATGTCCGCCTTATTCAGAAGCAGCGCCACATCCACCCCAAGATTTTGCTGCAACTTGTTGACGACATCTTCGATTTCCTTGCCCAGTTCCACATAGCCGATAACCTGACCCGCCCGCATAACCGGGTGAACCACCCGGATGGTCAGCGTACCCAGTGGTCCGATCTCCAGCCCACTGGCCAGTGCTTGGTTCTTTTGGGCCATCAAGAGGGTCGTCCGGGTGATTAAATCACCTTTTTTTTCCGGTTTGTGTACCCGCAGCACACACCGGCGCTGGGCATCATGAAAATAGAAATGGGTCAGGCCGTAATCACGGTTCAATTCCTGGAACAACCCCTGATACTGCGCCAGCAGACGTGCGGAATCGCCCTTTTGCAGGGCCTCCTGCATCGCAGTGTCACCAATCATGGGCCGCAGCAAGGCCCCTAGACTTTGGGCCTGTTCCTGCACCTGCATGCGCAACATGGCCGGGACATCCACCAGACTATGGTCCACCTTGGCGTTTAAACGATCTTCTTCCTGCCACCAGAAAAATACGCCGGTCGCCGTCATTAACACCAAGGTCACCACTGCAAACCCCGGCAGCAAACGCCACCGTAACGGCTTGGGGCACACGTAGACGCGGCGTTGGGTCACCACTGCGGCGAACAAGACCATCATCAGGCTATATAAAACTCCCACCGGCAGGGCCACCCGCGCCGCCTGCTGCCAGTACCATTCCCGGGCATCCACATCCATCCCAAGTACGGTGATTACATGGGTTCCCCCCCGATCCATAATCGGAATCGCCACACTGATCCAGCGTCCCCAACGATCGGTGTATGGACCAAATACCTGCGTCTTGTGGTCTGAAAAAGCCAGCGGATAGGCGGTAACGCGGGCAGCTTCCTCATAAACCTCCCCCGGGGGAGACATATCCACCGAATCCGGTGGTTCGGAATCTACATAGAAAAATATGGTCCCATCCGAACGCTGTCCGAGCAGATATAAAAAGCGGCAGGCGGAATTGGCCTTCCGGGCCCCATCGAGCAATGCTTTCAAACGCAAGTATTCCGGATGGCGCACCTCGTCCGGCTGGCCCTTCAGGCTAACAACACTCTGCCCGTCAATAGTTTGGGTTACGATTTGCGCATAGGTCTGCACCTGAGCGCGCATGGTTTGATCCGCCTGCCACCACAACCACCACCCCAGCAGCGCGGCCACACAGGTCAGACCCACAAACAGCCCTGCCATACCCAAGCCGGACATTCTCTGGGGGGCGTTTTCCATGCTGAAGGTCTCCGTATCCGCTGTATCGGCGCCAAAACCCGCTGTCAAACTATGCGGCCATAATCACTCGGTCTGCACACTCATATTTCACCGCACCACATACCCATCGCTAACCCTGAGGGACCAGCGGCCTTGCAAGCAGAACATTTACATTGCAAAACCGTTGTCGGGAAATGAGGTACTGCCGCTTATTGAGCCTAATCCAAGCCAACTGTCAGGTCAACACTACTCCGGATAAATAGCTCCGCTGTACCGTGGCACCATGCATTCTTACCGCTTCCAGCCGACAGTGGGACTTGAACCCGCAACCCCGGCTTTACAAAAGCCGTGCTCTACCAATTGAGCTATGTCGGCGAACACTAAAACTATAACGTCTTTTGGGAAAAATGCCTAGCCCGACCCATTAAATCATCGGCTGCGCAACAGCGCCAGCGCGGCCGTTTGCCCGTGGACAAAATTTCGCCCCCCCACCGGCCCAATCTCTCCGGCGGCAAAAAAGCCCGCCAAGGGTATCTTGCCCACCTGGGACTGGACCAGAGCCGCATCATGATGCGGGAGGTTAAACAGCCGTTGCCCCCGTCCATTGCAGGTAAACATCAACACCGCTTCGGGGACTCCCGATAACAGCACTTCCCCCTCCAGCAAGAGCCGCATTTCCGCATCGGCGG
>JBAXGE010000030.1:0-18326 GCA_037139555.1 Phycisphaerae bacterium
ATACGCATACCTACTCCTTATCGTGTCTGGGCTTATTGTACCCAAAATCATGCAATTGCGGGCTGTTGCTGGGTCATGCAATGCAGTGTGCCCAGACCCCAAACCAGATCGCGACAATAGACCGGTACCACCGGCCGATCCGGGAAACACTCCTGCAGGATATCCAGCGCCAGCCGGTCATACGGGTCATTGAATACCGGCACGAGTACGCCGGCGTTGGCGATGTAAAAATTTGCGTAGCTGGCCGGTAAACGCTGGCCATCAAACACCACCGGCTGGGGCATCGGTAGTTCAACAATATTCCAAGGTTTGCCATCCAGCGTACGGTATTGCCGTAAACGTTGCAGATTGTCCTGCATGGGGGCATGATTATCATCCCCCGGATTGGCTTCCATGCAGCACACGATGGTATCGCTATTCACAAACCGTGCGGTGTCGTCAATATGGCCATGCGTATCATCCCCGGCAATCCCGCGGTCCAGCCACAACACCTGTTCAATACCGAGATAATCAGCCAGTGCGGCTTCAATATCGGTTCGGGTGGCGCCGGGATTGCGGGCCTGGATGGGCGAGAGGAGACATTCTTCCGTGGTCAATAGTGTCCCGGCCCCGTTGACATCAATACTCCCCCCTTCCAAAACCATACGCTGCAATTTCTTCTTGCCCACACACACCTGGGGTTGCCAACTATTGAGTTTCAATTTACGCGCGACATAGGCAGGGATTTTGTCGTCATGTTTCCAATTGTCATACTTGGCCCACGCATTGAACTTCCAGTCGGTCACGGCCAATTCATTTTTCTTGCCCTCCTGCCGGGTGACAAAAATGGGCCCGGAATCCCGGGTCCATACGCGATCCGTTGGTAATGCGTGCAGGTGTACCCGCGCCATTGTCACGGCGTTTTTTACCAGGATTTTCTCGACGGTTTTCAGACTGGTCTTATCGGGTACCAGAATATGGACATCTTCGCCCTGAGCCAGCAAACGAACGATGTCCGCATAAATCCACGGGATGGGTGGGAATTTACCCGGCCAGTCGGCCCGATTATGCGGCCACGCCAACCAAGTGGCGGTATGTTTCTGCCATTCTGCGGGCATACTGAAACCAAGTTGGGCAGGCAATTTCGTGGGGCTCATGGTGAGGTCCTTAATTACCAAAACGCTGCGTGATAGGTCCGTAGGAATCAATCCGGCGATCCCGGAAGAACGGCCAATTCCGGCGTACTTCTTCCTGAAGTTTTGGATCCACTTCCACGATCAGGATTTCTTCCTTGTCACACGAGGCGGTCTGTAGCATCCGGCCGAAGGGGTCGCAAATAAACGAATTGCCGAAAAACTCAATCCCACCGTCTTTAGCGCCTTCGTGGCCAATCCGGTTCGGCGATGCCACATAAATGCCGTTGGCAATGGCATGACTGCGTTGGATCGTCTGCCACGCCGAGACCTGCGCGGCGCCGAATTCGGCCTTTTCTTTCGGGTGCCATCCGATGGCGGTGGGATAGAACAAGACGTTAATGTCTTGCATGGCAGTCAAGCGGGCGGCTTCGGGATACCATTGGTCCCAACAAATCAGCACGCCGATACGGCCATAACGAGTTTGCCAGGCTTTATAGCCCAGATCGCCGGGGGTAAAGTAGTATTTTTCGTAGTAGAGCGGATCATCCGGGATATGCATCTTGCGATACGTGCCCAGCAGACTGCCATCGGCATCCAGAATCGCGGCGGTGTTATGGTACACCCCGGCGGCACGGCGTTCGAAAAGGGATGCGACCAAAGCCACCTTAAGTTCTTTGGCAATCTGGCCCAGTACCTGGGTCGAGGGGCCGGGAATGGCTTCGGCCAGATCGAAGGTTTTGGTGTCTTCGGTTTGGCAGAAGTATGGGGATCGGAACAATTCCTGGGTGCTGATGACCTGAGCACCCTGGGCGGCGGCTTCACGAATCTTCTGCACTACCTTATCCAGATTGGACTGGGTATCATTAGTGCAGGTCATTTGAATGATCCCGACGCGAAACGGCTTTTGATTGGACATACCAAGACTCCTGTAATGCAGCGAAATTATACCATCAGGAATAAAATTGTCCGTGCTTGGCAGGCTTCGGACCGATTCTTAAAGTAGATTTTATGACCCCAGACCCCAATCAACCTCCCCCCCGCCGGAAACGCCCACGCAAACGCGTGCTGGCGGCTTTGGCGGCTGTGGTGGTTCTGAGTACCCCCTGGACGATGACCACTACGTTGGTTAATTGGGCCGGGGCCTGGTTTTTGGGGTCGGGCGTGGTTCGGGTGGAACATGCAGTCTTATACCCCGGCGGCACGTTACTGCTGCATGGAGTATCAATCCAAGCCCCAAACAGCGCTTCCGTTGCCACTGTGGATCGCCTCCAAGCCTCCTTTCGTTGGGGCGAACTGACTGCGGGAAGAATACGCGAACTCAACCTGCAAGGAACAAGGATTCAGGTTACCCACGACACGACGACCGGCACCACCAACTCTGCCGATCTATTGGCGGTATTAACTCCCCCACCGTCATCGCCACCCGCGGCGAAGACGCTTCCGACGTTGCAATTTGATGCGGTAACAATCGCTGGCACCATAACGATTAGCCCACTACCGCAGTGGCTGGTGAAGGCCCCTACGCAGTTTACTTATCTACTGCAAGCGGACGTCCAATGCACTCCCACCAACGGCTGGAACGGGCATATGCACGGACTGGTGCAGCATCCCGCGTTAACGGTTCATCTTGATGCTAATGGGGCCGTAGATGCCACTACCACAGGTTCCATCGCATGGAGCAGTAATGCCCGGTTATACGACCCGAAGCAAATCCAGCTTCTGCTGGATGGGTTACCGATCGCCCGACGTCTGCATATCCAGCAATGTGATATTGCTGCGGCGAACTCCGGTACACTTACCTTGACGGCCAGCAAGCTCGACACCTTCACCACCCAGACCAAACTGGCGTTGCATCAGGCGGCCTTCACTTGGGAGCATAATCTGAATATCTCCTGTCCCATGGTGATGGATATTCAAGTGCAAAAGCAGGCCCGGCAGATACAGGCGACAATGGCTATAACTGCACAAACGTCCGCGGTAACCGGTCGCTGGGGAAACTATGGATTGCGTCAAGGTACACTCGGTGCCCAAGTTATACTCCAGGATAATTATGCCCCGACTCAGGTCCGCTTAGAACAGTGCGCTCTGCAGGATGTTACCTTGAGCACTGACACAATCCCGGGGATTCAACACATCACGCTGGGGCAGTTGGATGCGACAGGTCAGTGGCAACCCGAGTCCAGCCAACTGAACTTGGAAACCAAACATACCACCCTCGCGGGGCACCTTGCCGCATTGGGAAATATGGACTATCAGGGACATTTTGATTTGCTCAACGGTGTTCTGATCTGGCGTGACCAGCTAAGTCGGCTGCAAAGTGTCCAATGGCAGATCAAACAAGGTCAACTCCTGACCAGTGTGGACAATACTTGGTTGGATACACTGGGCAGCACGCTGCGGTTCCCAGCCCAACAACGGGTTGAATTATCACTTGCAGAATTGCAGCAGGCTGGGCGCTGGACGACGGCGGGGAAAGTTACCTTGGACTCCCCCACCACATTTCGCTGGGAGCTCAAAGACACCGCAACAGTCCATCCCCCCACCGTTTACGTCGGGGGTGCAATATTCCAAACGCAGGGCCAGATGGATTTGGGGGTTTCGAAAAGCCTTAGTGCAATTGCGACCTTGTTGGAATGCGATACTATCAATTTACGCAGCACCAAGGGTTGGGAACTGTCCGGTAAAAAACTACGGCTCGATCTTCCGCAATGTGATTGGAATAATCAGGGGTCGCTAACCACGCTGGTGCGAACCCTCACGGCGGAGGCATTATCGGGGAATGTTACCGTAACGGCTCCCAGCCTTAAGAAGCTGGTTCTCCCATGGGAGATAGACGCGTTTAAACTGGTCAACCTTGCTTATACGAGCAAAGATATGGCTCAGACAGGCCATTTCGACCAGCTAGCCATGCAACGCTGGACTTTGGGTGATCCCGGCAGCCTGGCCTTAATCCGCGGCAGCGACATTACGTTGCGTACCGCGGAATATCAACGGAAGCCCGAGTTGCTGACATTATCTTTGGCACAATTAAGTTATAACCACCCGGAACTATTCGCCGAAGCCGAAGCCTTGCGGCCATGGTTACCAAAATTGCCGGCGGAGGTTCGCGGATTAATTGATTGTGCCGGGGATGCGCTGCAACTGAACCAGCTCACTTTGACCCAAGCCAATTCCGTTCTGCAGAAACTTCAGGGACGTTTGGACCTGAGCAATTTTGAAACAGGAACCGATGACGTGGTTTCCAAACTCAAATATCGGATGAGCGGTCTGAGTCTGAATGTACTTGGTTGGTATGATTCTGACACCAGTGTGAACGGTTGGCTGTTCCCGGAGTTTAATGGCCAAATCGCCAATCTTACCGCCGATAAAAACAGCTTGTCCAAAGTGATGCTGGCGGGGAGTTATAAGGCCGGACTATTACTCTTGCCCACCGTGAAATTAACCACGATGGGTGGCGCCATCACCGGAGCTATCGGCTACAACTTTATGACCGGCGTCATGCCCGCATCAGAACTCAAAATTACCGGTCTAGACCTGCTCCAGGTGACGCAAAATATGCAGCCCGACAATTTTTTGTTGGATGGTAAATTCTCCGGGCAGATTAACTTAGCCCGTGATCTCGGCAAGGACTTTCGCGGAAGCGTAAGTATAGCGGCAGATGGCCCCGGTTTATTGGAAGTCAAGACTCTACCTGAGCTCCAAACCATGCTAATGAACCAGTTTGGCAGCGATCTGACGAAATTGATCATGCAGGACCTGCGCCACTATCCATACGTTGCCGGTACGGTCTTATTAACCAGCCAACCCGCGGGTGCTGAGGTGACGGTTGATTTCACGCGGAAAGACTTTGCGGCCTCAGAAAAACGGGAAGTTAAGGTAATTTTGGATGGGCGTGATATGATTGTACGTGATCCGATCAATATCAAAGATTTGACGATCGGGATCAATACCAGTTTGGAGCAACTCTTGGCCTCGGCAACGGGTTTGAAATCCTGGCTGGATGCCATCATGAAAAATGTGAATGCATCGGATGATCGGTCCAAGTAACTCGTGAGGTGATGTATGCGTAAGATGACCTGGTTGTACGGCGTGGCTTGCTCGGGCGTGTTGCTGAGTCTAACGGGTTGCGAAACCCGGCACACGGTAGTTATTGAGCCCAAGCCAATCGAAGTTAATATTAATATCAGCGGCAAGCTGGAATTGGTGATTACCGATGCGCGCAAGAATTTGGATTACATCATGGGAACCACCCCCAGTGGTCCCAGTTCGCGTAATGGTAGTGCCATCCCCGCACCACAAGACCCCAGTGCCAGGGTGTTGCAGATGACGGTTGCCCCGGCCAGCCAGCCCGCCGTCGAGGATAAACAGGCTATTCTGGATGATCTGCGGGTGCGTTTCCCGAAAATCCGCGCCCTCCTCGACGCCAAGTTGGTTGGTGAGTCGCATACCGGCTTGGTGGTGGCACGTAGCGAACTGCAGGCGGAACAGACTGCCCTACTGGAAGCCGAAAATACTTCCCGACAAAAACTGTATGAGGCGGAAGCGCTGGAGAAAAAGGTCAGTGCTGCGGATGTCGGATTGATCTACTACAAGGAACGCGTCGAACGGGCCAAATCCGGCGATTGGATGGAACGTTTGAACCGCGTCACCGGCAAGTGGGAATGGATTCAACTGCCGTAAATCACAAGGTCAGCCCGGGCCTTGCCTTAAACGTGTTTCGATCCACGTAACCAGTGTGGCTGCCAGTGCGGCCCGTTTCACTTCGCTGACGCCATGGTCATCAATGAGGAAGGCCTTTGCCTCGGCACCGTGCAAGTGGGCCAGTGAATTGGCTACCATCAAATCCGCCTGACTGGACAACCGGCTGGCTGCGGCGACTTGGATTAAGTCCGCATCGGTCAGGTCTACTTCCAACTTGAATTTGATCAAAAGCCCGCGATAGTTCCAACGCGACCGGAACATATCCACAATTTTGGCGGTTGGTTTGCCAGCAACTGCAATGGCACGATGGGTACTTTTTACTTTACCCCGCTGCACGTTGCGCACGGTCCATTGCTGCACCCCCGGGGTTCCCGACAACTCCTGCCGTTCCAAAATTTCATAGACCCCGTCCGGCTCATAATCTGAAATAGCCGCAGTCATAATGACGGCCTGATAAAGCTGATTGGCGGATTTGGCACAGAGGGTTTCCAGCTCTTGATGTGTGCGAAACAACGCCACCTGTCCACCTGCCTGAATGATGGCCTCCGCATGGGCCGGTACGCTGGTCAGCAGCGTGACCGCCCCAACTTGCAACAAGGCCTGCGCAATCTCAAAGCCCGTCCGCCCGGTGAATATATTGCCCCAGTCCCGCACCCGATCAATGGCCTCGCGCGTATTACCGGCGGTGACTAAAAAATGCGGCGACACCGGCATCGTTATTCCACCTCGGTGGCTTCGGGCTCATCATCGGTGGCGATCTTTTCCTCGCCGGGCAATGCTTCAGTCGGGTTGATTTCATCGCCTTCGATGATCGTCTCATCATCGGTTTCGGGCGGTTTAGGGTTGGTGCCCAAAGTGGCCAGAATGGAACCGTCCAGGAAACCTTCCAGTTTACGCGCCCGCACGGGGTGCTGCAGTTTGCGGATGGCTTTGGCTTCAACCTGACGCACACGTTCACGGGTGACTTTGAAAATCCGGCCCACTTCTTCCAGCGTATAGGTATAACCGTCGCCGATACCGTAACGCAGTTTGATAATCTCGCGTTCCCGGAAAGTCAGGGTCTTGAGCACCTGATCAATCCGTTCTTTCAACATGGCCTGCGTGGCGCTTTCCACCGGATTCTCAGCGGCTTCATCTTCAATAAAATCGCCAAAATAGGAATCTTCCGATTCCCCCACCGGCCGATCCAGGGAGATCGGATGCCGGCTGATTTTGAGCACCCGCCGGCATTCGCCTACGGGCATCTTGGCCTCACGGGCAATTTCTTCGATCGTCGGCTCCCGGCCCAGGTCCTGCAGCAATTTTTTGGAAATATTGCGTAACCGGCTCATGGTTTCGATCATATGTACCGGAATACGGATGGTGCGGGCATGGTCCGCGATGGCGCGGGTAATGGCCTGACGAATCCACCAGGTGGCGTAAGTGCTGAACTTATAGCCGCGGCGGTATTCGTACTTGTCCACCGCCCGCATCAGACCGGTGTTGCCTTCCTGAATGATGTCCAGGAAGCTCAAGCCGCGATTACGGTATTTTTTGGCAATCGAAACCACCAGTCGGAGATTTCCGCCCGAGAGTTTGCGCTTGGCGTCTTCATATTCATCAAACACGGTCTTGATCGAATTGCACCGGCGCTGCAAGAGATCGGCCTCTTCCAATACCAGATCCATCAGGCCTTCGCGTTCATCCTGCATGGCCTGACGGTCATCTTCACTGTACCGGTTGCGCGGGTTTTCGAGATCACGCTGCAGATCGGTAAGCTTGCGCGAAATATTCTGCAGCTTTTTCATCAACGGAATTATCTTGCTGGTCCGCAGGGACAACTCTTCCAGCAGCGTCACCGCTTTGCGCCGGCGATTCCGCAGGCGGCGCAGGCCTTCGACTTTGTGGGTATCGGAAAGCCCTACTTCCCGATATTTGGCCCAATCACCGCGATTGGATTCCATGATTTTCCGCACCGTGTTCAAATTTTCGGGGATACGCTTGCTGATGATCCCCTTGGCATCCGCTTCCGCGGTGCTGATGCGCATCGTACGGTCAAAAGGCAGCTCCCCCGCTTCCACCTGGGCGAGGATATCCACCGCGGTCTGCAGACAGTAATCGCTTTCCAATACCTTGCGGCGGAAAGCCATCCGGGTCAGTTCGATCTTTTTGGCCAGCCGAATTTCTTCGTCACGGGTCAGCAGCGGTATTTCACCCATCTGGGTCAGGTACATGCGCACCGGATCATCAATCCGCTTGGCCACCACCTCGACCACATCCACTTCCTGCTCTTCGAGGCCGCTGATTTCGATCTCGGCTTCTTCCATCATCGCCTCGTCGGGTTCATCCGGCGCCCGTACCGGCGGCGCGGCCACGACCGACTCTTTGACATCCACCAGTTCGATGCCCTCGTCGTCGAGTTCCTGCATAAGAATATCGAGACGATCCGGCGCAATGGCATCATCGGGCAGTAATTCATTCAATTCTTCGTAGGTCAAATAGCCTTTTTCCCGGCCCCGACTCTTCAGTAGCTCGAGGTTGTCATTGGCTTTGGCTAAAGGTACGGTGTTGATGGTCGCCGGGGGTTGGACCTGACTGTTGGCGTTACTCACAAGGCCTCCGCATTAAGGGACTTAGTCCCTAACTGATCGTGGTGCTCTGTATGTGCGACCGATAAGTTGATAAGGTGCGGGTCATGAAACATGAACAACCGACCTGTCATCGCTTGATGACGACTTTCAGTGACAACATCCATCCGGACCACAAACACCCGTGGACTTCTTAACGATAGCACACCGGGCGTGATTTCTGACGGTAAAATTCACACACAACCATTCCTGCCGCACGGGCTATAGGCCCCCACGCAAGGTTCGGTTGTAAACCCCATATTATACCGTTATTTAATCAAAAATGGAACTATCCCGGAATGGTGTTATTGGCGACCGGTAATGCGGCGGTTTCCGCCCTGGGCCTGACGTGCCCGCGCCGCTTGCATACGTTGGTGTAAATCCTGCGAGTCCTTGACCGGGCCATGTTCTTGGGCGTTTTTTTGTAACAGATCACGCAACGCATCCCGTAACTTAATCTCGACTCCACCCCCCTGCTCGACCTGACGCTGGATTTCCAATGCTAACCCCCGCAGCGATTCCGGTTCGATGGCCGCGATAAAATCGGCCAGTTGATACGAGGCGATGTCCGGGGCCAGTTCGAGTTGTTCCAACATCTGGCGGGCTAAATTCTGCAGGGCTGCCTGGTCAAACAGCTCAATGGCGATATCTGTACGCACATGCGAATATAAATTAGGGTGCGTCAATAAAGCCCCAAGTATCCAAACCTGACTGGCCACGGTACTGCCTTGCCTCAGTAAATTTGCCAAACTGATGTGCTCAGGTGCGACGGATTGCTCACCCGTAGACCGTTCAGGCGCGTTGGCCGTCTGGCGCAACTGTCTTTGGACTTCGGACTTGGGTAGGCCCACCAGATCGGAAACCTGACCAATCAGCAGGCCCCAGCGTACCGGATCAATGATGCTTCCCTTGGCCGATTCACCCAGAAAGTTAATAAACTGCTTTACACCTTCCTGACGGGCGGCCAGAGAACCATCCTGCTCAAATTGTTCCTGCAACTGTTGCCAGCGGAAGGCGAGCATATCCTTGGCGCTGTTCACCACTTGTTTGAAAGCGTCCCCACCGTGAGAAAAACAATAATCGCACGGGTCTTTGCCATTGGGCACACTGGCCACATGGACATCGAGGGGTTCACGGATAAAGACCTGCATGGCCCGCTGCGTGGCCCTGCGTCCAGCGTCATCACTATCAAATACCAAAACCACTTTTTTACAGATTCGCTTCAGGATGCGGGCGTGTTCCGGCGTCAGGGCCGTGCCTAGCGTCGCTACCACATTAGTGACCCCCGCCTGATGGCAGGCGATCACATCCATATATCCTTCGACAATGACCACAGTATCTTCCCGGGCGATACTGGCCCGGGCGTGTTGGAATCCATACAACGATTCGCTCTTGTTGAACAGCAGGGATTCAGGCGAGTTCAGATATTTGGGCTCGACGACATTCCCCTCCTCGTCGCGTTTTTCGACCAACACCCGTCCGCCGAAGGCAATCACCCGGCCCATGGCATCAGTGATTGGAAACATAACCCGATTACGGAAGACATCATAGGGGCTGCCATCGCCCCGCCGACGAATCAGTGCGGCTTTGTCCATGACATCATAAGACAGTCCCAGAGCCGCACTGGCAGAAACCAAACCAGTAAAGCTATCGGGAGCAAACCCAATGCGGAATTGGGCCAAGGTTTGGTCGTTCAGGCCGCGTTTTTGGATGTACTCCAGGCCCGCTTTCGCCCCCGGCGTGGCCAAATTCTTTTGAAAAAACTGGCAGACTTTCTCATTAGCCTGGGCGATTTGTTCCCGCAGACTCGGCCCCTCCTGGGCTTCCTGATTCCTGGGTTGCAACTCCGGCAGTTCGATGCCCCGCTTCTGGGCCAGATGTCGCAGCGCCTCGCCAGCGGTCATTTTGTGGTAACGCATCACGAACTGGAACACATCCCCACCAGCACCACAGACGAAACAATGAAATATCTGCTTGTGCGGCACCACGGTCATACTGGGGCGGTGGTCTTCGTGAAACGGACACACGCCCACGTATTCGCGGCCCTTCTTGTGCAGCGTCAATACTTCGCCCACGACATCCACGATGTCGAGACTATCACGCACCATCCGAAAGACTTCACTGCTATTTCCAGCCATCGTCTGAACACCAATCCCAATAAGATCACATAGACCGCCAGACCCCGGGATTATATGCGAATAATTACTTCTCGGGTTTCTTGGCCACAGGCTTGGCCATGGATTCCATAATCCGCTTGGCCCCCTCTAGGGCATCATCAATATCGCCGAACATTCGTTCTTCGCCGATCCGATCAATGAGACCATATTTCGCCATGGCGAACATGGGCTGTGCATGTACGCCCGACAGGATCATGACGGTACCTTCACGCTTGCAGTTCGCGTGGAATTCCTCGATGGCGTGCAATCCGGAAGCGTCAATGGCATTGGCATAGCGCATCCGCAGGATAAACACTTTAGGCGGTTTTTCCATCTGCCGGAGGCTTTCTTTGAGCAAGTCCGCCACTCCAAAGAAGAAGGGACCATTAATTTCAAAAACTTCCACGCCGGCCGGTACCACACGTTTGGAAATCGCCATCGGGTCGCTGACATCGGGCAAATCCGGACCTTGATTGTCATCGGAGGCATCCCGAAGTCCGGCCACATTGGTAACTTCCGTCATACGGCGCATGAAGAGAATGGCGGCCAACACCATGCCCACCCCTACTGCCGTGGTTAAATCCGCCAGCAACGTGAGTCCCAATGTGGTGAGCAGGACGATGACATCGCTGCGCGGTGCCCACAGCAGATGGCGGAAGCGTTCCAACTCACTCATATTCCACGCGACCATGACCAATATCGCGGCCAGCGCACAGAGCGGGACCTTCCCGGCGTAAGGTAGTACGAAATACAGCGCCAACATAATAGCAAAGGCATGAACCACCGCCGCCAGCGGGGTGCGCCCCCCGGCTTTGACATTGGCAATGGTACGGGCAATCGCCCCCGTGGCAGGCAGGCCCCCAAACGCGATGCTGGCAATATTGCCCACCCCTTGTGCAACTAATTCGCAATTGGACTTGTGGCGTCCGCCGATCATGCCGTCCGCCACGACACAACAGAGCAGAGCTTGGATCGCGGCCAACAGTGCCAACGCCGTGGCCTCGGGGATTAATTCTCGACCCATCAGGGCAATTTGTTTCCAATCGGTCCCACCCAGAGAAGGCAATGTTAATACCGGCAACTGACCCGAGATGCCACCGAATTTTGAGTCAATGGTTACGATATGAAAATTCGTGTCCATTTTGAACACCACGACCAGAATGGCACTGATCGCAACGACAAAGATGGCTCCCGGCAGACGTGGCAGATATTTGCGTAAAAGAAATAGCGCGATTACCGCACTTGCCCCCATGACCGTGGTAGCAAGATTAATGGTATTGATGGAATAAAAATAGGTCAGCCACTGCTCTAAAAACCGTGCCGGGAAATTGGATAGCCCCTGGCCCAACGGGTCCATGGGGGACAGCCCCAGCAGCGTGGCGATTTGCGATGAAAAGATAATGACGGCGATACCCATGGTAAATCCGGTGGTCACTGGATATGGGATGTACTTGATCAGCGTGCCGAGTTTTGCCACCCCCATAATGATCAAGATCAGCCCGGCCATGATGCTGGCGACGGCCAAGCCGGTGTAGCCGTGTTTCAGCACAATGGTGGCCAGAATGGGCATAAATGCCCCGGTTAACCCCGCGACAGACACACGCGAACCGCCTAATAAGGCGATAATCACGCCCGCGATAATCGTGGTGTAAAGCCCCTGCTCGGGTTTGATTCCAGGCCCAGACCCGATCGCAAATGCCATCGCCAAAGGCAGCGCAATAACCCCCACGGACAAACCCGCCAAGATATCTGACACCAGAAACTGGGGGCCATACCCTTCCCGCAGGCAGATTAGAGATTTCGGGACGTAGGGTTCCAGCCAAGCCGGAGCCCGCCATGATTTCACGGAATTGGTCGAAGTCGTAGCGGTAAAATTAGACATCAGCACTTCCAAACGAAGGAACTAGGCACCTAAAACTGGTGACCAAGGAACAACACAGATAACGCGGTATAGTTTTGGTTACACGTCTCGGCCCCCCCGCCGGTGGCAAGCCTGTAACCGATTAACTCACAAGCACATACTCCTCATGGCCACTCGGCCATTCCTAAGAGTTCTAGGTTACAAACAAGCCTCTATTACCACAAGTGACCTGAATTTCGTGTTTTCTCCATCACATTTACAGCTTATGCCTGCGCCACCCTCGACACCTGAATAAAATGTCGTATGATTGGTCCTGCCATGCTCAACTTGGAACACTTAGATGTCCGGGCTCGTGTCACCTTTCGCAATGAGTTAATTCGCCAAGGGGCGGCGGGCGTTGTTGAAACTGCGGGCCAGACATTTTTACTCCTTATCGCAATTCAATATTTCCATTCCGGGGACTGGTTCAAAGGCTTTTTAGCCACAGGTGGAGCCGCCGGTCAGTTGTTGGCACCTTCTGCTGTGGGGGTCGCTTGGCGCATGGGATTCAGACCCAATATCGCCGCCGCCGGGGCCTGGTTTATCGGTGGTTGCGGTTTTCTACTTGCTGGCTCAATCCCATATCAGTGGTCTTTTCTGATTGGTAGTCTTATCGGACTCATCGCGATTAGTGCTTGTATCCCGATGATGACCCAAATTTTTCAGTCAAACTATCCGGAAGCTCGCCGTGGGCAACTCTTTTCCTGGGGGGTGTTGGTCCGGATTTTGAGTTCGATCATATTTGCCTTCGGGGTAGGGGTGGCCCTTAAAGGCCATTACCAGTACTACCAGATTCTGATGATTGTTTTTGGGCTGGCTATGTGGGTAGGAGCGTATTGTCTTCGAATAACCCCGTCACGGCGTTCTATGGTTAAATCATCGCGGAATCCGCTCAAATCCATGCACTATATCAAGGAAGATCGGCTTTTCCGCAATGTACTGATCAGTTGGATGTTCTTGGGCTTTGCCAATTTGACGATGTTACCCATGCGGGTCGAGTATGTGTCCAATCCCCGCTTCGGAATCAACCTGAACGCCGAACAGGTGGCACTGTTGACCAGTGTTCTGCCGGGGGTGGCACGCTTATTGTCCAATCAGATATGGGCGTGGTGTTTTGATCGCTTCAGCTTTATCTCCAATCGTATGACCATCAATATCGCGATCATGGTTGGGATTCTGAGTTTCTTTACCGGCACCCATTGGCTGGGGTTGGCCATGGGGGCCATTATCTTTGGAATCTGTAATGGCGGAGCCGATTTGAGCTGGAGTTTATGGGTGACCAAGGTGGCGCGGCCGGACCGGGTGGGCGCTTACATGGCTATTCATGTGTTTTTTACCGGATTACGCGGCGGTGCGGCACCGATTATGGCCTATCTGATGGTGGGATATCTACCCCTTTGGGTCATGGGTATAATTATGTCATGCTCGGTGCTGGTAGCCACGTTAATGTTGTGGTTCGAGCGGCAACGGATGCAAAACGAGCGTAAGCCCGATACGAACCACGAGGAAACCGGCCTACAGGCAACTCAGGAGTGACACCATGACATATTCCAAGGCACATGTATATCTGGTGGGCGCTGGTCCCGGGGCAGCGGATCTTATTACGGTGGCGGGAGCCGAGGTGTTGGGGCGGGCGAATGTGGTGGTGTATGACTATCTGGCCAATCCCAAATTATTGGCGTTATGTCCGAGCGGAACGCGCTTTGAGTATGTGGGCAAAACGGCCGGGCGCCACACCTTAACGCAGGAACAAATCAATGCTTTGTTGGTGCAGTTGGCTCAGGAATATGCCTCGGTGCACGGGGTGATTGTGCGGCTTAAGGGGGGCGACCCGTATGTCTTTGGCCGGGGCGGCGAAGAAGGGGCGTGTTTGTTTGAACACCATATCCCCTTTACCACCATACCGGGACTGACGGCAGGAATAGCCGGCAGCGCCTATGCAGGTATTCCCGTAACCCACCGTGATGTCACCAGCACAGTCACATTCATCACCGGCCATGAAAAAGCCGAGACAGCCACGGATTCGGGGCGCGTGAATTATCAGGCCTTGGCGCAACTCGGTGGCACGCTTGTATTCTATATGGGCGTAAAATCGTTGCCGGAGATTTGCCAAAAACTCGTGGCGGCAGGGATGGACCCGACCACTCCCGCAGCCACTGTGCAGTGGGCCACCATGCCCAAACAACGCAAGGTGGTAAGCACCCTGGCCCAGTTGCCCGGCGCGGTGCATGCCGCAGGGGTTACAGCACCGGCGATTACCATCGTCGGACACGTGGTGGATATGCATCACGCACTGGACTGTTATGCCCGGCGTCCATTGCAGGGACAAAAGATTCTGGTCACCCGCAGCCGTCAACAGGCTTCGGAACTGAGTGTATTGCTGGAACAACAGGGTGCGGAGGTGTTGGAAGTCCCCACGATCGAAATCCGTCCCCCGCTAGTGTGGGACGAGGTGGATGACGCTTTGGACCAAATCAAGAATTATGCCTGGCTGCTATTCACCTCGGCCAACGGGGTGGAGGCCTGCTGGCAAAGACTCCAGCAACGCGGTCAGGACCTGCGCAGTTTGGCCGGGCCCAAAATCGGTGCGGTGGGACCGGCTACCGCTGCGGCGTTGCAGCGGTATGGCATCCAGCCGCAGATCATTCCGGAAAAGTTTCAGGGCGAACAATTGGCCGCAGCCTTGACGGAATTGGCCAACATCAATGGCCAAGCGGTGCTGATTCTCCGGGCCGATATTTCACGGCCGATCCTGCGGGACAAACTTATTGCAGCCGGGGCCCAGGTGACCGATGTGGCGATCTATCTCACGGCGCGCCCCGAGAAATTACCCGACACCGTGGTGCAGGCCTTGACCGACAATCAGATTCATTGGATCACCTTTACCAGCAGTTCTACTGCAGAAAATCTGGCCGCCATGCTGCCGGGGGAATTACAGGCTAAAGTCGGTAACATCAAACGTGCCTGTTTGGGGCCGGTGACCGCCCAAACCTTGCAGCGTTTGGGTTGGCCCCCCACTGTGACCGCTGTTCGTCCGGAAATCCCGCTGCTGGTGGAAGCGATGTGCCAAGTCGGTCGGAAAGCGTGATCACCAGGGGTGACTGGGCTTCGCTTCCATCGGTTGCTCAATATCGTCGGGCAGGGCATAAAAGAAGTCTAATGCCGTTTGTGTTTGGGCATCTTGCACGGTGCGTAAAAAGCCTTCGATAGCTTCATTACCTTGTACGGTTTGGGGAATAATATAGGTTTGGGCTACCGGTAGGCCATGGTCAAGCCGCAGAAATACCCGATAAAAAGCCTGCGGTATCGCCACCCCGGAGGCGAGACGAGGGGGTGGTGATTGGGTGAAGATCGGACCGGTAATGACCCAGACGCTGTCATACTGCGCGAGATAGCGTTCATATTCCAGAGTTTCCAAGCGTTGCCATACTTTTTGATTCAAATTGGCTTTCTGGGGCGTGATATTACTCATGCGGAAGGTTTCGAGTTGCGCTTCGGGGCCAAATAATGCCCCGATGATCCGGCTGGGAGCCAGATGGCCACGGTCATAGCCGCTGCCGGTGTAGTCGTCATGGGTTACCAGACTTTGGGTGCGTTCGTCGGTGGTAAATTTGGTATGGGGCCGGGGGACCGCAGTATGTGGTCGGGAGTGATCAAGACGATATGCGGTCCAAACCGGATCATGCAGATTTTCATCATAACCAACCATAAAACCATGGTTAACGAGCACTTTGATTTTGGCTTCGGGTTTGCTTTTGGGTATACCCGCGTAGGTCTCGTCTACTCCGTCGTTATCCCAATTGGCAACTGGCGTGCTGAGATTGCCCGGTGCGGTGGTGGTGACGGACGTATTCGCACGGTTCTGAACGGGCCAGAAATATATCCCAGCCAATACCAGAAGCACCACTATAAGCAGGAAAATCCCGAGGCGCGCAGATGATGACTTGCCGGCCATAGTCACACCTGAAGCTTAAAACGGTATGACGGCAGCCATGGGATATCGCGCCAGCATGGAATCACGCGCCGCAGTAGCTTCGCGGAACGTGTTATATTGCCCGGCCCGGATTAAGAATATCAAATCATTCTCGCGTACTTCACTGTCCACAAAAGCCTGCAAGCCGGCGGTCTGCAATTGTCGGGCAAGATTCTGCGCCATCGCGGGATTTTTAAATGCGCCGAACTGCAACGAAAAATAGTGCCGATCCCGGCGTACCAACGAGCGTTGGATCAAATTGGCTTCCGGATGCATCTCCAAGACTTTTTGGAACCACGGACGCGCGTCATCCCACTTCCCCTGAGCCTGCAAGGCGGCACCCAAGCGGAACAAAATCAGGGCTTCTTTCTTCTGGCCACCATAGTAATATGCGCAGGCTAGATAATATTTTTCCGCCACATCAAATTGGCCAGTTTCGTATGCGCTATCGCCCAACGCCCGGTTCGCTTTGGCCTTCAGATCTTCCCGATCCGAAATCGCAATGGCATTCTGCAAGTCGGCCACGGCCGCCGTACGTTTACCCAGCGCCATGCGCGACAGGCCACGCAGGTAATAGGCCTCATCCGCCACACTATCGCGCGGGTATTTGGCGATATACTCGTCCGCAGCCGATTCGGCCTGTACAAATTGCCCCCCACTGAAGGCGGTATAGCCCCCGGCCAATGATTCCCGGGCGGTCTTCTGGCCATCGGTACACGCGCCTAAACCTATCAGCATCGCCACACACGCAAATCGGCTAATGTGTCGTAACAAGTTCGTATCCTTCAAGTAGAAAGTCTCAAAATAAGCTGCGATCCTCAGTGTTGATCGGCAAGCCCAGATGTTGGTAGGCCGCAGCGGTCAGCTGACGCCCGCGCGGGGTGCGGCGGATAAAACCAATCTGCATCAGAAATGGTTCCACCACATCCTCAAGCGTATCGCGTTCCTCGCCCAGCGTGGCGGCCACGGCCTCAATACCCGCTGGTCCACCATTATAGTCCCGGGCCAGGATCATCATCACCCGGCGGTCGAGTTCATCCAAACCGAGTGGGTCAATTCGTTCTAATTTCAAGGCATCCTCAACCAACTTATGGTCCACCAGGCCGTCGGCTCTGACCAAGGCAAAGTCCCGGATTCGCCGCAGCAACCGATTCGCCACCCGTGGTGTGCCCCGGCTGCGCTGTGCGATCAAGGTCAAGGCTTCGAGGTTGATCGTCAACGCTAATCGCTGGCAGGAACGTTGCAGGATCAGCAGCAACTCCGGCACGGTGTAATATTGCAGGTGATGGGCAATCCCAAAGCGGCTCCGCATGGGACCGCTAATCAGCCCCGAACGGGTCGTGGCGCCAATCAGGCTAAACGGCTGTAGGGGTAGGTTGACAGATTGCGAGTGCGGTCCGCTGTCCAGCACAAAATCCACCTGAAAATTCTCCATCGCCGGATACAGATACTCTTCGACAATACTGGGCAGGCGGTGAATTTCATCAATGAACAGCACGTCCCCGCGTTTAAGATTGGTCAGAATCCCAACCAAATCCGAGGGCCGCGCCAACGCAGGACCACTGGTTATCACCGGCCGGGAACCATTCAACTCATCGGCAATCAAATAAGCCAAGGTGGTCTTGCCCAACCCCGGCGGGCCAGAAAGCAGCACATGCTCCATGGGTTCGTTGCGCATTTTGGCGGCCGTAATAGCGATCCGGAGTTTCTCCAATAATTCCGCCTGACCAACATACTCATCCATCTTCTGAGGGCGCATCGCCGGCGAGATTTGCTCATTAACCTGATCTTCGGTGGTCGGCTGCCCGGAAATTAAGCGCTCGCGTGCCATTAGCGCGGCCCTCCACGCAGACGGAATGCCGCTTGGACAATGGC
>JBAXGE010000031.1:0-18190 GCA_037139555.1 Phycisphaerae bacterium
TGTAGTTGGGCATCGTGCACGATGGGTTTACTGCCGGTGATATCCAGCGGGGTTTCCAGCGGGACCCAGCTCTTGCAGCCCGCGTAGGCGGGGGTGTTGGCCAGTTCTACCGGGTGGGCCAGTTCATAGGTCCGCAGCAAGACCAGATACAACGGCTTTTCCGGACGATACGAGAAACGCATATCCAGCAGCGGGGCGGCCCAGATGTGCAGATCATCGAGGCGTTCCATGCGGGCGCGGTCGGGGACGGCCCAGATGGCTTCCGCCTGCGCCCAGGCCCGCAGGGTGATGCGTGCGGGTTCATGACTCTGGGTGGTTACCTGATCCTGCCAGGCGGGTTTGACCTGTTGGGGTGATTGGTGCAGCAGCGTGGGGAACAGCGCAAAGCGTTCGTGCTCGAGTTCAAATTCCCCGGCGGATTCCAGAATGCCCCCTTTGCGCAGGATGACAAATTGCTGCCCCTGTAACAGGGCTTGTATCACCAGATGCCATTCTTTCAGGGCGTACGACAAGGGTGTATTGGGCACAGCGGTTCCTGTTATTAAGGGGAGACAAAAATGTCCGTGGGCGACGTCACGGTTTCGTAACCCGCGTAGGTGGCTTGATTATGACCGCGTATGGTCCAGATGTTATCGTCATTAGGGCCGATATTGGGAGTTTTCACCCAGCGTACCTGGCCGTCGCTGCTGAGTACATTCTGGCCCCAGCGGGCATGATTCAAACTGTTGTCGCTGCTGCCGCTGACGGTGGTCAGGTTCTCAAACAGAGGATTGCGGTCCGCCATGATGATGGCATCGGCCCGGTTGTTCCATACGGGTTTTTGCACGCCGCGCATATTGATATAGCTATACCCGCGTCCGGCATCCAACAGGTCTTTGTGGCCGTTGACTTCCACCACCTGCCCATCGGAAATACTGCGCGAAGGACAGATCAGCTTCGCCAGCAGTTCCGGCCGGGTTTGCAGCATGGGGGCCAAATTGGCGGAGTTGGACTCGCCCGCGAGTACATATTGCCCCTCTGTCCCGCGCCAGGAAGTATCGGCTTTGGTCGGTAGCGCTGGCAGTTGCCCGGTGTTATTGGCGGCGTAGTCGGCAAAGCCCTGACCAATGCTGGCCAGATTGGCCGCACAGGCGCTGCGTTGGGCCGTGGCCCGCGCCGTGCGCAGACCCGGAATCAGCAGCACGATGGTCACACACGCCGCGGTACCCAGCGCCAGATATTCCACCCAGTGTTTCCGCCACAGGCTCGGGACGCTGGGTGGCGTGGTGGGTTGGGTGGTTATGGGAATGGGGGCCGTCGCCAAGGTCGCCAGAAGGCGGTCCAGTGTGCCTTCCGGCGGCTGGGGCGCGGGGGTTTGCTGGATGAGCTTGACCAGCGCCACTGCCGCTTGGGCCTGCGCTTGGTCAGGTCCATCGGGGCGGATGACTCCGGCCAGCGCATCGTCCACCGCATCTGCGGCGGCGGGGGTTAGTTGGTAGGGCTGATTTGGTTCGTATGCGGCTTTCATACGCTGCCATCCTGTTTCTCTTGCGTGGCCCACAGCTTGGCGAAATTCGCCAGCGCGGCATGCACGCGACTTTTTACGGTCCCAATCGGTATCCCGAGCATCTCGGCGATGTCCTTGTAGGGTATCTGCTGATACACCGCGAGATGGATAATTTCACGTTGCGTCGGCGGTAACGTCGTCAAGATATGCTGCACACGCTGTATACGTTCCTGCGTCATCAATCCGGCATCCGGGCTGGGCAAGCCGGCATCAATCAAATCCATAAACTCGGTCGGCCCATCCTTGGCGGGGTTTGCGTCCAAAGATTGGGCCGGCCTCCGCTGACCCGCCCGCAGGAAATCCCGAGCCTTGTTCGCGGCGATGGCATACAGCCACGGCTTGAACCGGCGTAGGGGATCGAAGCTGCGGGCGTTGCGATGCACCAGCAGGAACGTCTCCTGCAGCACATCCTCGGCCGTTGCGTCATCGTTCACAAACCGCCTGATAAAGGCGAATATCTCGCGATAGTACCGCCGGGTCAGTTCCTGAAACGCCCCGTTATCACCCTGGGCATAGCGTTCCAGCAACCTCTCGTCGCGGTTGCCATCGTCTGAAGATGATACGTTCGTAGGGGCCATCGGGTTCACTGGTAAACTTTAGCGGACACTGTTACCGGACGCGGGTGGGGGTATAATCCCGCCCATGGATGCACACTGGGACACATTATTCATGGCCGAAGCCTTAGAGCAAGCCCGGCAGGCGGCCGGGGCGGGAGAAATCCCCGTGGGGGCTCTGGTGGTACACTTCCCGCCCGGCGGCACCCCGCAGGTGATTGGCCGGGGCTTTAATCTCCGGGAAGCCCATAATGATCCTTCCGCACATGCGGAAATTGTAGCCCTGCGCGCCGCTGGTGTCGCGTTGGGCAGTTGGCGATTATTGGACTGTTGCCTTTATGTGACCTTGGAACCCTGTCCGATGTGTGCCGGGGCATTGGTTAATGCCCGGCTACCGCGGCTGGTCTATGGCTGCGCTGACCCCAAGGCCGGGGCGGTGCGGACCCTGTATCGGCTTTGTGAAGATGAGCGGTTGAATCATCGCGTGCAGGTGGTCGAGGGGGTTATGGCCGAAGCGTGTGCCCAGATTTTACGGGAATTCTTTGCCCAGCGCCGGCAGGTGAATAAACGCCCGCCGACGGGTCCTTGTGAGGGATGTCATGGCGAAGCCTAAAACGTTTTATCTCTGTCGCAGTTGTGGCGCCATGCAGCCCAAATGGATGGGCAAGTGCCCGGACTGCAATGCCTGGAACAGTCTGGAAGAAATGTCCAGCGCTGCGGCCGATCCGCACCGGCCCAAGGCCTTGAACACACATACCGAGATACTTGGCGACGAGGGCAACCATGAACCCGTGGCGCTGGCGGATGTGCCCACGCAGCAGGTTCCGCGAATCAATACTGGCGTGACGGAATTGGACCGCGTGCTGGGCGGGGGGCTGGTGCCGGGATCCACGATTTTATTGGGTGGTGAGCCGGGCATCGGTAAATCCACGCTGCTGCTGCAGACACTGGCCGCACTGGCCCAGCAGGGGCAGGAAGTTTTGTATGTGACCAGCGAAGAATCCGCCCAGCAAACCCAGATGCGGGCGCGGCGACTGGGATCGGGCCAGAGCAGCCTGAAGGTGTATGCGGAAACCAATCTGGAAAAAATCACCCGTCAGGTGCAGCGCCTGCGCCCGCTGTTGTGCGTGGTGGATTCGATTCAAATGGTCTACCAGCCGGAGAATGCCTCCGCGCCCGGTTCGATTTCGCAATTGCGCGATTGCGCTACGGAATTGGTCTATCTGGCGAAGGCCGGCGGTACGGCGGTGATTCTGGTGGGGCATGTGACCAAAGAAGGCACGCTGGCTGGGCCAAAACTGGTGGAGCATATCGTGGATACGGTGCTCTATTTCGAGGGCGACTCGCATCACGATCACCGCATTGTCCGCTGCGTGAAAAACCGTTTCGGCAACACGCTGGAAATTGGTCTGTTCCGCATGACCGGCAGCGGGCTGGAATGTTTGCCTGAAGCGGGGGCACTGCTGCTGCAGACGCATGATGGCAAGGTGAATGGCTCGGTGGTCACCCCCGCGCTACAGGGGTCGCGGGTGCTGATGGTCGAGGTGCAGGCGCTGACCTCCGAGGCCATGCTGGGCGGCGCCAAACGCAAAGTGGCGGGGGTGGATATCAACCGCGTGGCGATGATTGTGGCGGTGCTGGAACAAAAGGTCGGGCTGCGGCTGGTGGATCGCGACGTATTTGTAAATGTCGCCGGTGGGCTGAAAATGAACGACCCCTCGGCCGATGCGGGCATCGCGCTGGCCATCGCCGGGGCGCAATTACGCCGGGGGCTGGCACCGGGGATAATGGTGGTGGGGGAGTTGGGTTTATTGGGCGAACTGCGTCCGGTGGCGCACATCGGCCAGCGCCTCAGCGAAGCCCAACGTCTGGGCTTCCACGGCGCTATCGTACCCGCCGGCACCAAACCCCTGCCCGACATGAACGGCTTCGAACTCTGGCCCTGCCGTAAATTGGCCCAGGCGGTGGAGATGTTGAGCTAAGGGGGGATTTGACTGTAAGAGCTTGAATTAAAGGCACTTGCGGATATGATAGGTTTGCGTATGAGTTAGGCAGACGGTGGGCCGGGATTTGGGGCGGGATTTTCCCCTCGGACGATTGAAAAATGTGTATAAGTCGGTATACTAACTGACTTAACGAGTTTTGCCTGCCCTAATTTGGGCACGCGCGTTAGAGTACTTTTTGGCTAGAGGATGTCGTCATGGCACATAAAAAAGGTCAAGGTTCAACCAGCAACGGTCGCGACAGCAATCCGCAGTATTTGGGCATCAAAGCCTATGCGGGTGAGACTGTGACCTCGGGCTCGATCATCGTGCGGCAGCGCGGGACCAAGTTCAAGCCGGGCAAGAACGTGATGATCGGTTCGGATGATACCCTGTTCGCAGTCGCCCACGGCATCGTCCAATTCGCCGCCAACCGGCGCGTTTCGGTATTGCCTGTCACCGCCGGCTGACGGTAGCACCGCGTTTTTTGTCTATTCCCACGTCTGCCCTCCGGGCGGACGTTTTTTTTGCCTAACGTAATCGAGTCGCCATGTTTGTAGATCGCGCCGAAATCCAAGTGTTCGCCGGTGACGGCGGCAATGGCTGTATCTCCTTCCGGCGGGAAAAATTCGTCCCCAAAGGCGGACCCGATGGCGGCGACGGTGGCCGGGGCGGTAGCGTGACGGTGATTGCCACGGAAGGCGTGGATACCCTGCTGGATATGGTCGGTCGCCATCACTGGCGCGCCGAACGTGGCGAGCACGGCAAGGGCAAAAAGAAACATGGCCGCGACGGTGAGGACCTGTTTATCCGCGTCCCCGCTGGCACAATGATTTTTGATCTCGATACCGGGCTGCTGCTGGCGGATTTGCGCCAGGTGGGTCAACAGGTCATGGTCGCCCGCGGTGGCAAAGGCGGCAAAGGCAATGTGCACTTTATCACCTCCGTGCGGCAGGCGCCCGATTACGCCGAACGCGGCCGGCCCGCACAGATTCGCAAAATTCGACTGGAACTGAAATTAATCGCCGATGTGGGGCTGGTGGGAATGCCCAATGCGGGCAAGAGTACGCTGCTGAGTCGTCTTAGCTCGGCGCGGCCCAAGATTGCTGATTATCCGTTTACCACGCTGGTGCCCCAGTTGGGCATTGCCGAACTCGATGCCGAACGCCGGATTCTGATTGCGGATATTCCCGGCCTGATCGAAGGGGCCAGCGATGGCCGCGGTCTGGGGCTGGACTTCCTGCGGCACGTGGAACGCACGCGTCTGATCGTGCACATGGTGGACCTGTCGCCGTTGGACGGCACCGATCCCGCTGAGACGTATCACAAAATCCGCGGGGAGTTGCAGGCCTACAGTCCCAAGCTGGCGGCCAAGCCGGAAATTCTGGTGGCCAATAAAATGGACCTGACGGGCACCTCCGAAGCGCTGGCCGATTTACGTTCGGCGCTGCCGGGTAAACAGATTTATGCCATCAGTGCGGTGGCCGGTTCGGGTTTGCGTCCGCTCTTGGAACAAATCTGGATTGAAGTCAAGAAACAACCGTTGTCCGAGCCGTTCGATGATCCCGCGCCGATGATGTTGCCGCCGGAACTGATGAGCGACGATGACGATACGGATGAAAATATTTATTTTGGGGCCGATACTACCAAGCCGATCAATGTGGCCAAGGGTGAAGCCGAGGCACTGGCCCGCGAAGTGGAATCCATCAAAGCCGACGATCAACGCAAGAGCCGCTATTACAAGCGCGAGCATGATCGTGATCGTAATGACCCGCGTTAAAGCGATTGTCCCGCAGAATTTGAGGTTTGTGTCATGAGTGTGGTTGCCATTGATATCGGAAATTCGCGGATTGGGCTGGGCCTGTTCACCGAAGGCACCGCCGCAGACCCCGCGCTGCGTTATACCCACGAACAAATTGACAGCGATCTGACCGCCGGGTTGCTGGACCTGTGGGCGAAGGCCAACGTGGCCGACCCCAAAGGCACGCCGGGGCTGGTGATTGCCAGTGTGGTGCCGGAGCTGACCGGGCGGATCGAACGGCTGATTAAAAGCAGTCTGGGCGAACGGGCCGTCGTGGCGGGGCGGGATTTGGCCGTGCCTATGAAGTTGGATTTGACCGATAGCAGCACGGTGGGGACGGACCGATTGCTCGCGGCGCTGGCCGCGTATGTGAATCTGGAAAGCAGTTGCGTGATTGTCCATGCCGGTACCGCACTGGTGGTGGACTGTGTGGACCCCAACGGGGTGTTCAAGGGTGGGGCGATTTTCCCGGGCGTGAAATTGTGTGGCCGGGCGCTGCATGAATTTACCGCCCAATTACCCCTGCCCAGCTTTACCCCACCGGAAGACGAGGCCGTATTTGGGCGTGATACCCAAGGGGCCTTGAATGTGGGTATTTATGTCGGTCTGCGGGGGGCGGCGCGGGAGCTAATCGAGCGTTTTGCCGCCGTGTTGGGCCATTGGCCGCATGTGGTGGCGTGTGGTGGTGATGCCCGGACTTTGTTGGAGGCCACCGGGCTGATCGATTCCATGGTTCCAGACCTGGTTTTGCAGGGTGCAGCCCTGACTTGGGAACACCATAATCGGGGTCGTTAAAACCGGACGCGGGCGTTTGGCAACCGCGATAAATATGGTATACTATTTCGTCTTAGCGGGCGTGTGCCGGAGTGGCCAATCGGGACGGGCTGTAAACCCGTTGACTTAACTGTCTACGCAGGTTCGAATCCTGCCGCGCCCAAGCGAGTGACTGTGTTTCCATCCCCGCCGTGAGTGCCGTGGCGGGGCTTTTTGTTGAACACGAGCTTGGTAGCACCTAAGAAAAGTCGCTTACTGTCATGCTTGAACGAATTCCCGCCATCATCATTGCCACCTGCCTGACTATTTATTGGGGTACCGTGGTGGTAAAACTCATCCGTTTAGCCCGTAAAATTGGCAAAGACCCCAATGCAATTCCACGCGAACCCGTCGGCCAGTTGATGCGTGTGGTTTGGTATCCCGTGGTGATCATCTGGATTACTTTTTGTTGGCTCTATGGCCTGAACCGCTGGACGGGCCAGATCTGGTTGCCGACCGAGGTGGCGTCATGGTGGCCGATTGTCTCCTTCTTTGCCGCATTCCTGGCGCTTGATGCCACAGTGCTAACCTTCATCTGTTGGCGCAAAATGGGCCGTTCATGGCGTATTGGTATTGATCCCAACGAAAAAACCGAGTTGGTCGTCACCGGCCCATACCGATATGTCCGACATCCCATCTATGCTTTGTCGGTGGCCATTGGCCTGTGTGCCATCGTGGCGGTGCCCTCGGTACCGGTGCTGATCGTCGCGGGGATACATGTGCTGTTCCTGCAGATCGAAGCCCGGCGTGAGGAAAGCTACCTGATCAAAGTCCAGGGTAAAGTTTACGAAGATTACCGACAGCGCGTGGGACGGTTCATCCCCCGGCTGGGAGGGCGCTGATGAACCCGGGCTATCCAGTGGGCCCTTTGCCATACCTGCGACTGAATGATTTTCAGAGCCTGATGCGGCGCTGGAATACCCTCCATCCTTATAGTGCCGGCCAGGTGATGCAGATATCCGGCCCCTGCCTTTTGCCCCGCTGGCAGCAAGCCATTACGGAAATCATGAGTGAAACCGGATTGGGGATTCCCTCGGTCACGCCCGATGGCAAGACCGTCTTCTTTGCGCCGGTGAAGCAATACGACATTAGCGAATGTGACGATTGGTTGGTGGAATCCAACCGTCTGCTCAATATTCCCTTCCGCAGCACCGAACCATGTGTGCGGTTCTTTGTCTGTCTCGGCTCGGATGACAGTCACTATCTGGGGGCGATTTACGATCACTGGATCGCGGACAGTTATTCCATGCGCTTGCTGATGGCGCGGGTATTTGCACATTATCGGCGTGGGGAAAAAGACCCCTCCCTGCCGGTGTTGCAGTTGGATCATCATCAGTTTTGGGACATCTACGCCCGGAATTTGCGCTGGCCGCGTTGGATTCACAGTTACAGTCAGGGACTCAAAAACATGTTCCGCAACCGGTATAACTACCGTTTGCATCAGGAACAGCCGCTGAATTTTCACAGCACCATGTTGCACCGCCAATTGCCCGATGGCCTGATTAACCGGGTGCATAAGTTTGCCAAGGCGCAGGGCGCCAGTGTCAACGATGCTTTTGTGGCCGCCCTGGCCCGGGCGATGGGTCGGTTAACGGCATCACGGCGCTATACGAAACGCAGCCGACCCTGGCGCCGTCCCCGCGCGGCCGTGGGTATCGGTACGATCGCAGACATCCGTAAATTATCCACCGAGCCCATGGAGCATATTTTTGGCCTGCACTTGGCCAGTTTTAACCATATTTTAAATCGTCCCGAAGCCACGCCGATCACCGAAGTATTGCGTCAGACACTGGCACATTCGGAGCGGGTTCGGACGCAAAATCTGACCATTAAAGGCGCTTCGGCGCTGGCGCTCGCCCGGCGTTGGTGGGATCGTTATAGCAAACCCGTCCACAAAGCGCAAATTTTGTATAAGGTTGTACCCACTATCGGTGGGTTATCGAATGTCAATATGACTGGATCATGGGTGGATCCGAAGCAGCAGGACCCGACCGGGCCGCGGGTGCTGGATTACCTGCGTATCTCGCCCACCGGACCACTGCTCCCGTTGGTGTTTACCCTGACCACCATTGGGCCGCGTTTGAGTTTGTGTGTCACCTGGCGCGATACTGTGCTAAATAACGGGGTTTATTCGGAGGCGGACTTACGTCATGTGGTGGATGATTTTGTGGTGGAACTCGAGGCCATGCAATGAGGCTGGTTTCAGCGGCGCGCCGCCGCTTACGCCGCAGCTGTGATCCCCTGCTGGATTTATTATTTCCACCCACCTGTTGGGTTTCGGGGGTGCCAATCACCCGTGAAGATCAGGGCTTGGCTCCTGCGGCGCGGCTGGCGCTGGCCCAAACCATGGGGCAACCTTATTGCCGTAAGTGTGGCGCTACACTGGGGCCGCATGTGCCGGTGTTGGGTGGTTGCCCGGCGTGCTCACAGCGGGATATCGGGGTGCAGCACATTGTGCGCGCGGGTCGGTATGAAGCCCCGCTCAAAGATTTGGTCGGGTTGCTCAAATTCCACAATCATTGGGAAATCAGTGGTATTCTCGCGGGCTATTTGGTGCAGGCGTTGACCATGGATGCCCAGCAGTGTCCCAGTGCGTCCGATCCGGTACTAATGCCGGTGCCCCTGCATTGGCGTCGCCACTGGCAACGCGGGTTCAATCAGGCTCAGGAATTGGCCCTCCCAGTGGCTCAGGCACTGCATTGGCCACTGGCAAAGGGCCTGAAACGGGTTCGTCCCACCGCAGCGCAAAGTCATGTCCACAGCGCTACTGCGCGGCGGGAGAATCTGCTGCAAGCTTTTTCCACACATGCCGGATTGAATCTGGCCGGAAAGACGGTGTGGTTGTTGGATGATGTCTGCACCACCGGCGCCACCCTACATGCCGCAGCGACCGCTCTACGACGGTTGCCCGCCGGAGCCCGACCCAAGCGCATTCACGCGGTGGTGCTGGCACTGGCGGAATATTCCAGCCCGGAACAGACCATCAGGGACGCCGGTTTCCCGGACTAAGCATGGACAAGCCGCCCGCGACAGGCTATAAGTTGAGCATCAGGAGACCTTTATGCCCGCAGATTATGTTGTGATTGATGGTCAGATTGTACCGATGGAAAATGCCCAAATCAGCATCATGGATGCGGGCTTTCTGCATGGGGCGGGGCTGTTTGAGACCATGCGTGCGGTGGACGGCCGGGTATTCCGGCTGGCGGCCCATCGGGATCGCCTGCAACAGAGTGCTGATGCGTGGGACATACCCTTCAGTCTGAGTCTGGAAGACCTGCGGGCGTTGTGCGCGGAATTGCTGGAAGCCAATGATCTGACCCAGGCCCGGCTGCGGCTGACGCTGACGCGCGGTGTTACCACGGCGCCGGATCCGGAAACCCGGCTGGCGCTGACTGCCACGGAATTCCAACCCTATCCCGAGCAGCTTTATCAGGCCGGGATGACGGTGATGATGTCCGCCTATCGGCAGAATCCCGAATCGCCCACGTGTGGGCACAAAACCTGCGCCTATGTGGACCGCTTGCTGGCGCTGAAGGCCGCCCATACCGCCCATTGTAACGAGGCCCTATGGTTCACCGCCCGCGACCAGTTTCTCGCGGAAGCCTGTATGAGTAATGTGTTCCTCGTGGATAAGCAGGGGCTGCTCTGTACTCCGCCCCTGACCACCGGTGGGGAACACCCCCGGTGGGTATGTCTGCCCGGCATTACCCGACAGGTGGTGTGCGAACTGGCTACCGAACTCAATCTGGTACCGCAGGAACGCTGGTTGACGATTGCCGATGTGCTGAGTGCCCGGGAGCTATTCTTGACTAATGCCGTTATGGGCGTGATGCCGGTCACGCGGGTGGAACGGCACGAAGTGGGGGAGGCCAAAGTCGGTGCCGTCACCACGCAATTCCGCGAACTTTATCTGGCCCGGCTGAAACACGAGACTCAATCCGCATCCTGATACGGAGGCTATTCTGATGGCCAACTATACCATTGTCCAGGTAACCAATGCTTTGGAACAACAGGTGCCTTTGAATCTGGCCCAGGCGTGGGATCAGGTGGGGCTGATGTCCGGCGCGGCGACGTGGCCGTGTCGGCGGGTGCTGGTAACGCTGGACCTGACGCCGGCGGTGGCCACAGAGGCAATCAAAAATAAAGCGGATTTGCTGGTAAGTTATCATCCACCGATATTCCGTCCGGTGACGCGGATGACGTGCGCGGGTAATCGTCCCGAACAATTGGTGGCGCAATTACTGGCGCAGAAAATCGCCTGCTACAGTCCGCATACCGCGTTCGATGCCGCACCCGGGGGCGGGGCAGATCTGTTGGCGATGGCGTGTAGGGGGACAATCACTGGTTCGTTCAGTTATACCGTGGCGAGCGCGACACATCTAAAACTCGTCACCTTCGTGCCCGCCACGGCGTTGGAAGCCGTGGCTGAGGCGCTATTCGCGGCGGGTTGTGGCCACATTGGTGAACGCAGTCGGTATACCCGGTGTTCCTTCCGCAGCCCCGGTACGGGCACGTTTCAGGGTGATGATTCCACCAGCCCCGCCGTGGGCCAACGGGGCCGGTATGAGCAGGTTTCCGAAGTCCGCTTCGAAACTGTTCTGCCAAAATCCCAAACGGCGCAAGTTGTGACCGCCCTGCAGGCCAGCCATCCGTACGAAGAACCTGCGTATGATTTGATTCCCCTGGAAGCCGCGCCCGCAGCGCAAGGGGGCGGGCGCCTGACCCGTCTGGCCAAGCCGGTGGCGGCCCGCAGCCTCGCGGCCAGTATTGCCCGGCAACTGGATATTCCCGGCGTGCAGGTGATATTGCCCACCCAACGCGTCCAGCGGATTGCCATATTGCCCGGCAGTTCCGGTCTTTCCCCGTTGCAGGAATTACGCGAACCATGGGATGTCTTGGTCACCGGCGAGTTGAAACATCATGACATGCTGGCATATCGCGCTGCGGGTAAGGCCGTCATTTGTCTGGGCCACTGGCAATCAGAAAAAATGATTGTCCCCGCGTTGACGCAATTACTGCGCCGTCTGTGTCCCGACCTAAGCGTTTCGGCCAGCCGCGCCCATAGGTGCCCATATGAAGTGCTTTAATTGATGACGGCTTGCGGCAACCCTAGCAACGATCGGAGCTGGGCAATCACCGCCCCGGCCAAGAGCAGCCGTCCCTGATCGTTGTAATGCACCCCATCACTCCGAAGTATGATCCGCTCTTTGGCATGACTGCACACCAAGGCACCCAGATCCGTCACCCGAAATTCGTGGGCGTACATAATTTCCAACGCCGTTTGGTTATAGACCGCGATGTCGTCGTTGTAGCGGTCGAAACTGCGCACCGGATTATGCCATTCTTCGATGACCGGAGTGCTGGTAGCCCAGATTACTTTACCCGGATAAGCCGTCGCCAACCGATCGGCCATGGCGGATAAATTCTCCCGATATTCGTCGAGTGGTACCTGACATTCCGGTTGGCCTTTAGCGTGTCGGAGATCATGCAGGCCATTATTCCAATGCACCGTATCGGGCTGAAACTCCGTCAGCCACGCCTCCAGATGCGCGCGGGTGTAACGAGTGTCGGTGCAATTCACCGACGGATAGACCACCTCGGCCTGCTGCTCCAGCAAGGCCTTGATCAGTCCCTGATAGGACATCCGGATGGAATCACCCAGCAGTAAAATACGCGGTAGGCTCATGGTTGTTCTGGCGCAAAGAAACGAGCCGCCCCAGGGGACGGCTCGAGATTGGACAAAATGAAGCTCAAGATATTAAACGACGCTGACCTTGCGGCCATAACGACGCTTGCGGTTGATCAACTGACGGCCCTTCTTGGTCCGCATCCGGGAGAGGAAACCGATTTGACGAGCCCGCTTACGGTTAGAAATTTTGTGGGGATAATGCATGGTTGCTCCAAAGTCCTATCGCGAGGCTTTCGCCTCAACATCTATTCCGCCAAGTTATTTCACCGTCACCGTGACTGCAGAAAAGGCGGTATTTCCTGCAGCATCTGTCGCTTGTACCACAACCCGGTAATTACCGGTTCCCAACACAGGAGTCGTGGCTGCGAAGCCTTCGGTCAAAGAATCCAATAATTTATCATCAATCGCGCAAATATGCCAGTCACCGAGCCCCTCAACTTTCATTCTTACATCCACAATCGTGGATTTGGCGTCTGTAACCTTGCCGGTTACGGTAAATTTCCCGTCATCCGTGGCTACGGCCTTCAGGTCCGACACCACTGGCGGGGTGTGGTCTATCATGAACGGGGCACTGATTCGGGCTGCTTGCTTGGTCGTGGCTGCCGGATTAGCCGCCCCGTCATCGAGGACCAACTGCAACTGGTAGCTTCCATCGGCCATATTCTTGGTATCCCAGACGTATTCCTCATCAGTAATATCCTTGGCCAAGAGCGTCCATTCGGTCTGGCCTACGGCCCGGACATAGAGCCGGGCAGTTAGTTTATCGCCGTTGGGATCGGTGGCTTCCCAGCCCACTTTGTATTCAGTGGTCTTTTCGACTTTCCCTTTCGCTTCCAAAACCTGCTGTGGTGTGACTGCGCCGGTGCTGACCGTCAGAGCGGTGATGTTGGGCGCCAGATTGCGTACCTGATAGTGGGCCAGCACATCATTGACCGCCGGTGAGGTATTCGCCACTGTGGCTTGCATGGTTACGCGGTACTGCATAAACCGCGCGGCCGGGATCTGGGCGTTCTGCGCCTGGTTTGCCGGCAGTTCCGCTGACCAGTCCGACCAGAACTTGCCGAAGGTATCCACATCGGCCACGTTGCCGCTGCGCACGGCGATGGTGGCTTGCGTGCCTTCCGGCAATTGGGCAGTAATCTTGATGGCACCCCAATCGGCCACATGGCTGGCGTCCAGCACTTCGCTGACCATCGTACCTTTGCGCGCCAGCTCGGGCGTTAATCGCAGGATATCCCCGCCATCAGACAACAGTGGCGCTGGGCTGCCCGGGCAGAGAATGGCGGTATGCTCCAACTGGGCCAGCAGGCTGTGATTGCGTTGCTGGGGATCAAACCCGACTACCTGTCCACTGAGCAGGGACAGGATGAGTTGTTCGCCTTCCAGTTGCATGCCCGAGATCGCGGCGGGGGGTTGCCAGAGTTCTTCCACGCTGAGGTCGGCCCCCACGCGGTAGAGGGCATTGCCAGCGATTGCTTCCGCATCAGGCTTGGGCGAAATTACGGGTGGTTTAATCGGGCTGGCTTTGGTGGTAGCGGGCAGCGGTTCCGCCACTGCGAAGCGAATGGTTGGCTGGCGGGGGCCAGTCTGAAATTGCCCCTGCAATGCCGGCGCGGGCAGGGCTTTACGTTCTTGCGGAGTTGCAGGTGCGGCATCAGGAATAGTGCCGGGGTCATTTTCCTTACCTTCGTCCCACGGGTTGGTACTGTCGGCAGAACCAACGGCCACATACAAGTCACCTTGGGCGGTCGCCACCAGACTGGTGACGGCCTGCTTGCCCGCATCCAGCACAATAAAGGCCTTGCCGGTGGTGGGATCAACCTTGGCCACGATGGCGTGTTCGGCATAGCCCAGCCACAACTCGCCCTTGCTGCCCACAGTCATGGCCTGGACCAATTGATCGTCGAGTTTGAAAATGTCGGTGCTTTTACCCGCGTTGGAGACATGGACAATCTTGCCCGTACGTTCATCCGTGCCGGTGTACAGGGCCAGATATACTCCGCCGTCGGGGGTAACACAGAAACTGCTGACACTGGCGCCCTTGGCCTCAATCCGGGCCAGTACGGTGACCTTAGCCTTGCCGGCGGGCGGGGGGGTGAGTTTCACCACTTGCACCGTGTCTTCGCCGTGCGTGACGGCAATGATTCCGCCGGTGGGGTCATTGGCCAGCCGGGTCAGGTCCCAGACTTCGCCCTTTTCGGGGCCGTAAAATTCCTGCGGTTGGGGCAGGGCCACCCGGTACACTTTGCCTTCGCCGACTGCGGCGAAAAAGACGGAGTTCCCGCTGGCCACAACCGAGAGAATGAAATGGTCGCTTTGTTCAAGCACCTTGTCCACCTTACGGCCGAGACGCAACTGCCCATGCTTGTCCACCTGCACATCCTGCAGCACGCCGGCGGCATAATCTTTCTCGGTTTGATGATGCCAAGTCTGCGTGCCCCCGGCCTGCGCGGCCATGGCCACCACCAGCGAGAACACTGCCCAGAGTGCGTGCTTTTTCATGGTTTCAATCCTTTGCAAGGTGTTTATAGTGCAATCGTAGTGCGCCGGGGCCGAGAGGGCAACGCCGCGCGGCAATCTTTTCGGTTGCCACCGTACGATTCCCATCATACCCTGGTTGGCGGCGCAATAAAAAGCCCCGCATGGGGTGACCATGCGGGGCTGGATTTTTGCAGTAACAGTCGGAAGGGCTTAGCCTTCCAAACCGCCCTTGTACTTCTTGGCCGGACGGCTCGGATCGGCCGGGGCTTCTTCCACGCTGGTGGCGGTCCACTGGGCGCGCTTGAGCGAGAGGCCGATCTTGCGTTCGTCCAGATCCACACGGAGAATCTTGACTTCCACATCGTCGCCAATCTTGACGACTTCCTGCGGATTCTCGACCTTGGCGTCGGACAGTTCGCTGACGTGCAGCAAGCCTTCCAGACCGGGTTCGAGTTCCACAAATACGCCGAAGTTGGTGATCTTGGTGATCTTGCCACGGACAATCATGCCCGGCTGGTAGTTGGTCGGGATCGCGTTCAACCAGGGGTCTTCGGTCAATTGCTTGAGGCCGAGGGCCACGCGGTTCTTTTCCTGATCCACCGAGAGGACCACGCACTGTACCAGGTCGCCCTTCTTGAGGACTTCCGAGGGATGCGAGACTTTCTTGGTCCAGCTCAGATCGCTGACGTGCAACAGACCATCAATGCCTTCTTCAATTTCGATGAAGGCACCATAGTTGGTCAGATTGCGGACCTTGCCCGAGATCACCGCACCGGCGGGATACTTCTCGGCCAGCACGGTCCACGGGTTGGCTTCGGTCTGCTTGATACCCAGCGAGATTTCCTGCTTGCTCTTGTTGATCTCGAGGATCACGACATCCACTTCCTGGCCCACGGTGACCATTTCGGACGGATGGTTGATGCGCTTGGTCCAGCTCATTTCCGAGATGTGGACCAAACCCTCGACGCCTTCTTCGAGCTTCACAAATACGCCGTAGTTCATCAGGTTGGTCACCGCGCCATGGACGCGGGTGCCGACGGGGTACTTCTCTTCGATGTTTTCCCACGGCGAAGCCTGACGCTGCTTGAGACCCAGAGCGATCTTTTCCTTTTCCTTGTCCACCGACAGGACCACCACTTCCACTTCCTGGTCCAGTTGGAGCAGGTCGGTGGGGTGATTGATCCGGCCCCAGGACATATCGGTGATGTGCAGCAAGCCATCTACGCCGCCGAGGTCCACGAACGCGCCGAAGTCGGCGATGTTCTTGACCACACCCTTGCGGTTCTGGCCCACTTCGATTTCGGAGAAGAGCTTGGCCTTGGCTTCGTAACGCTGCCGTTCCAGCAGCTTGCGGCGGCTGATGACGATGTTGCGGCGTTCGAGGTCAATCTTGAGCACTTCGGCTTCGATGGTCTTGCCGATGTATTCGGCAATATCGTTGGGCCGACGGATATCCACCTGGCTGGCCGGGAGGAAGACCGGCACACCGATATCCACCAGCAAGCCACCCTTGATCTTGCGGGTGACCTTGCCGGAGACCATGTCGCCTTCTTTTTTGGAGTTGATAATGGTTTCCCAACCGCGGATGCGGTCGGCTTTGCGCTTCGAAATCTGAATCATGCCATCGGCGGCTTCGACGCTCTCGATGAGCACGGCCACGCGCTGGCCGACTTCGACCGCGGCGGGTTCGTCAAATTCGCGCGACAGACTCAGGCTGCCGGGGGACTTCATGCCGGTGTCAATGATGACATCGTCGCCATGAATCGCCACGACGGTACCGTCAATGATGGCGCCGTTGGTGAACGCCGCGCCGCTGGATTCCAGCAAAGCTTCGACGTCAGCGCTCTGATTAAATGCTTCCAATTCCTGCATCAACTCGTTGGTGGGACTCTTCTCGTCGTAACCCAAGTCGCGCAGCAGTGCAATATTGACCATGAACAAAACCTTTCTAACTGGCCCCGAACTGTCCGGGCTCCAAGGCACCTTGCCTCAGCGGACCATACCCCGGGTCGAAGCATACCGGGATTACCCCAAAGGCTTGCACGAACACCGCGCAAGAGCTACCGAGGGGCGAAAACATCGAAATATAACGTAAATCCTTGTTTGCAACAATCTTGCGGTGGGTTTTTGATAGGATATTACATACAAGCGAATTATATCCAACGTCTAATGTGTGCCATCATCCCTGCTACCCGCTAAAATGCCTGCCATGAGTGATTTTTTCGATATTGTCATCATCGGGGGCGGGCATGCGGGCGTTGAGGCCGCGTGGGCGGCCTGTCATATGCTTGGGGCATCGGGCCGGGTGGCCATGGTGACCATGGATCCGCTGGCCATTGGCCGGATGAGTTGCAACCCCGCCATTGGCGGGATCGCCAAAGGCCAGATGGTGCGCGAAATTGACGCCCTCGGCGGACTTATGGCTCATGCCATTGATGCCACCGGCATCCAGTTCCGGATGCTCAACGCCAGCAAAGGCCCCGCCGTGCAGAGTCCCCGTGCTCAGGCTGATAAATATGCCTATGCGCGTGTGGTTCAGCAATTACTGACCACCCATTGCCCCAATCTGACCATTGTGGCGGGCATCGTGGATCGCCTGCATTACCAACCTGTGACAGATACTGCTTCGGAAGCCCGGCAAGAGATTACCGGCGTCACGCTGGAAGATGGGCGGTTCTTTGACTGCCGCGCGGTGGTGGCCACCACGGGTACGTTCCTGCGCGGGTTGATGCATTGCGGTGAGTGTCAAACCGAAGGCGGACGCGTGGGCGAAGCCGCCGCCAAGGGGCTATCCGCCAGCTTTGCGGAATTGGGCTTGCAGGTGGGACGTTTAAAAACCGGCACCCCGCCCCGGCTGGCCGCAGAATCGCTGCGGTTGGCGGACTTGGCCCTGCAACATGGTGATGAACACCCGCAACCCTTCAGCGACCTAACCGGCACGCCTGACGCACTGGTAGCCACGCAGTTTCCCTGCCTGCCGCAGGTGCCCTGTTACATCACATATACCAATGCTGCTGTACATGACTGCATCCGGGCCAATCTGCATCGGGCCCCGATGTACAGCGGGCAGATTCACGCGCGCGGGCCGCGTTATTGTCCCAGCATCGAAGACAAGATTGTGCGCTTTGCCGATAAGGACCGGCACCAGATATTCCTCGAACCCGAGAGTCTGGAATCCAACGAAATTTACTGTAACGGCATCTCCACCAGCCTGCCGCAGGATGTGCAGGCCACGTTGATTCACAGCATCGAAGGGTTGGAAAATGCCCGGGTACTGCGTTATGGCTATGCCGTGGAATATGACTTTATCCCCTCGCACCAACT
>JBAXGE010000032.1:0-17359 GCA_037139555.1 Phycisphaerae bacterium
TACCGTGGCTCCGGTCGGCAAAGCCAAAATAATTCCACCGATACTCGCGGCCGCGTCTGCGGCAGAAGCCGCCGTGGGGACGATTGATCTGGCCCCGATGACTGCAATTCCGGAGGCAACCACGGCGGGGCCAGCGGTGGATTTGGGGGCACTGGCGATTCCGCTGCATACCGCCCCACCGCAACGCAAAGGTGACCGGGGTTGGACGGTTGACCCGCTGCAGACTTCAGAGCGGATCGTCGGGGATATTACCGGCACCAAGTCACTGCGCAGCCAAGAGAAAAAAGGCGCAGACAAGTGGAAGCAGCTGATCGCTATTTATTTGGGCGTGCTGACGGCCGTGGCCGGGGTATTTTTCCTGCTCTGGTACGCAGGCAGCAATCGCAGTTCCAGTAATACGTATATTTACAATGGTAACACCCCGGTGGTCACCACCCTGCCCACAGAAACCCGTCCTCTCAACACAATCGGTACCCAAAATCCGACTTTTGTACGCAAAGACCCCAATCCTGTTGTGACCACCCCGGTGGAACCGGTCGAATTACCGCCCATCGTCATTAATCCCGACCCGGGTAGTGGTGGTATGCAATTGAACAACCCCAACACGGTGGCCGCGACTCAGGGCACCGCGACGATAACCGCCAAGACGATTCAATTAACCAACTCTTTGGATCGGTTCGGTGGCGTGGCCATGTTACGGGATAAAGTTCAGAAATTCGCCTTGCCCGCCAATGAATTGGGACAGGTTAGTCCCGGCTCGAAATTTGAATTGGTATTTCCTAATCAACAGTCCACCTACGGATTCCGCCGGGGTAATCTGGCGGGGAGTCTGAAGTTTGATCCAATCGTGGGTATGACCCCTGCTTTTGCGGTGATTTGGTCGGATGAAAATTCCGCCAATAAACCCTTCGAGGTGGCCCGCGTCACGATGGAATCGGTCGGCCCCGAAATGACCTTCACCTGGCGTTCTGCCAATGCGGCCCGGCGCCCCGAGGTTTTTGATGTGGTCTATTGGATCATGCAGGCCTCGACGCCCAAATTCCAAAGCGATCCGGCGGCCCTGCCGGTGCTCCTGAAGTTCAAGCCTGTTACCGGCCCATCAGTGGTCTTTACCCAGGCCACCACGGCGATTAATTTTGGATTCACTCTGCCGGAAGGGGTCATCGTTGCCTTGAGCGCGCCCATGCCGAAAGGCTGGACCTGCGAAATCTTCCAGGAATGGGCAGACCAAACCAAGAAGAATATGCGGGATGCCACGCAGGTAGTGCTGGTACGTCGCCCCACCCTCGATAAGAGCGTCGCGGAAACATCATTCCGAGTGGAATTCCTGCCCGGTTGGGATACTGTTAAGAGTACCTATACGGCCCGGGTTTCCGAACAACAAAACACCACCAGCCTGTATGACAACCAATTACAGCAGGCGCAGGATCAGGTCCAGAAGGTTCATGCCGACTATTCCCATCAGGTGAACGACCTGCGTAACAACTGGCACTACTGGCAAGGTGTCTGGAATAAAGGGAATCCAAACCCGGATTGGTTGGCACGTCACCATATGACGAACCAGCAAGTAGTTTCCAGAGAAGAATGGTCCCATGGACGATATAAGGCCAAAGATCAGGAATATAAAGACAAATTGGCCGCCGCCCAGAAAGGCGTGGATGATGTCAAGAAGATGATTGATGGCTTTGGTAACGCCACCAAAGGCTTTGATAATTTGTCGGCGTTTGAATTAACGCTTAAACTGACCGAAGATGTACCCATGTTTAAGGTACAATTGAAGAAGAACTGACCGCACTTGGGCAGGTTTCCGAGGTATGCCCGGGTCCCTAACTGCACCGAGCCTCGAAGGCGATTGGGAGTTTTAGTATGGCCGACTTTCAGCGGGTAGTGGAATATTTGCGCGATGTCCGGTTGCCGCCCCTGGCAATCACTGATGAACTCCGGCAATACGCCGCGCAGTATGCGGAGTTGTGCCGTGCGGCCAATGAACGGTTGCGTCGCTGCTGCGCCTTTCTGGCGCAGGGTTATCGCGCGGAAGCCCGGCATTTGGCCGAGGAAAATCCCAACCTGCTCGATTTAGTAGCCGCGCTGGATTACCCCGAGTCTGTGGCTTGGGCGGAATTCTGCCGGAGTGCAGATTTACCGGTACCTGAATCCCTGCAAATGGAACGTGCCGCCCAACTAAACGAAGCCTACACGCAAGATGAACCGCTGGAACACCTGTTCGCGCGGCTGCGTTTGTTGAATCTGGCCCGGGCCTCGGTGGTGGAACGACTCAGCCTGATGCGCATGATTGCTGCGCAGGATGCCTCCTCGTTCTGGGATGGGGACATCCGGAGCTTTGAACGGGTGCGTTTGCGCGAATTGCCCAATGATTTTGTGGCGGCCGTCAAGGCCCAGGACTTTACCCGGATTCAGGAAATCTACGCGGAACTGACCCAGCAACCGTGGCGCGAAATCCCCCCGCAGGATTTGGTCCAAGCGGTGGGCGAAGCCTTCCAACGGATGCAGCGTCAGGCCGTGGAACAGGAACTGGACAACCTGCTGCCCGCGATTCATGACGCCTTTGCGGCCAAGGATCATGCCCTGTGTACCAGTCTGCTGCAACAATGGAAGCAAACTGCCGACATGTCCCCGCAGGGAATTGCGGGCAGTTTGAACGAGCAAATCCGCCATGTGGTGGAATGGGTTAATAACGAAAATGAAGCCCAAACCCGGTGTAATGCCTTTGAATCCGCCTGTCAGGAACTAAATCAGTTGCTGGCCAGCGAGGCTCCTACTGCGGAATTGGAAGCGACCCTGGCCAAGATCAAGGGCTTTGACGAGGGCGTTCCCGAAGATTTACAGACCCGCTATGACCAGCGCATATTGGCCCGGCAAAAAGCCGGTCGGAATCGTTTCCGCCTCAAAGTGGCGGCGCTGATTGGAACCTTCCTGCTCATCGGCGGCGTGATTGCGGTGGTGATCATACTGCAGCGCGGTAATCAGGAAACTCAGACGGTGGCCGACAAAATTTCCGCCGCGAACAAAGCGCTGGATATCGCGCTGGCCGACAGCATCTATACCGATGCCCTCAAAGTGAATCCCGGCTTTGCCACCGCCGCGCCGGTGCTGGCAGCGCATAAAGAAACCGAAACCATCCGGGCTCGTTTCCAGGAAGATAAGAGCCGGTTGGATCGGACTCTGGCCGAACTTAACGGTGCCTTGGAACCCACCCGGGCGTTACTCAACAACAGCAATACCACTGCCGAAAAACTATTGTCCGAGGCGCGTAACCTCGACAGCTTCGTGACCCAACTGAACGCGCTGGGTGACTTGAAATGGGTGGACCCCGACGACCGCATTCTGAAATCACGGTCGGAGCTGGAAAATATGCGGGTACAACTTCAGGAGCAGGCGAACAAGAATATCGTGGCCCGCATCAATCAGGTCGAAGCGGAAGTGAATGCCCTGCGCCTGGATACCACGACCGACTTGTCCAAACTCGAACTGCAATTCGGACAACTACGTTCCAAAGTGGCGACGATCAAGAGTATTGTTGGGATTGAAGATACCCAAAGCGCCAAGTCAGAACGACTGCTCACGGCCATTGATACGACCCGTAAAGATTTGGCACTCCATCGGGAACGCATGCTGGCCTTGCAGAAAGTGCTCAATGCCACCGGCTCCCCGGAAGAACTGAAACGCGAACTTGAAGTGTATATCGCTAATCAGCCCACAGCCAAGCAAACGGGCGACTTCAAGCGTGCGGTAGACCGAGCGTTATTGGTTAAGTCCGTGGAAGCCTGGCGTGATTTGGTCCGCAGTTGGAATGGCAAATTTGAAGGCCTGACCGCGGTGCAGGCACAAACCCGGATCGTGGAAATCAGCCGGTACGTCACGGCATATCCCGCTACACCGTTCATGAGCGATATCACCAGTTATGGTGAATATCTCAAGCAATCCACCGAGGCCACTGCCGAACAAAGTGTTTGGCAGAAAGATTTCGGCGATCTGTTGGCTAATCCGCTGGTACGTGATATTGGATATATCAAAACCTCCGATGGAGTGATCCATCTCACTCTGGGCGATATCAAGTATGCGGAACATCGGCTGGGTAACACCATCTATTACACATTTGAGGAACTCGATACCTCTGATGTCGCGAAACGTAAAAAAGTGGATGTGATACCTCCGATGACGATGATGAATCCCAAACCGCTCCCAATGGCGCATGCCGTTATCGCCATCAAAATGGCGGAACAAATCCGTTTTATTGATGATAAGAACTGGGAAACCTGGGGTATCACGATGTTGGATGAAGTGCTGGCGTCGAAAGACTCCAATCTGTTCATCAAAGCCCTGTTCGCCCAGCAATTAATGCGGACTTCAATCACCGTCACCGGCGGCGCGGTCAAAGACCTGTATGAGAAAACTTTAACCGAGTTGGCCCGTCAAGATCCAAACCTACAATGGTTTGCCCTCCCAGCCACTGCGGTAGAATCACTGGAGAAAGCTCTGGCCGGTATTCCCAAGAGTGATGTGGCTCTCGCCCGATTGGCCCAACGGAAGAAAGACCTGTTCGCCCGTTTGACTCAGGACTTTGTCGGCTATGGGGTGCTAATGAAGGACGCCGCGAGTTGGACAGTATACGCCAACGATATCGGCAAAATGGAAGGGATGCGGATCGTCGTCCTACGGGGCACGGCCAGCACCACCCTGCAAAATATCGGCACGATCAAAGCCGCCAAGCCGCAACTGGACACCAGCCTGATTACCGATTTACCGCAGGGTCAGATTGTGATGTTTTTCAAATAATGCCACGGGATACGCAGGTATCCACTTAGGAGTTTTATAATGACCACCGCGCCCGCACTTGCCGGCTCATCTTCGATCAAGCTCAATACCGGAGTGGGTCGCGCTGCCGCCTTTGAGGCCAGCCTGGAGTTCTTCCTCACCCCCGTGGTCCCCTTCCTGCGCGACCCGGAAGTCTCGGAAATCATGGTCAATGGCTGCGAACGCATCTACATTGAAAAAGCCGGCAAAGTGCTACTCACGGAATCCCGCTTCCCCACAGAGCAGGATGTCCAGGCCGCCGCCAACAACGTGGCCCAGTTTGTGGGCCAAACCCTCAGTCAGGACCGTCCCTTGCTGGATGGCCGTCTGCCGGATGGGTCGCGCGTGACCATCGTACTGGGCCCGCTGGCGTCCTGTGGTACCACGATCAACATCCGCCGCTTTGCCCGTAACTCCGGCACGCCCAACTTCCTGCTGGAGAAAAAGGCCTGCACCCGGCAATGTCTGGAATTCCTGTTGCTGGCCGTGATGGCCCATCAAAATATTCTGATCTCTGGCGGTTCGGGTTCCGGTAAGACCACTCTGCTGAATGTCATGACCCACGCCTTCAAACCCGAAGAACGCATCGTCGTGATCGAAGAAACCCGCGAATTACAGGTCCAGCGCGAACACGTGGTCCAACTCGAAGCCCGGCCCGCCGATCAATATGGCCGGGGCCAGATCAGCGTTCGCGACTTGTTCAACTCCGCACTGCGGATGCGGCCCGATCGCATTGTGGTGGGTGAAGTCCGCAGAGGTGAGGCACTGGACATGGTACAGGCCATGACCTCCGGCCACCACGGCTCGTTGAGCACACTACACGCGTCAACGCCTTCGGATACCTGTTATCGTCTAGAAACCATGGCGATGATGTCGGATATCGCCTTGCCACTAACAGCGCTGCGGCGTCAGATCGCCTCGGCAGTGGATCTCGTAGTCCAGACTTCACGGCTCCCCTCGGGGCGCCGCATGGTGACCCATGTCAGTCAGATTCACTATAACGAAACAAGCCATAACTACACAATTGAGGATATATTCGCCCCCAAGGGTGATATTGAAACGGGTGATGCCATTTGGACGGGGCTGCGGCCACGTATGGCTGATGCTCAGGAACTTCCGGGGCTGGAGAAGTATATAATCGAAACAGCCCCTATTTTCGCTACCAAGCCTTAACTCAGGAGCCGACCATGAAGAATATCATGCCCAAAGCCTGGACCGCCCTACTGGCCCGGCTGCACGGTAATCAATCGGGGGCGGCCACGATCGAGCATGTACTCATTCTGGCGCTGGTGGTAATCCCCCTTTGCACCCTGCTGCCCATGTTCCAGCACATGATCCAATTATGGGGCGTACGAATCATCAGTATTTTTCATTTGCCCTTTCCGTAACCGGTGCAACTTTTTGATATTGACCGCGTTTAACCCATAGCGGTTCCAATCCCGAGTCTCTTTTTTAAGGAGTAGACCATGTTCAAGAACCTGCTGAAGCGTCTGCATAACGATGAACGCGGTGCGGTCTCGGTCGAGCAAATTCTGTTGCTGGCCCTGATTTTCCTGCCGATCATCATCCTGTTGGTTATCTTCAAGAATAAGATTGTTGGTTGGTTCCAGCAGTCCACCACGGATCTCGAACAGTCCCGTACCTAATCCAGGCCTGAAATGGCATGGATGCGAGGAAACCAGTGCATATGGAACCTCAGGCGTCCATAGAATCCCCGGTAGGCCTCGTCTCGGAGCAACCCCGGATCCCGGTAAAAACCGGGTCGGGTCTGGGGTGGCTGGCAGTATGGCTGATGATCTTAGCTTCGGCTTCGCTGCTAGCCACCTTGTTTCAGATGGTCCACCTCAAAGCGGGCACGTTTGTACCTTTGGTATGCGTGCTCATGGTCATTTTTGCAGCCTGGTTTGATGCGGCCACCTACCGCATCCCCAATGCCCTGACCTATACCGGTATTTTGGTGGGGATATTGGTAAACGGGTTCATGTTTGTGCTCGATGCCAACCCAAATCCTCCCGACACCATGAAACTGGCCATGGCTTGGATGGGGTATAGTCCCGAGTTCATACTCGGTTTTATACTCTGTGCGGGCATGGGCATTTTCAGTCTTTTGATTGGTGGTATGGGTGGAGGAGATGTAAAATTACTCACGGCCATGGGTGCATTGCTGGGATTGACCGAGGTCGGTAATGCCCTGTTGCATGCCATGTGGATCGGCGTAGTGATTGGTCTGGTTAATTTGCTGGTAGCGGGCCGGTTACAGACCTTTATGGCGAATCTGGGCAACCAGTTCATTACGCTGTTTTACTTCCAAAAGATTGAGGTGGTAGCGGCCCCCTCAAGACGTCATGTGCCGCTGGCGGTTCCGTTGTTGCTGGGCACGTTGTTAGCCCGCGCGGTACCGCTGATCGGTTAATCCTCCGTCAGGAGATTACCATGTCCACACCCACCCGAGGTTGGCATCTGCTGACCAAGCCCAAAGCACTGCTACGCGCCCTGCACAATGAGGAAGCCTCCGTCAGCATCTCGTTCATGCTGGTGTTTCCCATTTATCTGACCATCGTGGGCGTACTGGTTCAGTTTTCTTTGTTGTTGGCGGCCAAAATTGTGGTCGAACATGCGGCCATTGTAGCCGCCCGTTCCGCCACCACCTGCTTGACGGAACCCGCGTTCATCGTGGATCGCAGCGCGCAACCCGCCCAAGCTGCGGCGTTGATATTGGCCCAGCTCTCGCCCAAAGGGAACTCGGGCATTTCCGCACCGGTTCAGGCCGCCTATGACGCCATGCTGGATGTCAGTGTCACCCCCGGGGCATCGTTCCCGGCCCGGTACCAGTATGCGTTGGAAACCACCACGGTTACCTGGCAGGGCAATAACTTTGATCGTCGGATGTCCCAACCCATCACGGTAAGTGTAAGCTATCCGTTCAGGCTTACCGTACCGGGAGTCATGGCTTTTATCGCCCCCAATGTGGAAACCAAGGCGGGGTTGGATGGACATTATATCACCCTAAAAAGTGAAGCTACCGTGATGACCGGCCATGGCCGGAGCACCCGTTCTGATGCACAAGGTTGGGCTTATTAACGCACGAGGTCCCTATGCGTTGGCTAACACGTCGGATAAAAATGTGGCATCGCAACGACCGCGGTAGTATCGCGGTGTTGACGCTGTTTGTCGTCTGGTCCTTTGTGGCCATGGTTGCGGTGGTATGGAACACCGGTGAATATGCGGTCCGGCGCAATGCGGTGCAGACTGCAGCGGACACCTCTGCCCATGCGGCGGCTTCGTGGCTGGCTCGAGGCACTAATCTCATCACCGCCACCAATATGCAAATTGTCGAAGTGGCCTCCGCTGAGGCAATCTGGCAGGCGGAAAAACAAATCCTTAGCCCCACCTACTATGGGGGTATCAAAGGCTGGCTGGCCATCAAACGTACCCATGTGTATCGGGACCATTTGGTCACCCCGGCCAAAGCCCTACCCAGCAATGAAGTACGCGAAGTACCGGTGGATGCGCTGCGTAGTTTTGAACAGATGACCCGCAGCGATAACCGGCCCAGCACCTTCCGCTATTTATCCCGCGACGGCTACCGGGTCTTTACCGATAACCTGTATTACGCCCGCGACCAGATCAACGGCGCTTTGGGATTGCCCATTATTACTACGGGGCAACGTTCCCTGACCCCACCCGTACTGGGGATCACTGATACGGAACGTACCGAACTTGAGCAGATGCTCTTTACGGCCACGGTGCTGATTGATCTTTACGAAGAAGTCTTGCGGGGTCTGGACGAACAATTGGATATCACCGCCCAATTGGAAGCCCGGGTGGCCAACTCAGTCAGTACCCAGGATTATTTTGCCCTGCAACGCCGCAACATTTTCGAAAACTTCCAGCGTCAGGTTTTCCAAACCACCCCCGGCGTGCTGAATGAACAACGCCAGCGGCTGGTGGATTTCTACAACATGGATGTCGCCACCGTGGGGGCGGAAGTACCGCCGGTGCGCGAAGTGATGCAAACTAATGTTCCCAACCGGGTATTCGCCCGCAGTGCGCAGGTGCAGGATTTTGTCACCGGCAAAGACCGCAGCATTCGCGTCGTCGGGGGCACGTATGGAGCGATCGTGTGTCCTCCCCTGCGGCGGAATTATTATTACCGCGCCGCACTGGATAAAGCCGCTGCGGATGCGATTGTTATGCCCTATCTGAACCAGATTGACGCATCCCGCGCCCGCTTTCGGGCATTCTACTACAACTATCTGGACTATCGGTTGCGCACGGCAGAACCACAGTATTTGGACACCATGACGCAAATTGCCGACCGTCTGATCCGGCGTAATGAGCCCCGCACGGTTAACACTACAATTAAGCCCTATACCCAATTAAACTACAAAGACTACACCCAGTTTTTCATGCCTTCGTCCGAGGGTGCGGCCTATACCGATGCCTTCCTGACCGCCCCTGAACGGTGGAACCGTACCTACAATCCCATCCGTGAAACTATTCTTTCGCGCCTGGGTGATGGCGATCCGGTTCCGTCTACCGGCCAGCGTCGGGCCATGTACGTGCTGGCCACCTACAAAATGTATCCCATACCAGACTGGGCCAAACCCTCGGTATGGCCGCAGGCCCGCGACTATATGCGTTCCAGCGTTTACGACCGTAACTACCAGCGTTTGTGGAATTTCCGGTACAACGAGGTTTTGACCGAAACCTACAATTCGGAATACCTACGTTTGGTAAACGCCGGAGTCTCGGACGGCGAAGCCAAACGTCAGGCCCGCGATACGGCGGAAACCTTTGCCCGGAGCGAAGCGGACATCTTTGCCCGGCAGATCGCAGATTACGGCGCCCGCATGGTGGCCGAACAGGGGGCCGATATGTGGATTGATATCACCTGGCCCTACGAGATTACCCCGCCCCCGATTCAGGTACCACCGACGCGGGGATTGCAGGACTCGGACCGACATCAATATATGACGGTCCTCAGCGCCGCTGTAACCCGTGATACCACCAATCCCAAATTAACGATGACCAACATCCTCAATGAGTATACCGTTTCGCCGGTGGCGGGTTATGCCCAGGCCGAAGCGTTCAACTGGATGGAATTCAACGGGTCTTACGGCGGTGGTGACCGCTTTGACCAATTGTGGCCCCCACGGCCATGGCGCGTCTCGACCTTCGGAGGATGGTCCTGGCAGCCCAAGATCACCTACGCCGATCGGGTGGGACACTATGCCGAAAATGACGGCCGGATTCGCGGAATTCTGCAACGCGGGGGTGTGCCAAACCCCAATGGTTCGCTGGATGTCCTGAACAAACACTGACCCAACTGAGGTTGATGCTATGAAACGATATAAACTTCAAGCCGCGACCCGTCGTGGGACCGCAGATATCGAATTGATTCTGCTGGCGGGACTTTTCATTTTTCTGATTCTCATGTCTGCGGCGATGCGCCAGGTCATCAGCAACCGGATTACGCTGACCCGCACCACCCTGTTTGAAGTCCTCGGAAATGCCAATCGGGGAACAGTTCCGGAATACGAAAACACCACTAACATCCAACCGGTAATCCAGATGGAGGCGCTGCGTCCCACGTTGCCCAACCGGGTCCATGCCCAGATCAAGAGTCGCGAAGTCCCGGTTAATTTAGGCCAGGGCATAGATATAGGTCCGGTTACGATTGTCAATCGGGCGGCCGTAGTGGGGTCGAGTTGGTCCGGTTCCGGCTATCCGTTCAGAGAACCCGATCGCACCATGATGATCGATTGGTTCAACCAGTATGCGCTAGAGTCCCATGCCTTTCTGGCCCCCTCCATTGGGTTGGCCGATAGCTATCCCCCTTAATTGCCAAACTTTACGGCAATATCCGCGTTTTCCGCTGGCGATAGAATCCATCTGACGCTATGCTCTAGGACCTATGAAATACCTAGCCACCATCCTTATTGCGCTGACGGCGTTAACCCTTACGGGTTGCGGCACTTCCACGTACCCTTTGCGGATCGAGCCGGTCAAAGCCAAAAGTGATTTTTCCGTCGAGCCGCAGATCACCGAGGGCCTGTACCGCGTGGATAGCGATGGCGATGTCCATGTTTTGCTGCGGGCTGGCGGTGATTTGGGCAATTGGCGCGAACAGTTCGTCCTCATGCGGATCTTCTGGCGGCCCGCAGGTGGTAAGACGACCCTTGATCCCAGCGCCCTTAATGCGACCTTCCGTTACGTCCTTATCAACGACACTCAAGTAGCGCAGTACGAAGGCGCCGGTTTTGTTCGTTTCAGCGATAATCCCGGCGAAGAGCAGATTAGTGCCCGGGTGGTGGATGGCGATTTACGCCTGACCGAAGCCACGCAGGATGTGAAAGACACCTTGGGCCGTTCGGCCATTCGTGGTCGTTTCACCGCCAAACTCGCCAATGCCAAAGTCATGTCGGACGCCTTACAGGCCCAGCGTGATTATTATCAGCGTTCGCTCGAAGCTGCCCGGCGCACCAAGGCTGCGGAGGAGACCAAGGGCAAATAAGGGGCGTTTTCATTCTTGAAGGGGTGACCGATGACGCGATTAACTTGGATGTATGTGGTGTGTGTAGGCGTGCTGGTGGGGATAACGGGTTTGGGGTTGTCGGCCTGTGGGGAAGGACAAGTTCAAGAACAAGTCATCATCCTTGGGGGCATGGGTCCGCTGACCGGACGGAACAGCACGTTTGGTCAATCCACCCAGCAGGGAATTCAATTGGCCGAGTCCGAAATTAACGCCCAAGGTGGGGTTCTGGGCAAGAAAGTCCGCATTATATTTGCCGATACCGAATCGCGTTCCGATCGGGCGGCATTGGCGGCCGGGAAGTTAATCAACGAAGATAAGGTTGTGGGCATTATCGGCAGCGTGACCTCGGGGGAAAGTCTCGGCGCCGCCGCACAGGTACAACAGGCCCGCATTCCCATGCTCTCCCCCACCAGTACCAATCCCAAGGTTACCCAGCAGGGCGACTTCATTTTCCGTTCGTGTTTCAATGACACCTATCAGGGGCGGGTGATTGCCACCTATGCCGCACGGGAGTTGAAACTTACCCGAGCCGCTATTCTGAAGGATATTGGCGACGACTATTCCACGGGCTTGGCCGATGCCATCCGCGCGGAATTTATCCGTTTGGGTGGTCAGATCGTCGCCGAAGAATCTTATAGTGGCAGCGAGGCCACGTATAAAACCCAACTAACCAAAATCGCCGACAGTAAACCCGAGATCATCTTTACCCCGATCTATTACAGTGCCGGCGTGACCATAATTCGCCAGGCCCGCGAATTGGGTATTATGGTTCCATTCATGGGCGGGGACGGCCTGCATTACGACGAAACCATCACGCTGGGCGGCAAGGACGTGGAAGGTTGTTACGTGGTGTCCCATTTCATCAATAGCGATCCTGATCCCAAGGTTCAGAAATTCGTGGCCGACTATCGTGTCAAATTCAGCAACGAACCTAATGTGCTGGCCGCATTGGGCTATGATGCCGCCAAGATTATGTTTGCAGCCCTCCAACGTGCCGGAACTACTGAGGGTACCAAACTCCGTGACTGTTTAGCCCAGACCACGAACTATCCCGGAGTCACCGGGATGATTACCTTCGATGCCCAGCGCAATGCCCAAAAATCGGCCGTAGTCCTTACGATTCATGCGGGTAAGTTTGAGATGCTCAAACGTATCGCCCCGGATCCACAATAAGACCCCAAAGGACGGGCTGTGGCGTATTACTTGCAACAAACCATCAATGCCCTGACCACAGGCAGTCTCTATGCGCTGTTGGCGTTGGGATACACCATGGTGTTCGGGGTGTTGCGGCTAATCAATTTTGCCCATGGCGAAGTCTGTATGGTAGGCGCGTTTGTCGCCGCATTTGTGGCCCGGGCTTGGAATCAGGCGGCAGGTTTGGCGCCCACGGCGGAGCAAACCTGGGTGCAGGCGATCTGTGGTTTTCTGGTGGCCGCACTGGCTTGCGGGTTGCTCGGTTTTACCATCGAACGCATGGCTTACCGTCCCCTGCGGAAAGCCTCCAAACTATCCGCCCTGATCACCGCCATCAGTATTTCGCTCATTCTGCAAAATCTCGCCCAAATACAATGGCGGATCAATGGGATTCAGCTTTTCGGCCCTAACGGCCTGGCCTTCCCACGGATCATTGGAACCAGCACCCCCATCGTCTGGTTGCGCGACACCTGTGGAATCAGTGTCGTACCGCTGGAACTGCTGATCCTGGGACTTACCGCCGGCACGTTGTTATTACTCTGGTACATTGTGCGTTACACCCACATGGGGCAGGCCATGCGGGCGGTGAGTATCAGTTATGACGCTGCGGCCCTGATGGGCATCCCCATCAACCGCACCATCAGTTCAACCTTCATTCTGGGCAGTATTCTGGCGGCGCTGGGCGGATGCCTGTATGGCATGAACAATACCAAGGTGGAACCGTTGATGGGCCTGATTCCCGGTCTGAAAGCCTTTGTGGCGGCGGTGCTGGGTGGCATCGGCAATATCCCCGGCGCAGCACTGGGCGGGTTTATGCTGGGCATCATTGAAACTGCGGTCGCCGCCCAGCAGATCGGTGATGTCAGTTTGAGCCCCTACCGTGATGCGGTCGCGTTCGTATTGCTGATTGTGGTGCTGCTGATACGCCCCGAAGGTATCTTTGGACGTGCTTTGCCGGAGAAAGTATGACTCCGAAACTGCGCAGCCTCCGTCATCTGCTGATCGTGATCGGCCTGCTGGTGTTGGCCGGGGCACTGGGGGTGGCGTTGGATAGTGCCACGGGCTATAACCGCCGGCTATGCTTAGATATTGCCTTTCATGCCAGTTTGGCACTCGGGTTACTACTCGTACTGGGATTAACCGGCCAGTTTTCCCTCGGTCATGCCGGGTTTCTGGCGATCGGTGCCTATACCGGCGCGGTGGTCTGCGGGAAAGCGGAATTCCTGGCACCGCAAATCGCATTTTGGCACCAGACCTGCGGCCTCTCTCTGGCCGTCACCGGTGAGCTGGTTCGCGCCGGTGGCTGTGTGGCCGGCGGTTTCGCGGCCATGCTGGCGGCATGGTTGGTAGGCATGCCCACGCTGCGCTTGCGCGGGGATTATCTGGCCATTGCCACGCTGGGTTTTGGGGAAATCCTGTCCGTGCTGATCACCAACAGTAAATATCTGGGCGGAAATACCGGCCTGAGTATCCCCGGCATGCAGCGGGAATGGATTGGTCAAGCTGGCCCCAATAACCCGTTGGCACAAAATTGGTCCCTGTGGTTACAGGCACAGAATATCGCTCTACCCGGTGCGTGGGTGCTGATCCTGCTGGTCATGAGTATTATATTTGTCCGCAATCTTAAAAGCTCCACTACCGGCCGCGCCATGCTGGCCATCCGCGAAGACTGGCTGGCCGCCGAAACAGTGGGTATTCCCACCACGCGCTACAAGGTTGCGGCCTTTGTACTGGGTGGCGCGCTGGCGGGATTGGCCGGCGGTCTGTATGCCCACCATCAATATCTCACCCCCGATTCGTTCCGGTTTATGTTTTCGGTAGAATTGGTCACGATGGTTATTTTAGGTGGTCAAGGCTCGATCACCGGGACCGTACTGGCGGCGGCGGGACTGACCTTATTACCCCAAATATTGCGCACCAGCAGTACACTGCAACATCTGGCCGGGACATTGGGGATGGAAACCTCGGCCTGGAATACGTTTATTGACAAATGGCGGATCATCATCTACGCCGTACTCATCATTGTCCTGATGATTTTCCGACCGCAGGGACTATTGGGTCACCATGAATTGAATATACTCTGGGCTAAGTGGCGGCGCAGAGCAACCCAGGATACCGTTCGAGTCGGCGTATCCATACCCCCAGTTATGCCAATAGCGATTCCCAACCCGCAGCCCCTACTAATCGTTAAAGGTCTGGTCATGGAATTTGGCGGGCTACGCGCAGTAGACGATTTTAATCTGGAGTTGGAACCCAGTTCACTGGTGGGCATTATCGGCCCTAATGGTGCGGGCAAGACCACGGTATTTAATGCTTTATCGGGTATTTATCCCGTCACAGCGGGGACTATCAAGCTGGCCGGTCACGCGCTTACGGGCTTGCAACCACATCATATTTCAGCGCTGGGGTTGGCGCGTACTTTTCAAAATATCCGTTTGTTCAAGAATTTGAGCGTGCTCGACCAGATTCAGATTGCCCAGCATGTGCATCACCAACAGGGCTTACCCGCCGCCCTGATGCGGCACCCGGCCTTTTATCGCGAGGCCGAACAGGTTCGCACAGTGGCGCTGGATTTACTGGCGTTTTTTAACCTGGAAGCCTATGCCGACCAGATGGCCGGCCAATTATGCTATGGCGACCAACGGCGTCTGGAAATCGCCCGGGCGTTGGCCACCCGGCCCAAAATATTACTGCTGGATGAGCCCGCCGCCGGGCTTAATCCCGCGGAAACCCGCGATCTCATGCGTCTGATTGAACGCATCCAACGGGAGTTTTCTGTCGCTATCCTATTGATTGAGCATGACATGAAACTGGTTATGGGCATCTGTCAGCAACTGGTGGTCTTGGATTATGGCCGAACCATTGCCGCCGGCCCCCCCGCCAGTATCCGGCAAGATGCCAAGGTTATTGCTGCCTACCTTGGCGCGGTTGGCAGCAGCGGTTAGGCTATAGGCATTACGGGAATGAGGCGTGCCTCGTTCGGCCTATTGCTTAGTCAGGAGTTACCCATGCGTGCGTATGCTTTACCGGTTTTGGCGCTGCTTGCTCTGACCATGCTTGCCTGCAAGGACAATAGCAGTGTGGATGCCCAGATGAAGAAGTACAACCCTCAGTTGGATGGGGTAACACCCCCACCGCAGTCCACCCCCGACGTGAGTATTCTTAAAGACCAGCGGATTCAGTCCGCCACTCCCACTGAAACCCCCACCGTACCGACCACGACCATAGCGCCGGCGACTACGCGATCCTAAACGGCACGCAAGCAATAAATCAGCAGCCCCGGTATGCGAACCATACCGGGGCTGTTTTTGTATCCGATGGAATCGCTGCTGTTACATGTCACGACTGGTGATATTATCGGCGTTTTCCCGCTGGAGACTATCATTGTTACTCCCGGGCGTCTGCTGGGTGGAAAATGAACGGCCATACTTGCCATCCGGTCCGGCACTTTCGAAATACGCAGGACGCAATTCTGCAGTGCCCCCGGAATCAATCTTCCGACGCGGCCAGATCCGCACTTCATGGCCCCACGCATCATACACTTTGGTGCCATCAAAAACCCGCTCAGGCAAAGTTGTGTAGGTCTGTTTGCAGGCGGGAACATCAATCGTCTTACTTACAAAGTCGCTGATGTTGAGTACGGTTTCGGGGGCACGGGAGGTTTGGGGGTCAGCATCGGTCTGGTAGTGATTCCCCCCCTGCTGGCGGGTATATTCCTCGGAGATGAGTTCCAGCGTTTTCAGCACCACTTTGGTCTGGTTGATTTGGGCATTGCGCTGCGCTGAGGCGCCCACCGCCACCATAATGGCCACCAGAATCGTGATTACCGCCACGACAATCAATACTTCGATCAGGGTAAAACCCTGACTCGGGGAGGGTTGGACTGGGTGATTCTTCATAGGGTCGGCCGATCAATAACGGGACTTCATCCTACGGTGCGGTCAACGTTGGGCCCGCCGCAGTGTTCCGGACTTACCACCGGAACCCATCCCTGTTTTCGGCTATACTAACACCGTGACGCAGGCCGGGAAAGACCGTTATAATAACTTTTCGGCAGTTTTCCCGGCGTCTTTGTGTACAGGATTCTACTATGGACACCAGCCCCGTACTCAGTATCGTCTCGCCCGTCTATAACGAGCAGGAGGGGCTGGCGGAATTCGTACGCCAAACACTGGTGGCCGTCACAGAGCTCAAGCTGAGTTTTGAATTGATTCTGGTCAATGATGGTAGTCGCGATAACTCGCTAAGCGTGGCCCGGACGCTGGCCGCAGATGATGCCCGGGTCCGGGTGGTTAGTTTCTCGCGCAATTTCGGGCATGAAGCCGCCAGTTCTGCGGGGTTGCGCTATGCCCGGGGTCAGGCGATTGTCCTGATTGATTCCGATCTGCAAGACCCCCCCACGGTCATTTGTGACATGGTTCGCCAGTGGCAGCAAGGCTACCAGATCGTTTATGGCCAGCGCTCCAAACGGGCCGAAGAAACCGTCCTGAAGAAATTCACCTCTTGGCTGTTCTACCGGTCGCTGCGAAAATTGGCCAATATTGATATCCCCAAAGATACCGGCGATTTCCGTCTGATGGACCGCAAAGTGGTGGATGCCTTCAACGCCCTGCCCGAACGTAATCGCTTTGTCCGGGGCATGATTACCTGGACCGGGTTCCGGGCTACGGGGGTGCGTTTTGACCGGGCTCCGCGCTTTGCCGGCCAGACCAAGTATAACTATTTCAAACTCGTGCGTTTGGCGATTGATAGTATTACCAGTTTCACCACGATGCCGCTCAAAATTGCCACCTGGCTGGGGCTGATGGTGGC